>NZ_BAAGZP010000016.1:0-244793 GCF_054778355.1 Saccharopolyspora tripterygii | reverse complement strand
TTCCAGCTTGCACTTCAACAAGCGATCAAAGGTGTCACACATCCCTTCAGCAGCCCCGACACCTTCTTCGCTGGGTTTTTGTGAGCTCATCCGTCATCAGTCCAGTCGTGAGGTGATCGATCGTGCGGCTCGAAGGAGCAGCTCGCTTGATCGCATCTCTTGGCCCATCACGTCGTCCCTCAGGCCTGCTACCGACAGCGCCGCGCGGAGGTGACCGCGCCGGTCGAACACGGGTACCCCGATTGCCGCGACGCCCGGAGTCACGTCTTCGTCGGAAATCGAGTAACCGCGCTCGCGGGTGGCTGCGGCGTCGAGGTCTATGGCTTCGGCGGTCTGCAGTGTGCGGGAGGTGAATTTGGTCCACTCCTGCTGCTTGAGCACGCTCGCCCTGAGTTCGTCGTCGAAGGCGAGAATGGCGCGTGAGGTCGCGCCGGCATGCAACGGCAAGGTTCCGCCGGGAGTGAGCTGCAGCAGACTTAGGTGTCTCGAAGGGATCCAGTCGAGGCATCGCACAGAGCCAGCGCGTGCCGTGCACACGTAGACGGTGAGCCCGGTCTCGGCCAGCGTTCGCATGGCCGGGCGTGCCGCCACGACTTCGGGCACGGCAGTACGCGCTGCGTCCCCAAGCACCATGAAAAGGCTGGACAGCATGTAGCGGCCATCGTCGTCGGCAGTCAGAAGGCCGACCGCCTGCATGGACTCCACGATGCGGTAGGTACTTGGCCTGGGGAGTTCGAGAGTTTGAGCGATCTCGGCCACCGACATCGGGGACCGTTCGGAAAGGATGTCGAGCACCCCCGCGCTATTCGAAAGAACCGTAGGAACCCGAGTAGCCATCAGTTGTCTCCTGCCTGGCTCACCGCGGGATCGTGGCCTCGGTCTGCTTTGCCGTTCGCGGCTTCGAGCACGCCCATCCCAAGCCCGGTACTGACCGTTCGGGCGGCTCGCTGCACGATGTCGACAGCATCGAACGCGCCTTCGAAAAGTTCCTCGGCGAGGCCAAGGACCGAGATCGAGCCCACGACGCAGCGGCGATAATCAAAAACCGGCACGGCGACTCCTCCGACGCCTGGCTCGAGATCGTCTCGTTCGACTGCGAAACCGGCCTCGGCAACGCGCTCCAGCATCGCCCGGAGCTCGGCCGGCTGATCGGCGACCAGCCGCGGCTCGAAGGCGAAGATCGCTCGGCCGACGATGCTTTCGGTCGGTGCCACGGAGTCGCCAAGCTTGAGGCGGCCGATCCGGATGTGCGACCCCTCCACGCGTTCCATGCATACCGCCCGACCGGCGTCCCGGACGCACAGGAGTGCGGTTTGTCCGGTCGCCTGCTGAATCCTCCGGAGTTCCCCGCGGGCGGCATCGCGCACGTTGAGGTCGGCCTCGATGGAATATCCGAGCCGGACCATGGCCGGGCCCAGTCGGGTGCGTCCGCGCTTCGAGCCGGGTTCCACCCAGCCAAGGGCCTCCAGCGAACTGAGTAGGCGGTAGAGGGAACTCGCGGGTTCGCCGGTGGCCTCGGCCAGCTGGTTCACTGACATCTCGCCGGCGGTCGCAAGCGCACGCAGGACCGAAGTCGCTTTCACAATCAAGCCCATACCGGCACCGGATCCGGCTGGCGTCGGTGGTTCAACCATCGCCCACCTCCCATTCAGCGGACTTATGTTCTACCACACGGACACTGCCAGCGTGGCGCCTCTGAAGCCCATCGCGGCCTGAGGCCGAGGCCTCAATCCAGGCGGGGTGGGCGGGGGCGGCGCCGAATCAGAGTGTAGCCATTGTGTGGACTAGATGTCCGGGTCATGGTAAACAGTGTCAGTCGTCGTGGACTGAGTGTCCGCCTGGCGATAACTTTTTGCAATCCGGGTTGGATCTCGAGTCCGTTGAAGCGCAGCCCCACGCTCCTCCTGACCGGACCCGTTTCCCGTACAAGGACAAGGCGGCGACGGTGCCGCCCACCGACTGGAGAAGACAATGGTGAGGTCTCAAAGCAGCGCCCTCCCGGCGCAACCTGAGCGGTCCAGACGGCACAGCAGGAAGGTCGCGGCGGCCAGCTTCGTCGGCACAGCCATCGAGTGGTACGACTTCTTTCTCTTCGGGACCGCGTCTGCGCTGGTGTTCAACCACCTCTTCTTTCCCGACTCCGACCCCTTCGTGGCCTCCCTCGCCTCCTTCGCGACGTTCGCCGTCGGCTTCATCGCGAGACCGTTCGGGGCGGTGATCTTCGGTCACATGGGAGACCGAATCGGCCGCAAGTCGATGCTGGTGATCACCCTGGTGATCATGGGTGTGGGGACGATGCTGATCGGCGTGTTGCCGACCTATGCCATGGCGGGGGTGTGGGCACCGATCCTGCTCGTGACGCTGCGGATCATCCAGGGATTCGCAGTCGGCGGGGAGTGGGGTGGTGCCGTCGCCATCGCGGTCGAGCACGCACCTCGCCGCAAACGCGGGCTGTACGGATCCTGGCCCCAGGTCGGTTCGCCGATTGGTTTGCTGCTGTCGACCGGTGTCTTCGCGCTCGTGTCGCTCATGCCTGAAGAAAGCTTCATGTCGTGGGGCTGGCGGATCCCGTTCCTGCTCAGTGCAGGGCTGGTAGTCGTAGGCATGTTCATCCGGCTCAGCATCACCGAGACCGCGTCGTTCGAACTGGCCCGGTCGGAAACCAAGAGCACGCCGACGCCAATCCCGCTGCTCGACATCGTCAAGAACTACAAGGGCTCGGTACTGCGGGCGATGGGATTGCGCCTGTCGGAGACCGCGACCTACTACGCGGTGAGCGTGTTCGCGCTGTCCTACGCCGTCGAAACGCTCGATATGAGCCGCACGACCGTGCTGACCGCCATCATGATCTCGTCGGCGCTGACGGTCATCTCGCTGCCCGGCTTCGGCTACCTGTCCGACCGGATCGGCCGCCGCGGCGTGTACCTGCTCGGCGCTGTGGGCTCGATCCCGATGATCTGGGCCTTCTTCGGCCTCATGCAGACCGCGACCCTCGCGGGGGTCATCCTCGCCTACGTGCTGGTGATCAACACGACTCGGGACATGCAGTACGGCCCGCAAGCCGCGCTGTTCTGCGAGTTGTTCGACGCCCGCGTTCGAGTCAGCGGTGCCTCCATCGGGTCGCAGCTGGGCGGAGTGATCGGCGGCGGCATCACACCGCTGGTGAGCACTGCTTTGTTGAAGTTCGCCGGCATCGGAGCAGTGGCCGGGTACATCAGCATCCTCTGCCTGGTTTGCAGCGCCGCCGCTTATTCAGTGCCCAAGAACGTCGAGAAGCAGTTCGACGCCGAACAGGACGCTGCTGAGCTGCTCGCAGCGGACGACGAGCAGGCAGGCAAACCCAATCTCGCCGCAAACACCGCCCAAGACGCACGAGAGAGGTGAAGATGAGCAGCGAACACACGACGGCGGGACCCCTCGCCGGAATCCGGGTCCTCGACCTGTCGCGGTTCATCGCAGGTCCGTACTGCACTGTCATGCTCGCTGACATGGGTGCTGACGTGATCAAGGTCGAGAAGCGGGGCTCGGGTGACGAGTCGCGCGCGATGCAGCCGCGGGTTGATGGCGAGAGCTACTACGTACTGACCTTCAACCGGAACAAGCGCAGCGTCGAACTCGATTTCCGATCACCTGATGACCAGCAGACGCTTCTGGACCTTGCGACCAAGGCCGACGTCCTCGTTGAGAATTTTCGCCCGGGGACGTTGGAGAAGATGGGACTGGCCCCCTCGGTACTGCACGAGGTGAACCCGAAACTGGTCATTACGCGCATCTCAGGGTTCGGTCAGGACGGTCCGCATTCGCAGCACCCCTGCTTCGACGCGATTGCGCAAGCCGAGTCCGGGCTGATGAGCATCACCGGATTTCCGGACGGGCCACCGACCCCGTCCGGGACCTACCCCGTTGACTACTCCACAGGAATGCAGGCCTGCGCGGCGACGCTCGCCGCGCTCTACGAGCGGCGCACATCGGGGCTCGGCCAGGTCATCGATTTGGCGTTGCTCGACACCGCCTACGCCATGTTGATGACCGGCCCGATGGAATACCTGCTTGAAGGAACCACGATGGGCCGCATCGGTGGCGAAGACCGCTACGGCTCTCCTGGCGGAACCTTCCAGACCTCCGACGGATGGGTGCAATTCGTCGCTGGCAACGACACGCACTTCGCCCGGCTGATCGAGGCCATGGCGCGGCCCGACCTCGCCGCGGATCCGCGGTTCGCCACCGGCGATGACCGGATGCAGAACCGGGCCGCCATCAGCAAGTCGGTGACCGAGTGGACAACGAGCCTGACCACCGATGAACTCCTCAAGGCCCTGGCCGAGGTCGGTGTCCCCGCCGGACGCGTGGCTGACGTGGGGGAGGCGACGCGCAATGAACAGCTCCGGCACCGGGGCCACTTGGCCGATGTGCAGCACTCAACACTCGGACACATTCAGGTTCCCGGGGTGGTCCCACACTTCTCCCGAACCCCCGGGGCTGTCCGTCTGGCACCGCCGACACTCGGCCAGCACACCGACGAGGTCCTGAAACAGTGGCTGCCCCAACCGGCTTCTACTACCGCGAAGTCGACAGAGGAAAGCACCCGATGACCACAACGAACCCGCAACGTCAGAACAAGCAGCTCTCCATGGAAGAGGCTGTCACGCGCATCGAAGACGGGATGCGGGTCGCACTGGGCGGCTTCGGCATCTACAACCGGCCGATGGCGTTCGTCCGCGAACTCGTCCGCCAGAACCGACGTGGGCTCACGCTGATCGGGACGACGAACGGGCCTGAGGCCGAAGTTCTCGCAGGCGCTGGATGCCTGGAGGCCATCGAGACCTCCTACGTAGGGTTGGAGAAGTTCGGGCTCGCACGACGCGTCCGGCACCTCGTCGAAAGCGGCCGGGTGAAGATCGTCGACTACAGCGAGAACATGACCTTCGACCGTCTGCGGGCAAGCCAGGACAACGCCACGTTCCTGCCGGTTTCCTACCTTGGTGGATCGTCGCTGCTCGAGGGCAACGACGAGATCGTTCCGTTCACTTGTCCCCTCACCGGACGCCGACTCCACGCGGTGCCGCCAGCGGATCCGGACGTTGTGGTGCTGCACGTGGCGGCGGCCGACCAATGGGGCAACGCGCTCGTGCCATCCAACCGGCTCCTGCCCCAGGGAGTCGACATCATTGCCAGCCGAGCGTGTGAACGGCTGATCCTCACCACAGAACGCCTCGTCGAAACGACCTACCTGCAACGTCGACCAGACCTCGTCCAGATCCCCTCCTACCGAACCGAGGGCGTCGTGTGGGCGCCCTGGGGAGCCCACCCGACCTCAATGCTCGGCTACTACGACATCGACGAGACCGCGTTCGAGGAGCTCGTGGAATCCGGACGTACCGACGAGGCGTTCGAGTCCCACCTCAAGCGCACCGTGCACAGTGTGAAAGACCACGACAACTACCTCGCCCAGGTCGGCCTGGGCAGACTGCTCGCCCTCCAACGTCGGAGCCGCTCATGACCGACAACAGGTTCTCCGTCTACGAAACGCTGACCATCGCTCTCGCCAAGACCTTTCGCGACGGCGACGTTGGTTTCACCGGTCTGACCACCGGTAACGAGGCGGTGCTCTACGGTACCTGCATCCCCGCCGCGGCAATGGGGTTCGCACGGGCCACCCATGCTCCCAACTTGACGTTGCTGCTGGCGGGGTGGTCTGTGAACCCCGACCTCACACAGCTCCGGCGGCTGCCGGACATGGAGTTCGCTAACGAACTGTTGGAGCTACCCTCGGAAGCGCAGCTCACCGACTACCCGGCGTTCATCTCCTACAAGCGTGGAGACATCGACTTCGGGTTCAGCTCCGGAGTGCAAGTCGATCGCACTGGATCACTCAACAGCGTCTGCATCGGCCCCAAACAGAACCCGAAGGTCCGCCTTGTCGGCCCCATCCTGCAGCCGGAGCACTTCACCCTCTTCGGCCGTGAGGTGATCATGCTGCCCAGACACGACACCAGGACGTTCGTCGAGCAAGTCGATTACGTCTCGGGCGTGGGACATATCGGCGGTGCAGCCGGACGGGACGAGTTCGGGCTGCCCGACACCGGACCGGAGTTGGTGATCACGCCGCTCGGGATCTTCGATTTCGACACCCCGGACCGGGGCATGCGGGTTCGATCGATCAATCCCGGAGTCACCCGCGAGGACATCGCGGCGGCCACTGGCTTCTCGCTGCAAGGCCTCGACGAAGCACCCGAAACCAAGTTGCCGACCGACGAGGAAATCCACGTCTTGCGCGAGAAGGTGGATCCGTGTCGCGTCCTCATTCCGTCCGCTTCGGACGTTCACGACAGGAGGTCCTCGGCGTGAGGGACAAGACCACATCACTGAGCGAGGCCGCAGCGCTCATCCAGGACGGAGCCACTGTCGGCATTGGCGGCTCAATCCTGCGCCGGCACCCCATGGCGCTCATCCGGGAAATCGTCCGGCAAGGACGCCGCGACCTCACCCTGCAGGCCTGGCTCGGTGGCATCGATTTCGACCTATTGGTCGGGGCCGGTTGCGTCCGCCGTATTGAGTCCGCGTACCAGGGCCTCGGCCCTCTTGGCGGCGCACCGAATATCCGTCGAGCTTGGGAATCCGAAACCATCGAGATTGGCGATTTCACCGAAAGCTCGATGATCGCACGTTTCCGTGCTGCATCGCAGGGGCATCCGTTCGCGCCCGCGCCCGTTCTGACGGGTACAGACATCCAACACTCTCCTGATGTCGCGATAGTCAACGACCCGTTCACAGGCAAGCCTGTACCGGTCGTCCGCCCCGCCAAAGCTGATGTTGCGATCCTGCACGGCTACTACTCGGACTCCTCCGGCAACGTCCAGGTTCCAGTTCGCCACAACCGCGACTCGATCGATGTGCTCATCGCAGGTGCCGCAGACACCGTGATCGTGACGGTGGAAGAACTCGTCTCACATGCGGAAATCGTAAAACGGCCCCATGCGACGTACATCCCGCACCACTGGGTGGACGCTGTCGTGGAAGTTCCAGCGGGGGCCCACCCAGGAAACTGCGATGCCTTCTACGAGCCAGACACCGCGGCGCTCCGGGAGTACCTCGAAGCCGCTACGACACCAGAGACATTCGCTGTGTGGCTGGAACGCTACGTCCACACAGCACATTCACACGCCCAGTACCTCGAGCGCGCCACGGAGCCGGCCCGATTCGCGGCGCTTCTCTACCCGAACGAGGCATGATAATGGTGGACCAGGACGTTCTTGAGTACACGCCGAACGAACTCGCCGTCGCAATACTGGCTCGGCAGATGCGCGACGACGAGATGGGCTTCGTGGGCGTCGGCAGCAGCGGCCGTGCGTTCAGCCTTGCGGCTGGAATCCCACTCGTCGCCAGCCGGCTTGCTCAGCTGACCAGCGCGCCGCATTTCAACATTCAGATCGGGCCGGTGATCAACCCGCAGCTCGACGTACTTCCGCCGAGGTGGAATGACTCAACGGCCTACGATGTACCTGCCCTGGGCTTCATCGATGCCATTGACAATATTGAGGCGTTGTTGCGCGGAGGAGTCGATTTGGCATTTGTCTCCGGCGCGCAGGTCGATCGGTACGGAAACCTCAACATCACGGAGGTCGGTACTCAGAGCGGGAAACGACGCCTCGTGGGCGCTCTTGCGCTGCCGGAACACCAGGCTTTCGCCAAGCGGACGATCATCCTGGTCGATCAGAAGCAGCGAACCTTCGTTGAGAAGGTCGACTTCATCACGGGCGTCGGCCACCTGGACGGCGAATCAACGCGCACGGAAGCCGGTCTGAACCCTGGCGGCCCTGAGCTGGTAATCACGGACATGGCCACCTTCGACTTCGTGCCGACGACGCGGCGGATGCGATTGAGGACTGTCCATCCAGGATTCGCCGTGGAGGATGTCCTGGCGAATATGGGCTTCACACCGGACCTCGCTGACGACGTGGGAATCACCGAGCCCCCGAGTGCGGAGGCGCTGCGGCTCATCCGCCGGCAAATCGATCCTGATCGGCTCCTCCTTGCCGCCGAGCCTGCAGGCCGTACGACCAAGGTCTGACGGCGAACCACCGTGCGCTGCACCCATGTGGCTCGTCCGCTTGAACGGTGTGCTGGCTCCAGAACTAGGTGTGGCGCAATCTCCCGGATTCGCAGCGGAGTCAAGTCTCGTCAAGGCGGAGACTTCACTCCGCTGCCAATGTGGGTCTGGACAGGTTGGAGATCAACTGCTCCATCAGCTGGGTGATGGAGCAGCTGAACGAAGGCGATGCGGCGGCAGGGAACGAGCCGAATCGTGTACCCGTAGAGCGCCGAGGAGGCTGATCCCTTCGGGATCACCCCGTTCAATGCGCGGCGTTGATCTCCGCGGGATCGGTGGCGGGAATGTGTCGTGAGGCCGGGGCTGGACGAGTGAGGTGAGAGGTATCGCCGAATCTGACCTCGATGTGAGAGCCGACCGCGGCCGCGCGACGAGCAGCTGTTCCGATCGTGGCCGTGTTGCTGGCGGGGTGTGCAGGTGCGCTGGCTCCCGACAGTCGGGGAGAGGAACCCGAAGTCGGCCCGGGCGGGCGCCAGCCGGTCGTCACAGCCGACGCTGACTGGTGTGGCGTTGCGGACGCGTTTGTCGGTGGCAGCCTCCACCCGGGTTCTGGGCGTTGACGAGGACAAGGTGGAACGCCAACGGCGGTGCGATCGAGCTCGGTCGTCTGATAGGCATGCTCGGTGCCGGCCTGGCGCTTCGCCTTGCGCTGGAGCTCACGCGCAGGGGTAGCGGTAGGCAGGCGCGTGCCGGTTGTGTTGTCGGGGAAAGAACCGCTTGACCTTTGGCGTCTCTTCTGCGGTGCGTTCGTCCGCGGTGAGCGTGGAGGAATCGCTGAACAGGGCGACGGTCGAACGACCGTCGCCCCAGCGGCACGCTCAAGGCCTCAGGTTCGACCTTGACGCTCCTGCCATCGATGTCCGGGCTGGTCTGTTCGGGTGGAGATGGGGTGGTTCGTTGTCATGGGTGGGTGCTTTGTGTGTCTCGGCTTCGAGGGAGGAAGGGAGCCGAGATGGGTGGGTTGAGTGGTTCGGGTTTTGTGGATGCTGTGGCAGGCCGTCGTCGTGGGCTGCGCTCGGTGGCGGAGCCTGTGGGTGGTGTGCGGTTTGCGTTTTATGGGCGGATGTCGACCAGTGAGTTTCAAGACTCGATGACGTCGCGTGCGTGGCAGCGGGCGGTGGCTGAGGAGTTAGTCGAGGGTGTCGGTGCGATCGTGGCCGACTACTTTGACGAGGGCCGGTCACGGAGGTGGTCATGGTGGGATCGGCCGGCGGCCTCGGCACTGCTAGCGGCAGCGGAGGATCGGGACCGCGAGTTCGATGCGATCGTGGTGGGGGAGTACGAGCGTGCCTTCTACGGTGAGCAGTTTCGGGAGGTCGTGGCCCACCTGAACGCGTTAGGGGTCCAGGTGTGGTTGCCCGAGGCGGGTGGGCCGGTGGAGCTGGACAGTCCGGTTCTTGAGGCGTTGATGGTGTTGTTGGGTGCGCAGGCGCAGCGTGAGGTGGTGCGGGCTCGGCATCGGGTGAAGGCCGCGATGGCTGCCCAGGCGCGGTCGCAGGGGCGTTTTCTTGGTGGTCGCCCGCCGTATGGGTATCGGTTGGCTGATGGTGGGCCGCATCCGAACGCGGTGCATGCGCAGTGGGGGAGGCGGGTGCATGTGTTGGAGCCGGATCCGGAGACCGCGCCGTGGGTGCGGTGGATGTTTACCGAGAGGGCGCGTGGTCGGTCGGTGGCGTCGTTGGCGCGGGAGCTCAACGAGCGTGGTGTGCCGTGTCCGTCCGATGCGGATCAGGCCCGGAATCGGCACCGGGTGGGGGAGCGGTGGATCGCCCGCACTGTTGGGGGGATTCTGGAGAATCCGCGGTATACGGGTCGGCAGGTCTGGAACCGGCAGACCACAAGGGGCCACGGCGCCGGGGGACGGGCAAGCGGCCGCGGCTCGGGGCCGGTGTGGTCGAACTCGGTGAACGACTGGGAAGTATCCGAGCGGTTGGCTCATACGCCGCTGGTTGATGAGGCGACGTTTATCGCCGTTCAGCGGGTACGGGCAGCGCGACCTACCCAGACCGGTGACACACGCGAGTACGTGTTGGCGGGGTTGGTGGTCTGCGGTGAGTGCGGTCGTCGGATGGATGCGCACTGGGTCCACGGACGTGCGGGCTATCGCTGCCGCCATGGTTACACCACCGCCACACCGAGGCCGGAGGAGGCACCCCGCAACGTCTACGTCCGTGAGGACCATATTCGCGATGTCCTACCCGGGTTGCTCCGCCAGCAAGGGTGGGAACTACCCGAGGGTGCTGCGGGGCCTGAGCTCGGTGAGTATCTGTCCAGCAGCGGGCTGGAAGTGGTGTGCGGTCACGGAAGCTGGGAGCTCAAGCCGACACCACGCCACGCAACCGGAGGGCCGATGGCCACACCTGGCCAGATGCCCCTAGGACTCGAGATGAACCCCATCCCCAAGTCCTGGGAGAGCAGAACAGCCTTCAGTGATGATGATCCCTGATCACGGATCTAAAAGATCCGTGGGGTAAAAGAGTGTCCGAGGGAGTTGCGCACTAACCACACGGCTTCGGCTTCCTTAAATCGGTTGAAGTAGGGGGCTTTTTGCTGTCCCATCCGTCCCGGCGCTAGTCCATCAGGGACACCGTGCTGGGACAGGGCTGGATGCGTTGTGAACTGCGAAAGCGTGTAGTGGCGGTGTGCGGGGACTCGTCGGGCGGGGTGTCCCGATGTGTCCCGAAGTCGGCTCCTTGCACGGATTCGACGGGTGTTGGAGTGGCCTGTCGGTAGGTGTCCCCGAGGTGTCGGTTCCCTACGGCCGTTGATGTCGTTGACGGGCTTCAGTCGTGAATGAAATCAATAGGGCAGAGGGTTGCGACAGCGACGAAGGCGGGCCGCGCTCGGTGAGCACGGCCCGCCTTCGTCGCGTCAGGGGTCAGCCCTTGCGCTTGGTGACCTCTTCGGTGAGCTGCGGGGCGACCTTGAACAGGTCGCCCACGACGCCGTAGTCGGCGATCTCGAAGATCGGCGCCTCCGGGTCCTTGTTCACCGCGACGATCGTCTTGGACGTCTGCATGCCCGCCCGGTGCTGGATCGCGCCGGAAATGCCCAGGGCGATGTAGAGCTGCGGCGACACGGTCTTACCGGTCTGGCCGACCTGGAACTGGTGCGGGTAGTAACCCGAGTCCACCGCGGCACGCGAAGCACCCACAGCGGCACCGAGGGTGTCGGCGAGCTTCTCCACGACCTCGAACGACTCGGCCGAACCGACGCCGCGACCACCGGAGACCACGATGCTGGCCTCGGTGAGCTCGGGGCGGTCGCCGGCCTCGGCCGGCTGACGGCCGGTGATCTTGGCGCCGGAGGGGGCCGGAACCTCGACCTGCTCGACCGCGGCGGCACCGGAGGCCTGCTCGGCCTCGATGGAGCCGGGCAGAACGGTGATCACCGGGGTGCCCTTGGTGACCTTCGCCTTGGCGTCGTAGGTGCCACCGAACAGCGAGTGCGAAGCCACGCCCTCACCGTCGATGTCCACGACCTCCGACAGCAGACCGGTGTCCAGGCGGATCGCCAGACGACCGGCGATCTCCTTGCCGTCGACCGACGCCGGAACCAGCACCGCCGCCGGGGCCGCCTGCGGCACCAGGGACGCCAGAACCGTTACGTGCGGGGTGACCAGGATGTCGTCCACGCCGTCGCCTTCAGCGGCGTAGATCTTCTCGGCGCCATGGGCGGCCAGTACTTCGGTGAGCTTGCCCGCGGTGCCGGGCTCGCCCACCACCACAGCCGACGGAGATCCGAGGCGGCGGGCGGCGGTGAGCAGTTCCAGCGTGACCTTCTTGACCTCTCCAGCGCTGTGCTCGACGAGGACGAGAACTTCAGACATGGGTTTTCTCCTTACGTCCCTCGTCGGGTGTTAGAGCAGCTTCTCGCCGGCCAGGAACTCAGCGACTCCAACGCCGCCTTCGCCCTCGTCGGTGACCTTCACACCACCGGACTTCGGCGGCTTCGGAGCGGACTCGACCACCTGGGAACCGGCGCCTGCCAGGCCCACCTCGGAGGCGTCGATCCCCGCATCAGCCAGCGACAGCGCGCTCACCGGCTTCTTCTTCGCGGCCATGATGCCCTTGAACGACGGGTACCGCGGCTCGTTGATCTTCTCCGTCACGCTCACCACAGCCGGCAGACCCGACTCGACGGTCAGGATGCCCGCATCGGTTTCACGCTCCACCTTCACCGACGACCCGTCGGTGGCGACCTTGCGCGCGAAGGTCAGCTGCGGCCAGCCCAGCACCTCGGCCACCATCGCCGGCACCGCACCCGAACGACCATCGGTCGCCTCGTTACCCGCGATCACCAACTCGACACCCTCAACGGTGCCGATGACCTTCGCCAACGCCTTGGCGGTGGCCGGCGCGTCCGAGCCGTGCAACGCCTCATCGGACAGGTGCACCGCCTTGTCCGCACCCATCGACAGCGCCTTGCGGATGGCATCCGTGGCGCGATCCGGGCCCATGCACACGACGGTCACTTCGCCGCCCTGAGCCTCCTTGATCAACAGCGCCTCCTCCACGGCGCGCTCGTTGATCTCATCCAACACCGCATCCGCCGACTCGCGGTCCAACGTGTGATCCGCAGCAGACAACTTCCGTTCGGAATACGTGTCGGGCACCTGCTTAACCAGGACAACGATGTTCATGATCGGCCAAACCTTCGTAGTTGCGGGGAGATCGCTGCGACGGTCATGCTTCGCCGAGCACGAACACGCCGAGGGTTTCGGCGACGCAGGCGGGGCGTTCGTGGTCTTCGAGCTCGACCACGACGGTCTGCTTGATCCGCACTCCCGCCTTGGTTCGCTCGACGGCGAGGAGCTCGGCGGTGGCGCGCACGCGTGATCCGGAGGGGACGGAGTTGACGAAGCGGACCTTGTCGAGGCCGTAGTTGAGCTTCATCGTCGCCGTGACCAGCTTGATCATTCCGGAGGTGAGTGGAACGACGAGCGAGAGCGTGAGGAATCCGTGCGCGATGGTGGTTCCGTGCGGGCCGCCGCGGGCGCGTTCGGGGTCGACGTGGATCCACTGGTGGTCGCCGGTGGCCTCGGCGAACAGGTCGATGCGCTGTTGGTCGATCTCGAGCCAGTCGCTGGTGCCGAGGGTGGTGCCGATGGCGGCTTCGAGTTCGTCGACGTTCGCGAAGACTCGGGGTTCGCTGGCGGTCACATGTACCTCCCGCCGGTGACTTCCAGGACGGTTCCGGTCATGTAGCTGGACATGTCGCCGGCGAGGAAGGTCGCGACGTTGGCGACCTCGTCGGCGGTTCCGGTGCGGCCCATGGGGATTTCGGCGAGCTTCTGGGCCTTGACGTGCTCGGGCATCACTTCGGTCATCGGGGTTTCGATGAAGCCGGGCTGGATGGCGTTGATCCGGACGTTCTTGAAGGCGACTTCCTTGGCCGCGGCCTTGGTGAGGCCGACGATGCCGGCTTTGGCGGCGGAGTAGTTGGTCTGGCCGATGAAGCCGACCTTGCCGGAGATCGAGGAGAGGTTGATGATCGAGCCGCGGCCCGCTTCACGCATGATGCCTGCGGCTTGGCGGGTGCCGTTCCAGCAGCCGCGCAGGTGCACTCGGATGACCTCGTCGAACTGGTCCTCGGTCATTTTGCGCATGGTGGCGTCGCGGGTGATTCCGGCGTTGTTGACCATCACGTCGAGCGAGCCGAACCGGTCGGTGGCCGCGTCGAGCAGCCGGGTCACGTCTTCGCCGGAGGTGACGTCGCAGCGGACGCCGATCGCCTCGGTGGGCAGGGATTCGGCGGCTTCGCGCGCGGCGTCCTCGGTGAGGTCGCCGATGACGATCCGCGCTCCGTGCGCGGCGAAGGTGCGGGCGATCGCCAGTCCGATGCCTTGGGCGGCTCCGGTGATCACGGCGGTGCGTCCGGACAGCATGTGGTGGTCCTTTCTCAGGGCGTATGGGTCATTCCGCTGCTTGGCGGGCGATTCCGGTGTTGATGGCGGCGTCGACGTTGAGGGTGTCCATTCCGGACTCGACGAGCAGGGCTCGGGTGTGCTGGCCGAGCGCGGGGACGCTGCCCATGCGGGCTTCGACGTCGGCGAAGGTCGCAGGCGGTAGCAGCGCGTCCACCTCGGCGTGCTCGGTGCCGATCGTGCGCCAGCGGTCACGAGCGGTCAGCTGCGGGTGCTTGACCACTTGGTCGAGTTCCTTGAGCTGGGCGGCGGGCACGCCCGCGGAGGCGAGACGCTCGTCGAGCTCGTCGGTGTTCCAGCGCGCGGTCTGCTCGCCCACCGCCGCGTCGCACTCGGCGCGGTGGCGCACCCGCTCGACGTTGGTGGCAAATCGCGGGTCGCCGGCGAGTTCGGGCACGCCGAGCACGTCGGTGACTAGGGTCCGCCAGCCGTGGTCGTTCTGGACGCCGATGAGCATCTGCCCGTCGAGGGTGGGGAAGGAGTCGTACGGTGCGATGGAGCTGTGGCTCAAGCCCATCCGCGACGGCTGGATGCCGGTGTGCATTTGCGTGTAGAGCGCATAACCCATCCACTCGACGGTCGCTTCGAGCATCGACACATCGATGCTCGCCCCGCCTCCGGTGCGCGACCGGCGCAGCAGCGCCGCCAGCACCGCCTGCGAGCAGTACATGCCGGAGGCGATGTCGGAGGTGGGGATGCCCGTCTTGACCGGGGTGTCGGGGGTTCCGGTGATCGCGATCAGGCCGGCTTCGGCCTGGATGAGCATGTCGTAGGCCTTGCGCTGCTCCATCGGGCCGCCAGAACCGAAACCGGACAGGTTGACCACGACCAGCTCGGGGTGCGCGGCGCGCAGCTCGTCTGCGCCGAGGCCGAGGCGCTCGGCCGCACCCGGCGCGAGGTTCTGCACGAACACGTCGGCCCGGGCCACGAGATCGCGCACCACGGCGCGCCCCTGCTCCGTTTTGAGGTCGACCGCGAGGGACTCCTTGCCGCGGTTGAGCCACACGAAGTGCGCTCCGGTGCCATGCACGGCGTGGTCGTAGCCGCGAGCGAAGTCCCCGCCATCGGGCCGCTCCACCTTGATCACCCGCGCGCCGAGGTCGGCGAGACTGCGGGTGGCCAGCGGCGCGGCCACGGCCTGCTCGACCGAGACGACCGTGAAACCCTCCAGCGGCAGCGTCATGACGCCCGCTTCTTCTCGGAGCGGACCAGTCCGCCGCCGATGATGAGGCGCTGGATCTCGCTGGTGCCCTCGTAGAGCCGCAGCAGGCGGACGTCGCGGTAGAGGCGTTCGACCGGCACCTCGCGCATGTAGCCGTTGCCGCCGTGCACCTGCACCGCCAGATCGGCGGCCTTGCCCGCCATCTCGGTGCAGTACAGCTTCGCCGCGGAGGGGGCGATACGGCGGTCCTCGCCGCTGACGTACTTGCGCGCCGCCTCGCGGGCCAGGGCCTGACCGGCGAGCACGCCGGTCTGCTGGTCGGCGATCATGGCTTGCACCAGCTGGAAGTCGCCGATGGGCGTGCCGCCCTGCGTGGCCGAGGCGGCGTAGGACACCGACTCGTCCAGCGCCCGCTGCGCGCAGCCGACGGCCAGTCCGGCGATGTGGATGCGGCCGCGGGCCAGCGAGGTCATCGCGGCCTTGTAGCCGACCTCGCCGTTCGACCCCACGAGCGCCTCCGGTCCGAGGCGCACCTGCGAGAAGGTGACCTCGGCGGTGCGGGAACCCTCCTGGCCCATCTTCGCGTCGTGAGCGCCGACCTGGACGCCCGGCGCGTCGCCGGGCACCAGGAACACCGCGATGCCGTTGCCCGACTTCGGTGCGGGCTGCATCCGCGCGAAGACCACGAACAGCCCGGCTTCGGTCGCGTTGGTGATGAACTGCTTGCTGCCGTTGATGATCCAGCCGTCGCCGTCGGCCGTCGCGGTCGTGCGCAGGCCGGCGGGGTTGGAACCCGCACCGGGCTCGGTGAGTGCGAAGGAGGCGACGACCTCGCCGGAGGCGATGCGCGGCAGCCACTGCTGCTTCTGCTCGTCGGTGCCGAAGCCGACCAGGACTTGGCCGGCGATGCCGTTGTTGGTGCCGAACATCGAGCGCAGTGACAGCGAGGTGTAGCCGAGCTGCATCGCGATCTCGACGTCCTGCACCAGGTTCAAGCCCAGACCGCCCCATTCCTGGGGGATGGCGTAGCCGAACAGGCCCATCTCGGCGGCCTGGGTGCGCAGGTCGGCGGGGATCGCGTCGGTGTTCATGATCTCGATCTCGCGGGGCAGCACGCGGGTGCGCACGAAGTCGGAGATCTGGGCGAGGACGTCGCGGAAGACGTCGTCGGGAACTTCGGTGTCCATGCAACACACCATGGCCCAGAGATTGATAGCAGTCCAATACTTAATAGATGCCTAGTTAAGACGGAAATGGTAAAAATACAGGTGAAACGCATGGATCTTGTGGGCGCTGCGCGCGTTGGAGGCCACGCATCGGTCGCTCCGCAACAACGACCGTTCACACCTGCGATGCGGTCAACCGCGCCTGAACGCCAGGTGTTCCACATCGGAACAACAACAAAAGGCGCCTGCGCATGACAGTGAACGCCATCACAAGGTCCGTTACCAACCCGGATTGATTCTTCCATTCGAGAACGTCCGGTGAGGGATACAAAGGAGTATCGACGTGACATCTATTCACGCGACTCGTTCGTCAGAGGTTTCGGAGGAGGCTCGGTTCCTCGAACGCCTCTATTCCGATTGGTCCCAGATCATGGCTGGTGATCCAGCGCTCTCGATGCGGCTCCTGCGTAGCCTTTTCGACGAGTGGCACCAGCCGACCCGTGAGCCCGAAGAAGTGACCTACGCCGAGGAGTCGGTCGGTGGCGTTCCGGGTATCTGGGCGACGCCGATCGGGGCGGACAAGACGAAAGTCCTGCTCTACACGCACGGCGGAGGCTTCGCCGTCGGTTCGGCGTCCAGCCACCGCAAGCTCGCAGCCCATGTCGCCAAGGCGCTCGGTGTCACGGCGTTCGTGCTCGACTACCGCAGGGCGCCCGAACACCCGCACCCCGCGCAGGTCGAGGACGGTGTCGCCGTCTTCACCGCACTGACCGCACGCGGTATCGCCCCGCAGGACATCACGACGATCGGCGACTCCGCCGGAGGCAATCTGGCCGTGGCGATTCCGCTCGCCTTGCGGGCGCAGGGCTTGCCGCTGCCCGGGCGTGTCATCGCGTTCTCTCCGTGGTTGGACATGGAGAACTCGGGCGAAACTCTGGTGACCAACGACGCCACGGACGCGTTGATCACGGTTCCGCTGCTCGAAGGCATGGTCGCCGGTGTCCTCGCCGGCGGAGAGATCGACCCGAAGACGCCGCTGGCCAATCCGCTCTACGCCGACTTCGCCGGCTTCCCCCGGCTGTACATCAACGCCGGAGGAGCGGAGTCCCTGCTCGACAACGCGACACGCCTGGCAGCGCGGGTCGAGGCCGCCGGAGTCGACGTCACCTTGACGGTCGCTGCGGGCATGCAGCACGTCTACCCGTTCCTCGCCGGTCGTGCGCCGGAGGCCGACGCCGCGCTCGCCGAGCTCGCCGCCTGGTACCGCGCCTAGCCCGCTTCGATCGCACTCACTGACACATCAGCACTCACAGGAGCACCTTCATGAACGAAACCACGACGACCACGGACTTCGACGCGATCGTGATCGGCGCTGGCTTCGGCGGCATCTACATGCTGCACAAGCTGCGCAACGAGCTCGGTTTGACGGTTCGGGCGTTCGAGAAGGGTGGCGGCGTTGGCGGAACCTGGTACTTCAACCGCTATCCCGGTGCCAAGTCCGACACCGAGGGCTTCGTCTACCGCTACTCCTTCGACGAAGACTTGCTTCAGGATTGGGATTGGACCACCCGCTACCTGGAGCAGCCCGATGTCGAGAACTACCTCAACCACGTCGTGGATCGCTTCGACCTCCGCCGTGACATCCAGCTCGACACCGAGGTGACGGGCGCGGTGTTCGACGAGCAGCGCGATGTATGGCAGGTCCGCACGAGCACCGGCGAGGAGTTCACGAGCAAGTACCTGGTGACGGCACTCGGCCTGCTCGCGAAGTCCAACCTTCCCGACATCCCCGGGCGGGACAGCTTCGCGGGTTCGCTCGTGCACACCAACGCTTGGCCGCAAGACCTCGACCTGACCGGCAAGCGGGTGGGCGTGATCGGCACAGGTTCCACCGGCACCCAGTTCATCGTCGCCGCCGCAGAACTGGCAGACCACCTGACGGTGTTCCAGCGCTCGCCCCAGTACGTCGTCCCATCCGGAAACGGCCCCGTCCGCCAGGACGAGGTCGACGAGACCAAGAAGAACTTCGACGAGATCTGGCAGCAGGTCCGCAACTCGGTCGTCGCCTTCGGCTTCGAGGAGAGCGGTGTCGAGGCTGCGAGCGTGTCCGAGGAAGAACGACGCCGCGTGTTCCAGGAGAACTGGGACAAGGGCAATGGTTTCCGGTTCATGTTCGGCACGTTCTGCGACATCGCCACTAACCCGGAAGCCAACGAGGCCGCTGCGGCGTTCATCCGTTCCAAGATCGCCGAGATCGTCAAGGACCCGGAAACCGCCCGGAAGCTGACGCCGACCGATCTCTACGCCAAGCGGCCGCTGTGCAACGAGCGCTACTACGAGACCTACAACCGCGACAACGTCAACCTGGTCTCGATCAAGGAAAACCCGATCGAAGAGATCACGCCGGCCGGCGTGCGCACGGCTGACGGCGTGGAGCACGAACTCGACGTGCTCGTCTTCGCGACCGGCTTCGACGCCGTCGACGGCAACTACCGCGCCATGGACCTGCGCGGACGCGGCGGACAGCACATCAACGAGCACTGGGCGGGCGGTCCCACCAGTTACCTGGGCGTCTCGAAGGCGGGTTTCCCCAACAAATTCATGATCCTCGGACCCAACGGCCCGTTCACCAACTTGCCCCCGAGCATCGAGGCACAGGTCGAGTGGATCGGGGAGTTCATCGGCCACGCCGAACGCGCTCGGGTCTCCACCGTTGAGCCGACCCTGGAAGCTGAGAAGGGCTGGACGGCGACCTGCCAGGAGATCGCCAACATGACGCTCTTCCCGAAGGCTGAGTCGTGGATCTTCGGCGCCAACATCCCGGGCAAGGAGAACACCGTCATGTTCTACATGGCCGGGCTCGGCGCCTACCGGCAGAAGTTGTCCGAGGTCAGGGACAACGGCTACGAGGGATTCCACCAGCAGAGGTCGGACCAAAGCATCTCAGCGTGACTCGACGAGCAGGCAGCGATGGCGGGGATGACGGCGTTGCTGCCTGCTCGCATCTTCGGTAAGTGGAAAGAGGTGCCGTGTGGGGCCCGGTGCGCCTTGGGGCGGGGCTCTCCCGGCAGCAGGTAATCTGTGACCCAAAGCACAGCAATTTTGCGTTGCCAGCAAGGCCGAGGGGTGACCGAGCGTCATGAACGGCATCAATGAAACCGGCCGACCGGTGCCGCTGCCTTTCGATGAGGACGCGGTGCGGAGGGCCAAGGAAGCCCTGCTCACCAACGGGTTGCTTACCTCGCCGGTGTCGCAACCAGGAGTGCGGGACATCATTGAACGGAGCTGGCGGCGCTGCATCGGCGAGGGAGTGCCAGCACAGCCGCGGTTCAACGGCTCCTGGGATGCCGCGGAGCGGCAGTCGATCCTGGTGGACGCCGCGAGGCCGGTGCTGGAGCGGCTCAGCGAGCACCTCGCCGACGCGCGAGTGGCGCTGTTCCTCAGCGACGACAAGGGGCACATCGTCATGCGCAAGGCGGCGGAGCACCGTCAGCGCAACCAGCTCGACAACGCGTCGGCCGCTGAGGGCTTCGACTTCTCCGAACGCTCGATCGGCACCAACGGCCTCGGCACCGTGATCGCGGAGCGCCGACCGCTCCTCGTGCGAGGCAGCGAGCACTACAACGACGCGCTGGAGACTCTGACCTGCGCGGGAACACCGATCTTCGAACCCTTCAGCCAGCGCATCCTGGGCACGTTCGCGTTGGCCTGCAGAGCCGATGACACCAGTCCGCTGATCTCAGCCATCGCGACCGATGTCGGCCGCCAGATCGAGAGCAACCTGACCACTCTGCTCGGAGCCGAGGAACGTGCGCTCATCCAGTCCTACCTCCTCGCGAACAAGTCGGAGAAGCACCCGGTCATCGTTTTCAACGAACGCACCGTCTTCGCCAACACCCTCGGATTGCGCCACGTGAGCTCCGAGACACACGCACTGCTGTGGACCCATCTGCGGGACTCGGCCGTGCGGCGGGAGCCACAGCAAATCCGAGTGCCGCTCCCGTCCGGATGGCACGACGCGGTCGTCGAACACGTCGACGGTACGGAGGGGGAGCGCTCGGCGTACTGCGTCCGCCTGTTGCCCGTGCAGCCTCACGACACAGCTGCACCTCAGCGCACAGCAAGTAGGAACTCGCGTGCCGGGGTAGGCTCCCCGCCTGAGTCGGTACACCCGCGGCCGGACATCGAGGAACAGCTCTCCACTGCGATCCGGCACCGGGAATGTCTCGCCCTCGACGGCGAGCCCGGCGCCGGCAAGCTCCACGTGGCCACCGCAATCTTCGCCACGCACTTTCCGGGGACACCGCCGCTCGTGCTCGACCTGTCGACCTGCCGGCGCGACAACGGGCACAGCTGGTTCACCTCGGCAATGGAGGCGCTCACCACGGGACGTGGTGTGGTGCTGCGCCATCTGCAGGACAGCGCCCCGAGCGAGTTGAACCGGATCAAGGCGATCGCCGAGCGTTCCCAGGAGGAGCACGGCACCAGCTCGGCTCCGCTCATCCTCACCATCGACACCCAGAACGCGCCGGAGCCCACCCGCACCCTCGTCGACCAACTGGCCACGACAGTGCGGCTTCCAGCACTCGCGGAGATGCCCGAGCAACTGCCCTCACTCGTCGCCCGCATGCTCGCCGCGATCCCGGACGCCGAGCGGAGACCCACGTTCTCCTCCGAAGCCCTGCAGCTTCTGATGTCCTGGTCGTGGCCCGGCAACATCGCTGAACTCCGCAAGACCGTCGAATTCCTCGCCCACCGGATGCCCGGCACGACCGTGGCTGCCGGTGATCTGCCGACGCGCATGCAGCAAACCGCTCCGCATCGCCAGCTGACCATGATGGAGGCCGCCGAACGCGAGTCCATCAGCACTGCTCTGCGCCAATCGGGAGGAAACCGCTCCCAAGCGGCGTCCGCGCTGGGGATTGGCCGAACGACCCTTTACCGCAAGATGCGGTTCTACCGCCTCGATTGACCACCGAGAACAGCACGATTTCCTAGTCGACTCCTTTCGCGAACAGAACTGCTTTTCGATTTCCGCGCTTCGGTCACTCGTCTCGCACACGCACAAATCGGCCCTCGGCGTGCGTTGAGCACTGTCGCGGGGCAGATCCGTGTGCCGCCTCCGCTCATGACCTTGACGGGCGCTTTCACGCAGGGCCTTGCGTCGTGCCGTCATTTGAAATAGTCAGAAAATTGGAAGGACTGCAATTCATGTCGAATCGGTTGTCAGAGAAGGTCGTCCTGATCACGGGTGCCGCACGGGGACAAGGTGCTGCTGAGGCACGCCTCTTCGCCGAGAACGGCGCGCGTCTGGTGATCAGCGACGTGCAGGAGAGCGCGCTCGAGGAACTCGGAGAGGAACTCCGCGGCAAGGGCCACCAGGTGGCGGAGTGCGTCCTGGACGTGACATCCCCAGAGGCGTGGTCCACGGCGGTGCAGAAGGCTGAGACGCAGTACGGGCGGCTCAACGTCGTGGTGAACAACGCGGGCATCCTGACCATGGCCGGTGTGGAGGACACCGACCTCGACACCTGGAACCAGATCGTGGCGGTGAACCAGACCGGAACGTGGCTCGGCATGAAGGCGGCAGTGCCAGCCTTGCGCCGTGCCGGAGGCGGCTCCATCGTGAACATCTCGTCCATCTTCGGATTGATCGGCAGCGGTGGAGCGGCCGCCTACCAAGCCACCAAGGGAGCGGTGCGCATCCTTACCAAGACGGCGGCGGTTCAGTACGCCACGGAGTCTATCCGGGTCAACTCCGTGCATCCCGGAGTGATCGCCACGCCCATGATCGACGAAGAGCTCCCGCAGGACGCCCTCGACGGGCTCCTCCAAGCGACGCCGATGGGGCGTGCGGGAAAGCCCGAGGAGGTCGCCGCATGCGCCCTTTTCCTCGCCTCGGACGAATCCTCCTACGTCACCGGAGCGGAGCTGGTCGTCGACGGCGGTTTCACCACTCAATGAACAGCAGGCGGCGCTGAGGCATGCGGGAAACCGAGGCCCAGGCACTGCGCCCGACCTCGGCGAAATGCGATCGCATCGCCTCGATGAGTGCCACACCGTCCCACCCGGTCACCGCGACGGCGTGGGACGGCGTTCAGCCTGGATCCGATGAGCCTCTATTTCGCGAACGCGTTGATGCGCAGATCCTCGTCGCCTTGATCACGACTTCGTCTCAACGCCCAGGGCCTCACGAGCGGCGAGGATGTGCCCCTCAACATTGCCGGCCAGGTCCGTCACGGGGATGCCCGGAATCTCGGTTCGCAACAGCTCGACCCCTTTGAGCAGCAGGTCGTACGCGACGTCTTCGATGTTGTCGCTCATCCAGCTCTGGCCCGTGGAGACCGCGAGAACCTCGGCCAGCTTTTCCGCCGGGACACCGTGCGAGTCGGCCAGGTTCAGCACCTGTGCGGTGGCGGTGAGGTTGTAGGTGGCGAGCGTGTTGTTGAGCAGCTTCACCATCGCGGGCTGGCCGTACTCGGGCAGGCGGAAGACATGTCCCGCCTGAGCGGCGAGCAGCCTCTCCTCGTCGTCGGTCGGGGCAGGTCCGGCCAAGAAGATGCTCATCGTGCCGTGGCGAGCGCCTGCCGGTCCTCCCGAGACCGGAGACTCGAAGATGCGCCATCCTTCGTCGCCCCGTGTGGCGATCTTCTTGGCATCGGACGGGGTCAGCGTCGTGTTGATGAAGACGCTCAGCGACCTGGCCGTGGTGTCCTGCAAGGTGTCGAGTACTGCTTCGACCTGGTTTGCCAGGCGGACGGCGATGTTGACCGACGTGATCTCGTCCCAGGGGACCGCGGCCAGCTCGGAGCCGGCGAACGGCGAGCCCGATTCCTGTGCCCAGTCGGTGACGCGTGCGGTGTCGAGGTCGTAGCCGTAGACCTCGCGGCCCTGTTCGGCGAGGTGGATACCGATGTTTCCGCCAATCGGCCCCAGGCCGATCACCAGGTGCATGACGTGCTCCTTTGCGACGTGGAAGAAGTCTTGGGCTGTCCGGGTGGCCTACTGCACGTCGTCACGTTCGGCGAGCACCTTCTTGACGAGGGTGAGTGCGTTCAGGGACTTCGGGTAACCGACGTAGGGGAGTAAACATTCAGGTGGCTGGAGTTGATCTTGGACGCATGTGTGTGGTCAGCTTGACTCGTGGCTGGGTTGGAAGAGCTCTCGCGTGAGGAGCTGATCGCGCTTGTCGAACGGCTCCTGGAGTCCAACGCCACGCTGGAACAGCGGGTCAAGCAGCTGGAACGGCGGGTGAGCCGTAACAGCGCGAACAGCTCGATCCCTCCCTCTACCGATGATCTGCCCGGCCGGACCTCGCCCGCGGCGAAACCGGCCAAGCGGGCCGGCCGGAAACGCGGCAAGCAACAAGGCGCTGCGGGCAGTGCGATGTCGTGGGCGGTGCCGGATGAGACCGTGCCGTATCGCCCGAGTGGGCAATGCGGGTGTGGTGCGGATTTGGCTGTGGCCGAGGACCTGGGTGTCGAACGCTCCCACCAGGTCCACGACCTGCCCGAAGTGCGTCTCACGGTGTGGCAGCACGACGTGCATCGAGTGCGATGCGCCTGCGGCACCGAACACCTCGGTGCCCTGCCCGGTGAAGTACCGGACACGCCCTTGAGTTATGGACCGAATCTGCGGTCACTGGTGGTGTATCTGCTGGTCTACCAACACATTCCGGTGCAACGCTGTGTCCAGCTGATCGCCGATCTCACCGGCGGGAAGGGCCCGTCGGGCGGGTTCGTGCACGGCATGCTGACCCGATGCGCCCGCGCGACCGACGAGGTCGTCAACACCATCCGGTCGCTGATCACGATGGCGCACGTGGCCGGGTTCGACGAGACCACCCTGCGTGTCGGACCCGCCGGGTCCACCCGCAAATATGTACTGTCGGCTTCCACCGAGACCGCCACCGCCTATCACATGGGCGGACGTGATCTGGACTCGTTCGCCGACGCCGCGATCCTGCCCCACTTCGCTGGGATCGCGGTGCATGACCGCTACAGCAACTACTTTCACTCACGCTGGCAGCACCTGGCAGGGCATCAGGCTTGTGTTGCTCACCTGCTGCGGGACTTCGCCGACGCCGCGGAGGCCTACCCGGATGAGCACTGGCCGCACCAGGCCCAGCGTGCTCTGCGCAGCTTGATCAAAGCCTGGCATGAGGCCAGGCGGACGGGTGTGGCCGAGATCGATGCGCAGCTGTCCGGTCCGCTGATCACCGAGTTCGATCACGCGGTCAAGGTCGGGATTTCCCGGGTGCCGCGGGTGCCGGGCCCCCGCAACTCCACCGCTCAGCGTCCCGGGCGGGAGCTGCTGGAATTCTGCCGCGACCGGCAGGCCGACGTTCTGCGCTTCAGCACCGACACGCGGATCTGGCCCACGAACAACATCAGCGAGCGCGACCTGCGGCCCACCAAGACACAGCAGAAGATCTCCGGGCGGCTGACCAGCGAAACCGTCACCCAAGACCGGCTGAACATCCACACCTACATCGACACCGCCCGCAAACAGGGCGTCAACGTCATGACCGCACTACACCGGGCCATCACCGGCAACCCCTGGCGACCAACCCTGCCCACCCCGACCTAAACACCCGGCAGGTTTCTCATCACCACACCCGCTCCACCGGCGTCGGGCTTCAGCATGCCCAAGTCAAACCACCTGAATGTTTACATCCGCGCGCCCCACGAGAAGCACCTGGTCGACGTCGAGGAATTAGACCTAGGCTGGCGGCCACTCTGGCACGCGCCGGTCGGTCTTACCGCAAGATGCTGCATCGCATGGAGGGCGACGACGCCCGTGCCCGGTCATGACCGGGCACGGGCCCGGGCGCGGTTCAGCGTGGGATTCGCACGAGCTTCTTGTTCGCGAACTCGTTGATGCCGAATTTCGCGAGCTCGCGGCCCACTCCGGACCGCTTCACACCACCGAAGGGCAGGTCCGGGGAGCTTTTGCTCGTGCCGTTGATCCAGACCATGCCGGTCTCCAGATCTCGGGCCAGAGAGCGGGCCTGCGCGAGGTCGGCGGTGTAGATGGAGGCCGCCAGACCGTATGGCGACTCGTTCGCCAGCGCGATGGCTTCCTCCGCTGAGGCGACCTTATGGACCACGGCGACCGGGCCGAACAGTTCCTCGGAGTAGGCGCGCATCTGCGGAGTCACGCCTGTGAGCACGGCGGGCTCGTAGTAGGCCCCCGGCCCTTCGGCGCGGTGACCACCGGTGTGCGAGGTGGCGCCCAGCGCGAGCGCGTCCTCCACCTGCTCGGTGAGGTCGTCCACGACGCTCTGCGAAGACAAGGGGCCGAATCGCGTGGCGGGATCCGTCGGGTTTCCGGGCTGGACGTCGCGCATCGCCCGGACGAACTTGTCGAGGAACGCGTCGTAGACGTCCTCGAGCACGATGAAGCGCTTGGAAGCTGTGCACGCCTGGCCGCCGTTGAACAGCCGGTTGTTCACCGCTCCGGCCACGGTCGCGTCCAGGTTCTCGGCGTCGAGCACGATGAACGGGTCAGAACCGCCGAGTTCCAGCACGTACTTCTTCATGTGCCGGCCGGCCACTTCGCCGACGGCGGAGCCTGCTTGTTCGGATCCGGTCAACGACACGCCTTGCACCCGCGGGTCTGCGATGATCTCCGCGATCTGCGCGCTGTCGGCGAACAGGTTGGTGTAGACCCCGTCCGGAGCTCCGGCCTCTGCTATGAGTGATTCGATCGCCAGTGCCGACTGCGGGCAGTTCCGCGCGTGCTTGAGCAGGATGGTGTTGCCGAGCATGATGTTCGGTGCGGCGAAACGCGCGACCTGGTAGTACGGGAAGTTCCAAGGCATGATTCCGACGAGCGCCCCAATCGGCTCGGTGCGGACGATCGCCTCACCGCCACCGGCGACGTCCAGCTTCTCATCAGCCATGAACCTGGCACCGTGTTCGGCGTAGTACTCGTAGATGGAGGCCACCAGCGAGACCTCGCCCTTCGCCTGAGTGATCGGTTTTCCCATCTCCAGGGTCAGGATTTCGGCGAGTTCGTCCGCGCGTTCGCGGTGCAGCTGCGCCACTCGGTGCAGCAGTTCGGCGCGTTGCTCCAGCGAAACTCCTCGCCACTGGCGATAAGCGGCGTGAGCGCTGGCAAGGGCGTGTTCCACCTCCCCGTCGGAGACGAGCGGGAACTCCTTGACGAGTTCTCCGGTCGCAGGATTGGTAGTGCGGTAGCTGGTCATCAAGCGTCCTCATTTCCGTTCGCCAGAACAATTTTCGCTCTGTCAGGCGAATCCTCGGCCTGTCGGCTTTTCCGTTCCGCGACATCGCCAACGGCACAGGTGAGCGGCGATCACAGCAAGCGTGCGGCACAGCTCACGCGCGGAAGTGTGCCGAAGTGAAACACCGCCCGGCTGTGGGCGCGGTGGTACCAAAGGTTCCCCCAGCACAGCGGGTGGAGAAATTCTCCGCCTCGTGAGGGCAACTCATGGCGTGGCGAGCACGTCACGGACAACGCGGCACAAGCGAGGTAGGAAACATGCACACGTTCGCGATCACCGAGGCCGATGGCGCCGTCGAAGAGGTGGAGTTGCCGACTCCCGTCCCGACCGGCGAGGAAGTGCTGCTCAAGGTCGTGCGTTCTGGCGTCTGCCACACCGACACGCACCTGCGCCAGGGTTCGTACGACCTCGGTAGCCGTGGGAGCCTGCGGCTCGCCGATCGTGGTCTCACGTACCCGCTGGTGATGGGGCACGAGGTCGTTGCAACGGTGGAGCAGGTGGGGGAGAACGTGACCGCGCACCGCCCCGGCGACGTTCGCCTCGTGTACCCGTGGATCGGATGCGGTGAGTGCCGGCAGTGCCGCGAAGGGCGGGACAACCACTGCCCGGCGGGAAAGAACCTCGGCGTCGCCAGGCATGGCGGTTATGCCGAGTACGTCCTCGTGCCCGACGAGAAGTACCTGGTCGATGTCGAGGGACTCGACCTCAGCTGGGCGGCCACGCTGGCGTGCTCCGGTTTGACAGCGTTCAGCGCGGTGAACAAGGTTCTTCCGCTGCCTCCGGAAGAACCGGTCGTCGTGCTGGGGGCGGGCGGCGTCGGTCTCACCGCCATCGCGACCTTGAAAGCGCTTGGACACGAGACCATCTGTGCCGTTGACCTTTCGCAAGCCAACCTGGACGTCGCCTCCGAACTCGGTGCGTCGACGACGGTGCTCGCGGGCGGAGACGCCATGAGCAAAGAGATCATCAAGGCGTGCAACGGGCCTGTGGCCGCCGCCATCGACTTCGTCAACAACGGAGCCACTGCCACAGCGGCTTTCGACGCCCTCCAGAAGAGCGGCCAGCTGATCCAGGTCGGGCTGTTCGGTGGTGAGCTGACCGTGCCGACAGCGCTGATGGCTCTCAAGATGGTCACCGTCCGCGGCAGTTTCGTGGGAACGCCGGCCGACCTTCGCTCCCTGGTGGAGCTGGCCAAGCGCGATGCGCTGCCGCACATTCCGATCCTGGAAGCGGCTCTCAACGCCGAATCCGTCCAAACCTCGCTGGATCGCTTGGTGGAAGGTGGCGTGCCGGGCCGGATCGTGCTGCGTGCCGCGGACGCGGATGTCGTCGGATGACCCGGCCTCCCACGGGGAGGCGGTCCTGCTGGTTTTCGGTGTCCTGAGCGCATTCCAGGACCATTCGAACTCGTTGATCTGAAGCTTTTGGGCTCTTCTGTCACATCCGTGGGTTGACATTCCGCCCATTTCGGGCGGAAGGGGGTGTCGTGCTCGCGCTGCGCTGCCTACGAGTGCCGCCCCTCCAACGTCAAGGGTGCTTCGCATCGCTACCGCGACGGCCTCACGGCCGCCCTTGACCCCGGAGCCTCTGCGGCACTCAAAGAGGGCAGCTTACGGGCAGGCCAAAGGCCTGCCCTCCGCAACGCGCATCGCAAGCACGACAACAAATCGAGCGCTCCGCGCACTCAATCTGGACCCACGGAAGGAGCAGGAGGGCCAAATTTCAGTAGTGAATGAATCCACATTGGTCAAGTCGAGCCGCGGGGGCCCAGAGAGGATCGCACGGTGCGCACGATCCACACGTGCGACTTGCGGGGGCACAACCGCTGCGCAGTCCCTGAACGCCCGGGCGGGACCAGGCGGGGACCGCACAGTGTGCACGGTCCCCGCGCCAGGCTTGCGTGCTGAGGCAACAGATGGACTGGTCGGTCAACGCTCATAGTTGCGGGGTGGCTCAGTAACCAGGAGTACGCCGTGGACGGAGGCGATTCCGAGCGCGGCGGTTAGCAAGCGTGCGACGGCAGGCCGCGGGTCACTGCCAGTGGCCATCCGTCGGCGTACGTCGGCAACTGCGGTGTCGACCTCGTCGAGCGCTGCCCAGTCGTGGTCGATGGTCTGGGCCCGAAGCCGTGCCCGGCGTGCTCGCTGCCGACAGGCCGGTCCGTGGTAGCGAGCGGGGCGCCCGATTGGGGAAGGAGGTGGCAGCGGCTCCCCGCATCCTTGGCAGGTGGCAGGCTGCATGGTGGTACTCCGTCGGTAGTGCCGTTTGCATGGCTAGAGCCGCTTTAGCCCCTCCAGCACGGCGCGTAGAAGGCTGAGAGGTGGCCTCGGTGTTGGCCAGTCCTCCTCACGGTGTGGGGTGTCGATGCGGGGCAGGCGTTGTGTCGGCAGGTCCGGGGCGAGATCGCCCGTCCAAGCGGTTCTGTATTCGCACTGGCCACGGCTCGTCTTGGTGATCACAGTTGGGATTGAGTTCGTGACTGCTCGGCCGCGCTCTTGCGTTCGGGAGTTTGCTCGCGGATCAGCCCGGCGAGTTGGTCGAGCGTGGCGGCGAGCGCGTGACGTTCCCGCTGGGCGTAGTTCCCCTGTGGGAGGTAGTGCGCGGCGTCGTCGAGCAACCACTGGGCTTTCCGGAGTACGACCGCGAGTTTGCTGTCGTCGGACGCTTCCGCACTGCGCTCAGGCGTTTCGGTGCCGGTATTCGTCGCCGAGGTGAGCCGCAGAAGGCACGCGGCACACGGTGCGCAAGCTGGTGCCCTCTCGGAAGTCGCAGGCTCCCCGGGCCCTGCGGCCAGCTCGAGGTTTGCAGGATCGAACTTCAGCCGGCACCAGGACTGAACCTCGGTGTTGGTGCCGGTTGGTGCGGCGCAGTGGGCAACGCGAAGGGACTCGACCACTACGCCGGGGCGGTATTGGAACCAGACGGCTTGTTCTGCTGATGCGTTCACTCGTGATCTCCGTTCGAGGGGTGGCCGCGGCCAGGCATGGAGGTGTGCCTGGCCGCGACCGGCATCCGGCGGCGGTCGGGGAGTGGTTGCGCAACGCCGCCGGAGGGATTTCGTGACCGTTTGTGAGCGGTCCATGTCAGACTGAAATCATGCTGACATCAGCTCTCGGTCAGCGGAACGACGCGAAGGTGACGGGCCCGCGACATAACGGGAGCGGCTGTGGGGAAGGGGTTGCAATGCAGACGGCGCGTACTGTTCTCGAGCAGAAGATCTGGGAGCGGCGGCAGACGCTGCAAGAGTTCACGGAGTGGGCCGAGGCGTTCGCGCGCGAGCACGATGAGCCAGGAACGTTGAGTGTCCGCCACCTGCAGCGCCTCGTCGCCGGACAGACGGCGAGCGGAAAGCCAGTCGGACGACCTCGGCCGGCGACGGTGAGGTTGCTCGAAGCCATCTTCGGTGTGGGAATCGATGTTCTGTTGGCTGCGCCAGAGTCTGATACCGCGCACGAGGACGCTTACACGTCATGGCAACCCTTCCTCGACATTGGAGCAGGGCCGACGGGTGCTCCGCGGGAAGGGTCACCGGCAGTTCAAACCCCTGATGCGCGGGTGGACATGGCGCAGTCATTCGCGTGGCTTGATGCCCGAAGCGGGTGGAGCTCTGAAACGACGCGAAGGAAGGTGACGTCCCGCCTGGCCTCTTTGACCGCCGATGAAGTGCTCGACAGACCCGCGCGGCGCCGCAAGGTCGGCCGAAGCGAGATCGCCAGAGCAGTAGCTGACTACTACGGGGCCGCGGAGACCGGGCACGACTTCTACAGCGCCACCTGCGGCGACTCCGAGATCCGCACGAGTGTTCTGACATGCGACCGATGGCTCGACCTTGGATGTCAGCTCGGCAGAGGGAATGACAAAGTCGCACTCCGCACCGACACATCGGTCGCTCAACATGTTGTCACGTCAGACCGAGCGATTGACCGGCTCGCCGAAGCCACGGCACAGGGGATTCGGATGGCCAACATGCCCCTCTACCGGCTGCTGCACCTGGAGGCCCGGCCAGGTGCGATCTCAGCCGAGGTCGCGACAGTGCCGTTTATCGAGTACGCGGTCTCAATGGATCTTCTCGAGAACGAGCTGATCGATGCTCTTGCCGCCGGCACGCCAGACCAACTCCCGCTGCGGGACCACTACCTGCCGAACCTCGACTCCGCCATCAACCTCTCCGGGCGGCTGTGCGCAGGGGGAGTGCTCGCGCTCTGCGCTATCGCACGCCCGCCAGACCCCTATCGCGGGGAGCGTGACTTCGCAATCGTGGTTCAACAGCGGTCAAGCCACGTGCTCAACGCTGCGGAGAGGCTCGCGGTGATCCCGAAGGGCTTCCATCAGCCAATGACGGACCTGTACGCGGATGCCCAGCTGACCTCGACGCTCCTGCGGGAGGTGGAAGAGGAGCTCTTCGGCCGGATCGACGTCGACAACACCGTGGATGGCATTTGCGCAGCGGCACCACTGCATCCAGGACGCATGTCTGAGCCGATGCGCTGGCTCATGGCGGACCCGTCCCGGGTACGCATGGAGTGCACCGGATTCGGCCTGAACCTCGTGAGTGGCAACTACGAGTTCGCGTGTCTCCTGGTCATCGAGGACGATGAGTTCTGGACCCGCTACGGCGGAGAAATTGAGGCGAATTGGGAAGCGTCGGGGCTCCGCTTGTACTCCAGCCTTGACCACCAACTCGTCGGCGACCTGATCACAGACGAGTCCTGGAGCAATGAGGGCATCTTCGCGTTCTTGCAAGGGATCCTCCGTATGGGTGAAACCAGCGAGGTGCGAGCGAAACTACCGTTCATTCAGGTCAGCCCTGGAGATTGAGGTCCAACGCGATATTTCGCAGGCGGGCGGGGTGTCGGCTAGGACTCCCGGTGATTTCCGACCCTGTGGCTCTCGATGCGGCCGATGGTCGCGTGGGCGGGGATCAGCAGGAGCCAGCAAGCCGGCGCCCACGTGGGAGACACCAGTGCTACGGGCATGGACGCGACGAAGCCGATGATCGTCACCGCCGAGGGTGCGTAGGCCGACAGTGCCTGCGTCCCGGCGCGGAAGTTCCTGGTGTGACGGGCGATGGTGACGATGACCAGCTGCAGCGCTGCGATCGCGGCGACGTTGGTGGCGTAGCTGATCACGGCGACCGGTTCGTCGCCGTAGTTGGCCAGCAGCGATGAGGGGAACGGCAGCAGTGCGACGAAGCCCAGCAGCACCATGTTCACCGCTGCGACCGAGGGGACGATGCGCCGGATGTCGGTGAACAGCGCGCGGTGTCCCAGCCACAGCACGCCGATGACGAGGAACGCGATCGCATATCCGGCCAGGTCGGGTGCGAGTCCGCGCAGTGCATCGTGCAGGCTGCGGGTGTTGAGCCCTTCCGGAACGCGGATGTCGAGGGCGAGCAGGGTGGCCGCGATCGCGAAAACGCCGTCGGACAGGGCGAGCACCCGCCCGTCCTGCCCCGAGTCGTCATCCTCGACCGCCACGCCCCGAGACTGACCGAAATCCCGCCGTCGAGCATGGCGACTCACGCCGGTATCCACCGACGTGAGTCGGAGGCGGTTCTACCAGGCACAACGACATTGATGCGCTGCGTGTGATCCGTCAGTTGATCTGCGACGTCGGTCTGCCACCTGATGTGCGTCACTCGGCCTAGGAAATTGAGGGTGTAGCGGTCCGTGGCCGTTGGCCCTTGAGACTACGGACGGGTTGATCTGTGGTGCGGCGGACGGTGGTGGTTTCGCCGTCGGGCAGGTCGATCGCGATGGTGGTGTCGGCGACGTGGGCGGTCACGGTGTGGTGTTTGTGGGTGCGGCCGAGGGCGATGGTCTGGCCGCAGACGGTGATCGTGCCGACGGCGCTGACGCGGCGTTGCACGGTGACCGGTTCGGTGGAGGGACGCGGAACCGGGCCTGGCGGGCGGGACCGTTGCAGGCGGATCGCGTCGTCGTGGGTGAGCGGGTTGGGGCGGGTGCGCAGGAGTTCGCGGGTGTCGGGGTCGAAAAACAACAGTGGGGCGCCTTCTTCGATGTAGATCCCGATTCGGCGTCCAGCCAGAATCTCCGCAGCCAGCACGAGGTGGGCCCCGAGAGAGACGGTGCCGGCCTTGGCGACGGTGCGTTCGACCTCGACGATCCGACGGACTGCCCGGCTGCCCGGCCCGCCTCGGGATGCGACCGGTTCGGGCCCGGCGGGGATCGCGCCCTGCGAGGCGAGGGTGTCGAGGTCGCTGGTGGCGAACCGGGACCGAAGCGACTTCACCCGCTGCCCGCCGACCGACAGGTGGACCCACTCGCAATCGAGCCAGAACCGCACAATTTGCCCTGAACGGGCAGGGCCGAGCCAGAACTGCCGACCGCCGACCCACAGGTTGCCCGAGGGCGGCACCACCCGGTCCAGCTCGATCGCATCCCCGGGCTGACGCTCCAGCACTGAGGGCTCGACGAGCGACTCCGGCTCTGGGGCTGGCTTGGGCACAAGCGAAGGCGGCACCCACAACTCAAGGTCAGCAGTGGCCGGAACGGCAGGTTGGAATCGGTCGGCTGGCACCACCGGCTGGTGCTCGTCCAGCGCCTGGTGGGGGCGTTCGGTGTTGTATTCGGCCACCCACGTGTCCACGGCGGCTTGCGCAGCCAACAGCGACGAAAACGGGCCCTGCTCGCTGATCTCGGGGCGGAAGGTTCCGTGGAAGCGTTCGACCTTGCCATTCTGGTTCGGCGAGGCGGGTTGGGTCAGTCGATGCGTGATGCCGTTGCGGCGGCAGATCGTGTCGAAGAGCACTTCGCCCCGCTGCGGCCCACGCCCGAACCGACCGGTGAACTGCTTGCCGTTATCGGTGATCACCTCTTCGGGCACCCCATAGCGAGCAAGAGCTTCGCCGAAGGCGACACAAACCGCTCGCGAGGTCGCGCGCTCCACCACGGCGGCCAGCACGCAGAACCGGGAATGATCATCGACCCCGGTGACGATCTTCGCTTCCCGCACCATCCCCGACAGCGGGTCGACGAGCTCGATGCCACCGACGATGTCGATGCCCCACAACTGCATCGGCCCCGGCCTCTCGAACCGCAGGAACGAATCCCGAGGCCGTTTCAGCGGTCGGGCCCGCGCCAAGCCCTGCCGGATCAGAATCCGATCGATCGTGCGCTCCGACGGCACCGCGAGATCACCACGTTGCCAGGGCCCGCCGTGTCGCAGCAGTTCGAGACGGATCCGCCGCGACTCCCACCGCGGATGTTCGCGACGCATCTCGGTGACCACGACTTCCACAGTCTCGTCGACCTGATGCGGACACGAGACAGGGCGATGCGAGCGATCCGCCAAGCCCGCAAGCTGACCCGACAAATACCGCGCGATCCATCGATGCACTGTTGACCGATGCACCCCGAGCTGGCTCGCGATCTCGGTGACCTCCGCGCCCGCCAACACGGCCCGAACCGCATCCAGACGCTGCTCCACGACAGACAAGACGACCAGTGCCAATCCCGGCCTCCCTGAACCAGGGACGTCCCACGGAAACGTCCCGAACGAGGAAGCCGATCATGGCCGGTGTCGCACATCAGCTGACGGACACCTGTCGCACATCACCCGACGGAGCACACTTGATGCACTGTGCGTGTGTTCAGAGTTTCTCTACTTCATCAAGGGCGGCCCCTGCGGGGCCGCCTACCTGCTGTTTCCCTGGCCGGGGCAGCGGGACCCCGGGCATGCGGCCTGGCGGCCGGTCCCGGCGCCCGCGCCCCGGCCACACGGGAAGGCAGGCGGCCCCGCACCGCCAGAACGGTCCACGCTCAGGCGCAAAGAGATGTCCTCGCCGGACGGGCAGGCCAACAGGGTGAGGTGACAGGCGCATCGGCTGCGGTTCGGTCGTGGCTGCTCTGTCCTCACCCCATCGACCTCCACAAGGGCTATCAGCCCGCGTCAAGGGGGCAAGCTTCATGCCGGCATCTCCCGCTGACATCGCCGGTTGCCCCCTTGACACGAGCTGATGAGGGCTTCGCCAGGTCGACGGGGTGAGGACAGAGGCCCTCCCTTGCAGGTGGAGCAGTACGCAGGATCTATTTGTTAGCCCCCTCGTTCTTGCGCGGCTCAACTCCTTTCAGGGGGCGACCAGCCTCTTCGCTGGTTCCCACCTCGCGTCGCATCAGATCGATGATCTCTTTGGCGAGATCCCGCGACGATTTCCACGCTTCATCTCTAAGCTGTAGAAGGTGAGTCACTCGGTCGCCACCTTCGGCCATGGCGTCCTTCGCTTCACGGCTCATTCTGCTCGCGCGGCTAAACTTCCGAACCCAATCTTCTACGTGACTTCTGACTTCTTCGCTGCCGAAGAGGGCAATGCGAGCGTCAAGGGCTGTGCTGTGAAGGTGATCAGGGGTCTCTTCAAAAGGGATTTTCCCTCGATGCTGATCAGTTAGAAATTTGCCGTGATCTTGCATTAGCTTAGCGACGTCTGCATAGGTCTCCGCCCTGCGCTCTTCCCGGCGTCTCTCGCGCGCTGCCCGCTCCTGTAGATCATGAGTCTGTTTCGCAGTTTCCCTCGTCTGGCCGCCTGCGATCTTCGGGGCAAAGATGGCAACTAGGCCCGTCATAATAATGCTGACCAATGGGATCGATTTGTCAGCGAGAAATGCGAGAAAAGCTCCCATGATGAGACCTCATTCGGAAAATCAGGCTGCCTCCTGTGCAGCGGAACCCTCTGTCCTCGTTCCCGTGTGGTCTATCTCCTGTCCGGGCGGTCAAGAATTGACGGTGTAGAGCTTCACAGTAAGCACAGCAGGTCGTCCTTGCGGCGGGGCGGGACTATCTGCGCGCGGCAGCGACCGCTAGTGGCGATATTTAGCACACGTGTTCTATGATCTGGGTGTCGGGCTGGAGGATGGGGAAGATCCAGAAGGCCCGGCGCGGGTCGGTCGCTGCATCTTTCTGGCCGACCCGACCAAACTTCGCGTCGGGCAGGGCACAAGGTGGGGGATGAAGGCGGGGGAGAGTGGCAGGGCACGCGGAGGCGGCCGGACACCCCGCAACCGATCTGGGTCTGCCTTGTGCAGACGCTGCCACCGCAGCGGGGAGTCGGCTACGGCGATACTCCGCTGCGCGTGCGAGCGGGCGGGATCGATATCGCCACCACCGTGCCAGGCGTCCTGCTGGCTTGGCATCAGACGTGCGTCGGCGACTGGTGGGCGCTCGCGACCTTCGAGGTGACGAACCGCACCGGCAAGTCCGGGCTGGTCGTCACTCAGCTAGTCCCAGCGAAAGCCGTCACTCCTCGCGGCGCTTGATCAGGTCACCTCGTCGTGGGTCCACCAGGTACATATCCGGTACAAGTCGGGTTGGCGGCCGTCGAAATGCAACGACAAACGACCACAGCTGTTTTTCCTGGTCAAGGTGCTTCTTGGGGGCGTTGTCGCTGGTTGGAGAACCCCGTGGTGCACTTCATCACCAAGCGCGGTTACCCGTCGTGTGCGGGGCAGTCGCCGGGCTGGCATTGCCGTCACGCTGAGACAGCTCCGCCAAGCCGGGGCAGGCACTAGCCCGGCGGGCTCGCCATTCGTCAGTCGTTCGTCAGTAGGCCAAAAACGAGCGGCAAACGTCGAGAAGTTAAGAACAACGTCTTGGCAGGTCAGACACCGTTTCGAGCTCGAAGCCGCAGGTAGCGAATCCGCTGGTAGTCGTTCCGCTTCAACTTCTGATCGTCGGCCACAGGGCAGGCGCGGGAGTCTGTCCACCTGACGGCGGGTGTACTCGGGTGCAACCACGACTGGCGATCTGTCGCACATACGTTCTTGGCCCTGGTTGTCGGGCTCGAGGATGGGGAAGATCCAGAAGGTCCGTCACGGGTCGGTCGCTGCACCTCTCTGGCCGACCCGACCAAACTTCGCGTCGGGCAGGGCACCAGGTGGGGAAAGAAAGCGGGGGAGAGTGGCAAGGCACGCGGCGGCGACCGGACGTCCCGCAACCGATCTGGATCCGCCTGGTTCAGGTCCTGCCGCCGCAGTGGGGTGTTGGCTACGGCGACACTCCGCAGCGAGTGCGAGCGGGCGGTATCGACATCGTCACGACCGTGCCCGGCGTCCTGCTGGCTTGGCATCAGACCTGCGTCGGCGACTGGTGGGCGCTCGCGACCTTCGAGCTGTCGAACTGCACCGGTAAGTCTGGGCTGGTCGTCACTCAGCTGGTTCCGGCGAAAGCCGTCGCTCCTCGCAGTGCTTGATCGGCCCACCTGCCGTGCACCTTATGTGTACGAAACGACGAAAAACGTCCGCAGATGACCCACCACGATGGGCATTTGCGGACGCGATCCATGCTGATCATGAGCCGTGCTGGCAACCGGTGTCAGACGACCGCAGAGACGGAACCTGTATCCGTCAGATTATGGGCCCTGGGCGGTACGCACAATGTCACGCGCTAGTTCGATGCAGATGGCCATCGCACGGTGACGACTACGGCGTCAGTGAGGGCTTCCCAGGAGTGGTCGATGCCGGGGCCCCAGACCGCGTAGTCGCCCTGCTTCGCGAGTTCGACCGTGCCTTCGGTGAGGTGCAGGCGGAAGTGGCCTTCGACCAGGAGGAGCATGGTGGTGCGCTGGTCGTCGGTGGTCCATTCGGGGCGTTTGTCGCCGGCGGGGTGGACGCCCCATTTGACTTCGAGGTCCTTGGTGGAGCGGACTCCGCCTTCGGTGGGGTCGATGAAGTGGCCGAGCAGCCAGCCGCGGGTTTCGCTGCCGTCTTCTGCAGCGTTTCCGTGGTGCCAGTTGCGGCTCACTACCGAACCTCCCATTCGATCGACGGCAGACTCACCCGGTCGCCGCCGATCTGGGCGAGCCGTCGAAGTCCTTGCAGCAGGGCGAAGAGCCCTTCGTTGCTCCACGCTACATCAGCGATGAGCTCGGAAATCAGGTCGCTATCGCGGCTTGAGTACTGGTGCAGGCCGGCCGCTTCCCAGTTGGCTTCGACCCGGCCGCCGTATCGCTCCCAGAACTCCTCGTCGTCGATGACGATCAGGCTGGCGAACTCGAAGTTGCCGCTCAGGAGGTTCAGGCCGAACCCGGTGCACTCCATGCGGAGTCGGCTCGGATCCTCCATGAGCCATCGCATCGGCTCCGACACCCGGCTCGGGTGCATCGGGTCTGCGGAGCGCTGTTCGTTGGTGGTGTTGTCGATCTCGTCTCGGCCGAAGAGCTCTTCCTCGACCTCCCGCCGTAGGGTCGCGCCGACCTGAGCGTCGACGCGCAGATCGGTCATCGGCTGGTGGAAGCCCTTGGGGATGACCGCGAGCCGGCGTGCTGCATTGAGCACGTTGCCCGAGCGCTCTTGCACCAGGAGCACGTAGTCGGCCTCGCCGCGGAACGGACTGGCAGGCCGGGCGATCGCGAACAGGGCGAGCGGGCCACCGGCGCAGAGCCGGTTGGCCACGTCGGTCACGGAGGCGATGTCGGGCAGGTACTGGTCGCGCAGCGGTAGGGACCCGTGTGCCGTCGTGGCGTCGGATGAGATCGCGTCGACCAGCTCTCCCTCGAGCAGGTCCATGGTGACCGCGTACTCGACGAACCGCGACGTGCCCACCAGGCCGTTGATCGCATCCGGCGAGGGGGAGATGTCGAGCAGGCGGTAGAGCGGCTTGTCGACCAGCCGTGTGCCCATGGCCAGGGTTTCCGCCAATCGCTGCGCCGCGCGGCCCGCCGCGCCGGAGTCCAGCTCGGCGAACACGTGGCGCGCCGAGCTGGTGACCTTGAGTCGGTCGTGCCTCGCGAACAACGGGCACGCAAGATCGAGCCAATCAGAGCAGGTCAGAACGCTCGTCTCAGCGTGGGAATCGTCGTAGCGGGCCGCATACCGGCCATGCTCGCCGGCCTTCGTGCCGTAGTACTTGCCGAGCACGTCGGCGACGCTGCGCTGGTCAACGCGCCCTCGACGGCTTGCCCTGGCCTCCAGCTCGCTCACATTGAGGCGCGCGAGCCGCCACGCAACTTCCTTGCGCGCGGTCCCAGGCATCCATCCCGCGTGTTCGTCCAGCCAATCCAGTGCCGCGCCGATGTCGGGGTCAGCGCTCAGCCGCTTCTCGGCATCGGCCGCTGCGGCTTCGTCGACCGCCGGCTCCGCCGGGGCATCGGCGGTGTCCTTCACCAGCTCCGCGAACCGGGCCTTGATCGCGTCGTCTTCCTGGGCCAGGGCCGTGTCGAGGGTGCGCTGCATCTCCGACTGCGGGCGGCGGTTCGGCTTCTCGTGCCAGCCGGCAACCGTGCGCAAACCGATTCCTAGATGGGCGGCGAACTCGTCGTTGCTCATTCGCATCGCCGCTTGCAGCGCGCAGGCAGTTCGCCCCGTCCAGCTGGACACCACATTCATCGCGTTCGGCCCTTCGCGGTGGGTTTGTGCACTGGTTGAGCATCGGTTGAGCACTGGCTGAGGGGTTTTCGTGCATCGATTTCCCGGCGGATTCGGCCTGGAATTGGAGGCATGGAAAACGAAGCAATCAGCAAGCGGAACCACCCGGCGCTAACGGTTCTTGCGGACGTGCTCGATGACCGTCGCGAGGTCGCCCTTGAGGTCGTCGAGCCGCTCGGTGATCTCTTCCATGCGCTGCTCGAGCGAGTCCAAGCGGGACCAGACCGTGTCGGCGCTGTCCGTGATCGGTTCGTCGGCTTCGGGTGGCTTTCGGCCCTGCAGCAGGAAAAGCAGGTGTTGGGGGTGCCAGCCGAGCGCGATGGACAGCGACTCCAGAGTGCGGGCGCTGCGTCTGCGCTCCACCACGTGGTGCTGGATCTCGCGGACGATCGCCTGCGAGACGTTCGAGCGCTCCGCGAGCTCTCGCTGTCGCCAGCCGAGCTCGTTCACGCGCTCGTTGATGGCCTTGGCGACCGCCGCCCAGTCTTCCGACACCTATTCCTCCGCGCTCCGCCTTCGCGCAGAGGTTAGCCGTTCCGTGACGCATTTCGTGACATGACCGCGCCTGAAATGGCGCGGCCCGGATTTCTCATACTTATCGAGAGCTGAAATCAACTATTAAATGTTGAAATCAGCTTCTCAATCTTTCGAAGGGCTTTCTTCAATGGGTACTTCCATGCCGAAAAACGGGCGCCGCGACTTCCACTCGGTCCGCCGGGCCGCCTGGATCCTCAACCTCCCGTCGTCCGCCATCTCTCGTGCCATCCGCGTCGGGGAACTGCGGGCCGAACCCAGGAACGGTCGACTCGTCATCCCCGCGAGCGAGCTGACCCGCCTCCTGTCCGGTGCCGCGGTGGCGCAGGACGGAGGTCGGAAGTGATGACCTCCTACAACGACCTCTGGCTGATCGGAATCGCGTGGCGGCTCGACCGTCTGCGCTGGGCACCGACGGCGCTGCTCACTGGCTGCGTTCGCGGCCACGGGCTCTGCATGGCGGAGTTCCCAGCCGACGAACCCGCCTGGCTGGACCAGCAGCTGACCGACCGCGAGCTCGCTGCTGCGATGTGTCAGGGCTGCCCAGTCGCAGACGAATGCCTCGAACTGGAGCTCCGCTCCGGCGGTGCCGACACCGTCGGTGTCTGGGGTGGGCTGTCGGCGGACGACCGTCGGGAGCTGCACCCGCACTGGCTTCGCCGCGGCGAGCGTGCCGAGAGGGGTGTTGCGCGATGATGCTCCAACTGACCCCTGTGGAAGTCCTTGCTGTGCTCGGCGGCTTGTTCGCCCTGGTCATGGTGTGGCGGGCGAGCGCGAAGGCCACCCGGCGAGCCAGCGAAGCCGCTCGAACGAGCGTCCGGTTCATGTCCCTGACCGGGCGCGTGGTGGTCACGGCTGCGGCGATCGTCGGCGTGCAGTGGATCGTGATCAAGCATCCGGGAAACGAAGGACTGCTGCTCGCGGTGCTCGGAGTCCCGGCTCTGTTCGCGTCGTACACGTTGACAAGAGCGCTGACCGTGACCGCCGTCGACATGCCGCAGCAGAAGAAGGGGCGGCGTCGATGAGCGCGCCGCAGACAGCGGGTGAGCGGCACCGGCCGCTCACCCGCCCCGACGCCGAAGCTGTTGAACAGGTGCGCAGGCAGGTCGACCGATTGTGCTGGAGCGGAATCCTGCTCGGCCTGGCGTTCACCATGACCAACGTCCAGAGCTTCGCCGCCAACGGTGCTGCGGCTTGGTCGCTGCCGTGGTTGGCCGCGTGGCTGCTCGATCCGATGGTGTCGCTGGTGCTGCTGGCGATCCTGCGGGCCGAGCAGGTCACCGCCCGGTATGGGATTCGCACCGTCGGCTGGGTTCGTGGTGCTAAGTGGTTCACGCTCGCGGCCACGTATGTCATGAACACCTGGGGTGCCTACGCGGCCCGCAGCGCGGACATGGTGGTCCTGCATTCCGTGCCGCCGCTGGTCGTCTTCGTCGCTGCCGAGGCGGTGACCGATCTCCGGGACAAGCTAACCGCGGCTGTCCGCGCGGCGTCCGTGAACGCCGATGGCGAGCCGGTGCCGGGACCGGTTGTCCCTCGTTCACAGGACTCCAAGCGGCGCATCTCGTTCGACGAGTACCTCGGTCGGGCCCGGGAGGCGTGGAGTCCGGACACCGCGGTCACGCCAGCTTGGATCCGCGAGGTTACCGGTTGTTCGCGCGGACTGTCGTCCAGGCTCGCGGCTGCGCTGACCGCGGAGGTGGAGCAGCGATGAACGAGAACATGACGCCTGCTCCGGCGGCGTCGGGAGAGGTAGAGCGCCAGATCTTTGACGCCGAGCTCATCGACGACGTCCCGGAGTCGGAACCGCATCTCACCCGAAAGCAACGGTTCATGAACTGGTGGCTGCGTTCACCGCGCGTACCTGCGGCGCTGAAGTCGCGCCAGGCCGCGAAGCACGCGGTCGTGGACGGGTTGGCGTTCCTGATCCGATCGCCTTGGCGGTTCGTCCGGTCGGTCGGGCGGGGGCTGGTGGCTGCGGTCCGTGGTTGGCGGCAGTGGGTCCGCGTTCACGACTACCGTGAGGCGGCCGAGCAGTCCGAGAAGCTAGCTGACAAGTTCGTGGAGATCCGTGAACTCACCCTGTTCCGCTGGAAGGTGACCGGTGCAGTCACGTTGGCCGTCGGCGCCGTGCTCGCGGTCGGGTACGCGGTATACGGCGGACACGCGATGTGGGCTGCCGCCGGACTCGCCGCGGTCGCTCTGGCCGTGTACGGACGGAGAAAGGACGGGGCGCCTGGGCGCAAGCCCGTGCTCGCCGGACCGCGGACGCTGACCTGGACCATGGATCCGCAGATCCTCGTCGACGCGTTCCGAGACGCGAAGCTCATCGGGAAGGACGAGTCGCTCCGCCTCGTCGAGCGCGCAGCCCACGATGGCTCCGGTTGGGCCGTGACCGTTGACCTACCCGCGACGCGCAAAGCTGCCGACGTTCTCAAGCGCCGCGACGCTCTCGCTTCGGCTCTGGCGGTGGACGAGCTGCAGCTGATCGTCGAGCGAGTCCGGGGGAGAGGTGGTCACGCCGGCCGGGTGTTCCTGTGGGTGGCTGACGAGGATCCGTACTCCGGTCCTGCGCTGCGGTTCCCGCTGTTGGACATGGAGTACTGGGACGCCTGGCGGGCCATTCCGTTCGGGAGGGACGCGCGTAGTCGGCGGATCGATCTCCAGCTGGTGTGGACGTCGCTGATCGTCGGATCGATCCCTCGGCAGGGCAAGACCTGCGCCAGCCGACTGCCCGCCGCAGGCCTGATCCTCGACCCGTTCACGCAGATGTACGTCTTCGACGGCAAAGGCGGAAAGGACTGGCAGGCAGCCGAAGCCGTCGCACACCGCTACGTCTGCGGCGACGAGCAAGAACAAGCCGAAGCCGTCCGCGACCACCTGGTCGAGCTGGTCGCCGAGGTACAGGCGCGGTTCTCGCGGATGTCCGGGCTGGACGACGAGATCTGCCCGGAATCGAAGATCACCCCCGCCATCTCGCGGGACCGCGAACTGGGCATGCCCATCACCGCCGTGATCATCGACGAGGTCCAGGTCTACCTGGAGAACCCGACCAAGGAGGAGATCGGAGGCAAGAAGACCACCCTCGGCGCCTACATCGCCGACCTGCTGACCTACCTCGCCCGGAAGGGACCGGCAGTCGGCATCGTGGTCATCCTGGCCACGCAGCGACCAGACTCCAACACCATCCCCTCTCGGCTTCGCGCCGTGCTGGGTTCTCGCTTCGCGCTGCGGGTGATGGACTGGCGAGACTCCAACATCGTCCTCGGCGAGCAGATGAACACCCGAGGCTTCGACGCCTCGACGCTGCTGCCCAGCCACAAGGGAGTCGGCATCCTCCGCCCCGACGGTGAAGCCGAATCCGGCGGCGACACGGTCGCGGTGACGGTCCGGACCTTCTACATGGACAACGCCGAGTGGCGATCGATCTGCGAACGCGGCCGAACACTGCGAGAGGCTGCCGGCACCCTGAGCGGCCATGCGGCCGGCGATGACAGACCGCGCGCGATCGACCGGGCGGCCGTCGTCAAGGCGCTAGGCAGCGGACCTGGCGGATCCGACCGCACGCTCGTCGAACTACCTGAGCCGCTCGCCTCTGTCGTCGACTACCTCGGAGACGAGCTCGACCAGCGCGAGTTCGTGCCGAGCGCCGAACTGACCGAAGCGCTGGAAGTCGAACCCGGCACCTTCGCCAAGCAGATGGGCCAGCTTGAGTGCCGACCGACCAGACACCGGTTCCCGGACGAAACCGGTGAGCTCCGACGAGTGCGCGGCTACTTCACCGCCGACATCCGAGCCGCCGTCGACCGCATCTCTGATGAAATCAGCTCAACAGGTGAGTCGGAGGCTGATCAGCAATGACGGCCGACGATCGAGATCCGGATGCCATCACGGTACGGGTTCCAGACGATATGCCTGTACTAACACCGGAAACGAGCCGCATACTGCTAGCAATACTGATCGAGCTGACCGAGGTCGAGGCTCCGGATGGGCCTCCGAGCGAAGGGATCACATGACTGTTGAAATCAGCGGAGACCCCTGGTCGACGCTAGATGAGCTGCTCGGTGTAGACGCGGTCGAGCCAGTTGAGGAGGGGATCGGTCCGGTGGCGTTCTACGGACGCTGCTCGACCGAGGACAACCAGGATCCGGAGACGTCACTGGGGTGGCAGCTCGGGAACGCCAGCAAGTTCGTCGAGCCGTTGGGCGGCACGATCGCGGCCGAGTACTTCGACATCGGGCAGTCGCGGTCGGTGCCGTGGGAGCGTCGTCGAGAGGCCCAGAGGTTGCTTGCGGCGCTGAAGGACCCGAACCGCGGGTGGAATGCGGTCGTGGTGGGTGAAGGAACTCGGTGCTGGTTCGGCAACCAGTTCTCCCTGATCGCCCCGAAGTTCGCCGCCCACGGAGTCGAGCTGTGGGTGCCGGAGCTGGGCGGGAAGTTCGACGAGCGCAACCCGTCGCACAAGATGTTGATGAACGTGCTCGGCGGCATGAGTGAGTCGGAGCGCCAGCACGTGCAGGCCCGGGTGCGGGCGGCCATGGACGCTCAGGTGCTTAATGAAGGCCGCCACCAGGGCGGTCGGGCGCCGTACGGCTACAAGGTCGTGGACGCCGGCCCACACCCGAACCCATCGCGCGCCGCCGACGGATACCGGCTGAAGGTGCTCGCCATCGATGATGAGGTGGTCGATGTCGTGCGCCGGATCTTTGCCGAGTACCTCGGCGGCAGGGGAGACCGCGCGATCGCCAACGGGCTGAACCGCGACGAGATCCCGTGCCCGTCGGCTCGGCGGCCGGAGCAGAACCGGCACCGGCTGGCTGACGGGTGGCAGGGCAGCACGGTCAGGGCGATCCTCGAGAACCCTCGCTACACCGGCTACGCCTTCTTCGGGCGCTGGACCAGGCAGGAGCAGCTCATCGATTCGGACGATGTGGCCGCCGGGTACGTGATCCGCTTCCGCCGAGCAGGCAGCGAGTCCGTCGTGCGCTCCCGGAAGCCTGCGCACCCGCAGATCGTGAGCGTGGAGGGCTTCACCCAAGCCCAGCTGCTGCGGCGTTCGAAAGGCGCGGGGAAGTTGCGGGCCGCTCGCAAGCTGGAGCGCAGTGGGCGAGCCACGAAGCGGACGTATCTGTTCCGAGGTCGGGTCCGATGCGCGGTGTGCGGTCGGAAGATGGAAGGCAGCCCGCGGGCGCACGGCATGTACTACCGGTGCCCGGCTCGAACGCTCGCCCCAGGATCGCCGGTGCTGGCCGAGCACCCGCCTGCGGTGTACCTGCGGGAGGACCTACTTAGGGACTCGATCAACGGGTGGCTGGGTGGCCTGTTCGCACCGGATCAGATCGATCAGACCGTGGCGGCGCTGGTCGAGTCACAGGAGTCGCCCGGGGACTCGTCGGTGTCGCACGAAGCGGCCAAGACGCGATTGGCTGACGCCGAGGCTCGGCTGCGCCGGTTCCAGGACGCGATCGGTGCCGGAGTCGACCCCGCCGCACTGACCGATGTGATCAACACGGCCCAGGCGGAACGCGCGGCAGCTCGTGCCGAACTGGAGAACACACCGACGAGCGGCGGAGCGACCTCCGAGGCCGAGGTCTACGCGATGGTCGATTCTCTCGGCGACGTCGGTGCGGCGCTGTCGAGCGCCAAACCCGAGCGGCTGGCCAGCCTCTACGAGTCCGTTGACCTGCAGGTTCGGTACGAGCCGGGTGAGAGAGCTGCCGAAATAAAAATTCACCCGGCGAACCGGGTGAATAGTGTGCGTGTCCGAGGGGGGACTCGATCCCGCAAGTGCGTGCGATTTCCCGTGTTTGGTGAAATCACACCAAAACTGTAGCAGGCGGCGCTGTGCCCGTGTGCGAGTTTGGGTGACCGTGTGCGGGGAGTCGACGGGCGGCGTTTGTCGGCGTGTTGCGGGCAGCGTCTTGACGCCCTGCCGGACTGGTTGTGGGTATTCAGTGGGCGTGCTGTTCGGGTGGTGTGGCGAGTCGGACGTCATCCGCGGTGTGCGAGGACGTTCGTTGAATGCTTGATCAGCGGTCTGGAATGCGGGGTGCCCTATTGTGACCGGAACAGCAACACGGAACCAAGCGTTGGCCGCTGGTGTGGTTCGCCGTCGCGAGGCTGGCAGGTGGAAAGTTGCCGAGGAAACCATCGCCGGGTACGGGACGATCGTGGCAGAGTGCTTCAACATGAGCTGTTCGCGCTGGTGGTCCTGGACCAAGCGCCCCCGCGCCGCGGCCATGCTGGCCGCCGCGCAGCGACCGGATCGTGGGTTTGATTCCGTGGTCATCGGCGCGTACGAGCGCGCCTGTACGGAGATCAGTTCCTGACAGTGCTGGCGATCCTGGCGGAGGTGGGAGTGTGACCTGGAAACAGGTCACCGACGACGATCGTATTCGAGGTGTGCATGCCCGCCCTGTGTTGGATTGCACCGGAGATACCGAGGGTGATGTAGTGCTGCGGTGAGACGTTTTTACTGGCCTGACCGACAACTGGTGCGGGTAGTCGCCCGAGTCCACTGCCGCACTCACCGCGGCCCCCAGGGAGTCGGCGAGCTTCTCGACCACGTCGAGGTTCGCGGCCGGTGATCTTCGGCGACTTCGCCGCGTCCTGCACTCCTGGGAGCGTAGAAAGTCCGCCCACGTGCCGGAGTTGCGTTCGGGTGCCGGATGGATCCCAGCCGTCTGGAATACCGTCCTGACGGTCGGCGCGGCCACTTTCACGCCCAGGATGAGCAATTCTCCGTGCAGTCGGTGGGCTCAGCGGAATGTCGCCTCCGCTGTGGCCACGAGTGAGTCCATGTGAACATCGAGGACGGCTCGCTCGTCTTGGTTGTGCAGGGCCCCTGTCATGGAGACGAGGGCGCGCCCGCGGCTGTCCGGCCCGACCGAGTCGATGTGCAGTGTCCCCGTCAGGTCGTCGCCGGCCCGCACCGGGCGAAGGAAGCGCAGTTGCCTGATCTCCTTGCCGGCGATGACGTCGTAACGGTGGAATATCGCTGCGACCGAGAGTCGCTGGAAGATGGACAGCGTGTGCAGGCCGCTCGCGATGAGCTCCCCGAAGTAGCTGTCTCGCGCTGCTCCGGGGTCGGTGTGGAAGTACTGGTTGTCCCACTCGGAGGCGAAGCCGATGATCTCGTCCGCTGACACCGAGTGGGATCCAAGGTCGAGGGTTTTCCCGACGGGGAGGTCCTCGGCCAGCAGTCGCGACGTCGGAGGATTGGTCACAGCGACCTCGCCACCAGTTCTTTCATGATCTCGTTGGTGCCACCGTAGATCTTCTGGACGCGCGCTGCCGCGAACATCCGCGCGATCGGGTACTCGGTCATGTAGCCGTAGCCGCCGAAGATCTGCAGGCATCGGTCGACGACCTTGTTCTGCATGTCAGTGCACCAAAACTTCGCCATCGAGGCAGTGGCCGGGTCGAGGTCGCCCGCCACGTGCTGGGTGATGCAGTGGTCGACGAGTGTCCGGGCGGCGAGGGCGTCAGCGGCGCATTCCGCGAGCACGAACCGGGTGTTCTGGAATGACATCAGGTTTTGACCAAACGCTTCCCGCGCCTTCGCGTAGGCGGTCGCTTCGCGCACCGCCGCCTCGCATGAGGCGGCGGCGCTGACGGCGATTGCGAGTCGCTCCTGAGGGAGCTGCTCCATGAGCTGGACGAAGCCGCGGCCTTCCACAGCGCCGAGTAGGTTCCGCACCGGGACCCGCATGTCGACGAAGGAAAGCTCCCGCGTGTCCTGACCGTGCATGCCGACCTTCTCGAGGACCCTGCCGCGTTCGAAGCCGGCGAGGTCCTTGGTCTCCGCGACGATGAGGGACAGGCCCTTGCCGCCAGGCTCGTCGTTCGTGCGCGCCACGATGATCAGCAGTTCGCAGTGGGTCCCGTTGGAGATGAAGGTCTTTGATCCGTTGACGACGTAGTCGTCACCGTCGCGATGGGCCCGCGTGCGCACGCGCTGGAGGTCGGAGCCGGTGGTGGGCTCTGTCATCGCGATGGCCCCGACGAGATCGCCACTCGCCATTCCGGGCAGCCACCGCTGCTTCTGTTCCTCGGTGCCGAAGGCGTTTAGGTAGTGGGCGACGATCGCGCTGTGAACGCTGTTGGCCCAGGCGTCGTCGGCGACCCGCGCCTGCTCGGCCATGATGACGGCCTCGTGTGCGAAAGTGCCGCCACCGCCGCCGTACTGCTCGGGGATACTGGCGCACAACAGCCCGACTGCGCCGGCCTGCCGCCAAAAATCCCGGTCCACGGAACGCTGTTCCGCCCACCGGTCATGGTTCGGGACCGATTCCTTCTTGAGGAAGTCCCGGGCAAGCTTTTTCAGGTCGTCGAGTTCGTCGGTGTCCCAGGAGGACCGGTAGTTGTCGAGGATCATGTGAGGTGTTCCTACTTTCCCGTGAAGTTCGGTCGGCGACGCTCTGCAAAGGCGGCGACGCCCTCCTGAGCATCGGAGGTGCCAAGCGCGAGGAGGAAGTTGCGGCGTTCCAGGCCGAGAGCTTGGTTCAGCCCTGTGTCGTGTGCTTGGCGTGCGGAGTCGGCGGCCAGGCTGACCGCTTTTGGCGCGTTGTCTGCGATCTGCTCGGCGATTTCCAGACTGCGGTCCAGGACGCTCTCGTCGTCGACGAGATCGGCCACGAGGCCGGCGCGGAAGGCCCAGTCGGCATCGACCTGGGAGCCGGTGAGGAGCAGACGCATCGCCTTGGCCTTGCCAATGGCGTGGACGAGTCGCTGCGTGCCACCGGCGCCTGGGATCACCCCGAGCTTTACCTCGGGAAGCCCGAAGCGGCTCGATCGACCGGCTACGGCTGTGTCGCAGGCGAGGACGAGCTCGCAGCCGCCGCCGAGCGCGAGCCCCCGGACGGCCGCGATGGTCGGCTTGGGCATGGATGCGATTTCGTCGAACAGGCGGTCGAACACGAGGCGGTCGGCCGGTGCGAACCCCTTCATGCGGGGGATCTCGGTAATGTCCGCGCCCGCGCAGAACGCATGCTCTGATCCGGTCAGAACGACGGCGCGGACGTTGGGGTCCGCCCCTGATTCGGCGAGCTGGTCCGCGAGCTGGCCGACGAGCTCTGCGCTCAAGGCGTTAAGGGCGTCGGGCCGGTTGAGGGTGAGGACTGCGATGGAATCTCGACGGTCCACAATGACGTGGTCAGGCATCGGCGGCCTTGTCTCGGTAGAAGTTGGAGTAGTTGGCCCGGATGTGCTTCTTGTTGGCTTTGCCGACGCTCGTCCGCGGGATCTCCGCGACGATCTCGATCGCCTCCGGGAGCTGCCATTTGGCAAACGCGTTCGAGAGGTGCTCGTGTACGTCGGCGAGGGTTACCTCGGATCCGGGGTTGGTGACGATCAGTACGAAGGGGCGCTCCTGCCACTTCGGGTGCTCCAAGCCGACGACCGCTGCCTCCGCGATGTTCGGGTGGCTCAGCAGGAGGTTCTCCATGTCGATCGACGAGATCCACTCGCCGCCGCTTTTGATCACGTCCTTGATGCGGTCGGTGACCTTGAGGTATCCGTCGGAGTCGATGGTCCCGACGTCGCCGCTGCGCCAGTAACCATCGACGAAACGGTCCTCGTCTTGGGTAGGCGCGGTGTGGTAGCCGCGAGTGATCCAGGGTCCGCGAACGCAGATCTCCCCCTGGGTGACACCGTCCCAAGGAACATCATCGCCGAGGGCGTCGATGAGGCGGATTTCCACGCCTGACACCGGCAATCCCTGTTTGCGCTTGAGCTCGAAGAGCTCGTCCGGGGACATGCGCGCTCGAACGGCTGGCTTGTATCGGTTCATGCAGACCAGCGGGGTCGTCTCGGTGGCGCCGTAGGCGTGCACGACCTCGGCGCCCGTGAGCTCCTGGAATCCGCGCATCATCGACAGCGGCGGCTCGGTCGCACCCGACATCATCCGCAGCCTGGTGAGGTCGGGCTTGTTCTCGAGAGTCTCGATGTAGTGCAGCATCGGGAGGAAGATCGCGGGTGCCCCGTTTGTGACGGTGACGCCCTCGGCGATGACCGCGTCGGTGAGCGGCTTGGTGTCCTCGGCGGCGTAGCGGCCAGGTAGGACGATCTTGTTGGCCATCAGAGTGGCGGCCTGGGGCAGTCCCCAGGCCTGGCCGTGGAACATCGGGGTGATCAGCATCGTGCAGTCGTCGAGCGTCATCCCGATGTTTGCCGCGATGGCGTACGAGTGCAGGTAGATCGCCCGGTGCGAGTAGTAGACGCCTTTGGGTCGGCCTGTTGTGCCGGTTGTGTAGCACGCTCCGTACGCGGAGCTCTCATCCACCTCGGGCCACTCGATGTCAGCGCTCGCCGCGGCCACGAGGTCCTCGTAGTGGCCGACGGTTGGCAGCGTTGTGCTGATTTCCGATAGGGGCTTGTCCGTCATCACGATCCAGGCCCGCACTCCGGGGAGCCTCGGCGCTACGGCCTCGGCCAGGGGAAGCAGGCTCTCGTCGACGCAGATGACTGACGTTGCGCTGTCCTCAAGGACGAAGGTGAGATCCTCGGCGCCGAGGCGAAGGTTGAGCTGAACCATGACGGCTCCGAGCCCGGGGATGGCCCAATACAGCTCGTAGTGGCGTCGGCTGTTCCAGTCGAGGATGCCGACGCGGTCGCCCGGCCCTACACCTTGCCCTCGAAGTGCGTTGGCGCCTCTCTTGATGCGGTCGTACGCCGCAGCGTACGTGTAGCGCTCCCAACCACCGTCGGCCGTGCGGTAGACGATCTCGCGCTCGCCGTGTGTCCGGGCGCTGTGGCGGATCAGGGTGGTCGTGTTGAGCTGGACGTCGTCACCCATTGTGGACGGATAGCCGGTGATGATCTGTCGATCAGGCGTTGTCATGTGGCGTTTCCTTTCAGCGGGCGGCCATGCGGAGGGCTCCGTCGAGGCGGACCACCTCTCCGTTGATCATCTGGTTCTCCACGATGTGGACCGCGAGGGCGGCGAATTCTGACGGATCGCCGAGTCGGGACGGGAACGGCACCTGCTGCCCGAGCGAATCGCGGGCGGTCTCGGGCAGGACGCCCATCATCGGGGTGAGGAAAAGTCCGGGAGCGATCGTCGCGACGCGGATGCCGTGTCGGGCGAGTTCACGGGCGATCGGCAGGGTCATCGCGACGACGCCGCCTTTGGAGGCCGAGTAGGCGGCCTGCCCGATCTGGCCGTCGAACGCGGCAGCGGAGGCGGTGTTGATGATGACGCCGCGCTCCTGGCTCGGTCCGGGTTCGTTGTCGCTCATCGCCTCGGCCGCGAGGCGGATCACGTTGAACGTGCCGCCGAGGTTGACCGCGAGCACGCGAGAGAAGTCGTCCAGCGCATGCGGGCCGTCCTTGCTGAGCACCTTGGCGGCGACACCGATCCCGGCGCAGTTGACAAGGCCGGACAACGGGCCGCCCTGCTGCTTGGCCACGTCGAGCACGGCGGCCACCTGGTCGGCGTCGGTGACGTCAGTCTCGATGAAGACGGCACCCTCAGGAGCGGGCCCCTTGAGGTCCGCGGCAACGACATGCGCGCCGCGTTCGAGGAGGGCGCGAGTGGTGGCCTCGCCGAGGCCGGACGCGCCGCCTGTGACGACGAAGGTGCGATTGATGATGTCCATGGTCGTGATCCTCAGATCCGCTCGATGATCGTGGCGTTGGCCATGCCGCCGCCCTCGCAGATGGTGAGCAGCCCGTAGCGGGCCTCGCGGCGTTCCAGCTCGTTGACCAGCTGGGTCAGCAGTCGGGCCCCGGTGGACCCGAGCGGGTGGCCAATGGCGATGGAGCCGCCGTTGACGTTGAGCTGGTCCTCCGGGTAGCCGAACTCCTGCGCCCACAGCATCGGCACCGGGGCGAATGCCTCATTGACCTCGACGAGGTCGATGTCGTTGATGGTGAGTCCTGCTTGGTCGAGCGCCTTCTGGCTGGCGGGCACGATTGCGGTGAACTGCAGGACCGGGTCGTCTGCGGCGACGGCCATGGACGCAATCCGGGCCCGGGGGCGCAGACCGGCGGCCTCGGCTGCCGAGCGTTCGGCGACGAGCAGGGCACCGGCGCCGTCGCTCATTTGTGAGGCGTTCGCGGCCGTGATCGCGCCGTCGGTGGCGAACACAGGCATGAGCGCGGCGACCCGCTCGGGGTCGACGGTGCTACGGATGCCTTCGTCCTTCGTCATCGCGACGCGAGTGCCGTCAGCGGTCGTCGCGTCAAGCGGGACGAGTTGCGACTCGAAGAGGCTGGCTGTGGTCGCGGCCGCGGCGCGCTGGTGGCTCCTGATGCTGTAGGCGTCGAGCTGTTCGCGGGTGAAACCCCACTTCTTGATGACGAGCTCGGCCGACGGGCCTTGGGCGGGCAGGTTGCCGTCGAAGCGGGCCAGGGCGCGCTCGCCGTACCAGTCGCCGCGGGAGCCGTCGGGGGAGAAGAGCGGTCCGAGGTCCACGCGGGACATCGATTCGACGCCTGCCCCGATGGCGAAGTCGTACTCGCCGGACTTCACGCCCTGGGCGGCGAAGTGAACCGCCTGCTGGCCTGAGCCGCACTGGCGGTCGAGGGTGGTGCCGGGCAGGGCGATGGGCAGACCGGCTCCGAGCAGGGCGTTCCGGGCGACGTTGCCGGCCTGCTCACCGCGCTGGAGGGCGCAGCCGACGATGACGTCGGACAGGCGTTCCGGGGCGATTCCGGTGCGCTCGGCCAGAGTCGAGAGGGTGTGAGCGAGGAGGTCGGTGGGGTGCCAGTTGCGCAGCTGGCCGCCGCGCTTCCCGACAGGTGTCCTGACGGCGTCGACGATGACTGCTTCGCGGGTCATGAAAGTGCTCCACGGTCGATGAACTCGTGGGTGAGCTGGTCGACGCTCCGGTCGAGTTCGGCGTAGGTATGGGTGATCCCGCCACAGCTGAGCGAGATGCGTTCAGGGCATCCGCGGGCCGTGCGAGTGAGGAGCCTGGCGAGGTGGTGCATGATCACTCCTGGGGGGTTGCGGTTGGGGCGAGCGGGAATTGGGCGGCGACGGCGCGCGGTTCGCGTACCGCGACGATGGGGATGTCGAGCGACGCCCCGAGTTCTTCCCAGTGTTGGCTGGAGTTCGTGGCGAACCGGTGGATCAGGGCATCCCGGGTCCGCCCGACGTGCGTCGCGAGGCGGTCGGCGAAGTGGGGCTCGAGAGCACCCACGGCGATGTATCCGTCCGTTGTCGCGTAGATGCCGTAACCGGGCAGCGCCCCTCCGAGTACCGCGCCCGGCGCGGTGAGGCCGTGCCGGACTCCGGCTGCGGCGTCATGGGCGGCGTCCGCCAGGGCCACCCGGACGTGTGCTACGTCATCACCACGATCCCGCTGACGTAGTGCGGCCAGGGCGGCGGTCACAACGCGCTCCGCACCGAGCAGGTCCGCCACCGGGACGAGAGGCATCATCGGAGCGACGATCGTTCCGTGCGCAGCTTGGTAGGTCAGGTCGTGGCCCGGTACCTCGGAGAGGTCGCCGTCGTGGCCGACGACCTCGACGAACGCGAGTCGATGGCGGCGGATGCTTTCGGGAAGGCCCAGGCGTGCAAGGGCCGAGGGCCTTAACGCGGTGAGCAACAAGTCGGCATCGACGAGCAGGTCTTCGAGTCGAGCCCGGTCGCCATTGTCCTTGAGGTCGAGGGTCACGAGGTCCTGCCCGGCGGCGAGCTCGTCGTACCAGCTCGGCGCGGTGGCTGCCAGGGGGTCACCTTGCGGTGGCTCCACTTTGACGACCGCGGCGCCGAGGGAGGTCAGCCGTGAGGCGGCGAGCGGACCCGGGAGGTTGGTCGCCAACGACACAACGGCGATGCCTGCCAAGGGCTGATGGGACACGGATCCTCCGAGGACGAAGCGTCAATGGTTCGGTACTATACATTTGTATAGGATGCCGTATGAATGTTCAATACCTTGAGTGGCGTACGATCGCCGAGTGTTTGGAAGGGAGGAGTCGATGGTGGATGCGACCGAAACGGTCTCCCGTCCCGAGGACCTCACCGCAAAAGCGCGGATCCGCAACGCAGCGCTGGGCCTGTTCGCAGAGCACGGGGCGAGCGGCACTTCGATGCGGGCGGTCGCCTCAGCGGCCGACGTGACGGTTGGGCTCGTGGTCCACCACTACGGCACCAAGGATGGGCTGCGTGAGGCCGTCGAGTCCCACATCGTCGATCTCTTCGCAGGTGCCATCGCATCCGTTCCGGACTCCCTGCCCGCCCGGGAGGTGGTTGCCGCTCGCGACGCCGCCGTGGCGGAGATGCTCAGGGCCTCGCCAGCGGTCGTCGACTACCTTCGTCGGGCGCTCCTCGGCGCCCCTGGGCATCCAGGTGACCTCCTGGGCAAGCTCACCACACTGACAGCGGCGCAGGTCGAGAGCTTGCGTGGCGAGGGGCTGGTCTCCACGAGGCACAGCGTCACCGAGCAGGTCATCATCACCATGGTTCGTCAGCTCGGACGGCTCTTCCTCCAGCCTTTGGTCGACCGCATCATCGATGAATTCGGCCAGTCGGGCGACGGCCAGAACAAGCCCGAACTCGTCGTGGGCATAAAGGACTGAGCGTGGCCGCGGCGGAACGGTATGACCCTGGTCCGCTGTTGGAGCAGTTGCCCGCGGTGTAGAGGCTCTCGGATCGGGCCAGGGCGAGTTGTTCACGCAGATGCGGCTGGAACACGCCAACGTCCGAGTCGCTCTCGAATTCTGCGTGCGAGAACCGGGCGAGGCCGCTGCGGGTGTGCGCATCACCGATTGCCTGCGGGATTACTGGCGCGTGAGCGGACTGATCAGCGAGGGCCGACACTGGTGCGATCGCTTGATGGAACGCGAAACCGCGGCGACTCCGAACCGGTTGTGCCTGCTGATCAACGCGGCTCACTTCGCGTTGCTGCAAACCGAGGTGTCCAAGGCAACAACGCTGCTTCAGGAAGCTGAGCGCCTTGACCAGGAGCTCGGTGACGAGACGGGCACTATGTTCGTCCAGGTGCTGAGTGGTTTCGCAGCATCGCTGGGGCACGATTATGTGGTTGGGCTCGAAACGGCGGAGCGGGTCCTCGATGAGCTTCGCGCGTCCGACGAGCTCTCCTGGCTGTTCGCTGCGCTCGCGCTTGTGGGCGTGTGCAGCACGCTGTTGGGCGACTCCGAGAAGGCGACCGCGTACTACAACGAGCTGCGTCATCTGTGCCGCGAGCGGGGTGAGAAGTGGCGCCAGTCCTATGCGTTGTGGGGGCTCGGCATGGAGGCATGGCGCCAGGGGGATGCGTCAACGGCCGCCACTTTGGTGCGGGAAGCGCTCGAGAATTTGCAAGATTTCAACGATTACCACACCGCCGGGCTGTGCACCGAGGCGTTGGCGTGGATCACCAGTAGTGAGGGCCAGCCCGAGCGAGCCGCCTGCTTGCTCGGGCTGGCCCACACCATCCGCGGCGAGGAAGGTGGTCCCCTGCTGCCGTTGTTCGAGGAGTACCACGACCAGTGCGAACGGCAGGTCAGGGGAGCGTTGGGTGAGCGTGCCTACGCGATGTCGTTCGAGCAGGGCGCGGCCGTCCGAGTCGACGAGGCCCTCGGATACGCGCTAGGACAGCAGCGTCGTGCCGAGCCGACGCCGAAGGCGGAGAGCGTGACACCGCTGAGTCGCCGGGAGCAGGAGATCGCCGGGCTCGTCGCGCAGGGGATGAGCAACAAGGAGATCGCGAACTCCCTGGTGATCTCGCGTCGCACTGCAGAGGCTCACGTGGAGCACATTCTGGTCAAGCTCGGGTTCACCTCCCGCGGCCAGATCGCGGCCTGGCTGTCCGAGCAGCGGAACCAGGACATTTCCTGAGGCGCGGATTTCCCTGTTGACCTCCGTTCGCTGCGGTCACGATTCGTCGGCGTACAGCACTCCGGAGGCGAGTAGCTCATCGATCTCATGAGCGGTCAAGACTTCGGAGGCCACTTCGCGGGTGTCGGCTCCGACCTTGGGAGCTCGGCCGGCGCGGTCGGGGCGCTGACCGTCGAACTTCCACGGGGGTCGGAGCAAGGCCAGGCCGTCGTCCTGACGTTCGACGAGCTCGAGGTGCTGGACTTGTTCGTGATCGAGATACCCGTTCATCGAGAGGACCGGAGCGAACGGGACGTCGTTCTCGGTGAGCACCTTCTCCCAGTGCTCTTTCGACTTCGTGGCGAACTCCGCTTCGACGATCGGCGTCAGCTCGAAGTAGTTCGCCTCGCGAGGCCTGTACTCGGCGAACCGCGGGTCCTCGGCGAGATCCATCCGATCCATCGCCCGGCACAGCGATGTCCAGAACTTCTGAGAGGACGACAGGTGGACGGCCAGGTACTCACCGGAGGACGTCGGCACGCAGAAGTTCTGGGCCTGCGGGTGGCGACTGGTGCGGGTCGGATCCTCGCCCAGCTCGAAGGCCTGGGTGATCCCGTCAGTGGTGAGCACGCTAACGGCCTCCATGATCGAGGTCTCCATGCGCTGCGGTTGTCCGGTCTTGAGGCGGCCGACGAGTGCGGCAAGCACGCCGGTCGCCGTGCTGAGGCCGGTGACGAGATCCGCGCTCAAGCCGCCTGCGAGCTGCGGGCGCCCGCTGTCGCTGAACAGCGAGTACAGACCACCGAAAGCGTGCCCGATGGTGTCGTAGGCAGGGCGGTCCGCCAAAGGACCGGTGGTGCCGAAACCGGTGACCGAGCCGTAGACGATGTCCGGGCGCAACGCGCGACAGTCCTCGGGTCCGAGTCCCATCGCCGCGACCTTGCCCGGCCGGAGATTTTCGAGCACGACGTCGAAGAAGGGAACCAATGCCTTGACGACCGCAATTCCTTCACGCGTCTTGAGGTCTACCGAGATGCTGCGCTTTCCGGTGTTGTACTGGCGGAAGTACGGGCTCCGATCGTTCTGGTGACGGCGGAAGTCCTCGCCGGTGACGGGGCGCTCCACCTTCACGACTTCGGCGCCCAGCGCGCAGAGGAACGATGTCCCGAAGGGGAGGGCGATGTAGCCCCCGATCTCGAGGATTCGGATGCCGTCGAGCGGCTTGTGCTGCATGGTGCCCGCCTTCACTGCCAGGTTACTGTCATATTTTATATAATATGAGCGAGCTCGGTCGGTCAACCTCCGGGCGCCGCGGACTCGGCCCGGTTGCGCGGGGCCCTGGGCGTCGACCGTGAGGGTCGCGTCCGTTGGGCACGGGGTGAAGCCGTGGCGGTATCCAGCGGCCCAAGTTGTGCCCTTGATGCGGGTCTGCGCTGGGAGTTTACTCCTGCGGACGGCAGCACTTCCGTCAAGAAAAAATATTATGTAGTTTACATTGGTGACTCGCCTCTCCTGCACCGCGACTGCGACCACCGGTTCGGATCTTCCGTGAGCCGGGGTGAAAGACAGAGGAACGACCCGATGAACCGACAGACGGATCTCTGGCAAGGTCAGTACGACAAGTTGTTCGTCGGAGGTCGGTGGGTGCCGCCGGCGTCCGATCGGATCTTCGAGGTGATTTCACCCGCCACCGAGCAGCCGGTGGCACGTGTCCCGGAAGGCGTTGAAGCCGATATCGACGCCGCGGTGAGCTCGGCGCGCCACGCGTTCGACAAGGGGCCTTGGCCTCGCATGCCGCTCGAGCAGCGGATCGCGGTGTTGCGCGAGCTCAGCGCTGAGCTCGCCGCCCACGAGGACGACGTGGCCAAGCTGGTCAGCGCCGAAATGGGTTGTCCGATCACTCTCTCGACGAAGATGCAGGCCATCGCCCCGCGTCTGCTGCTGGACGCCTTCCTGGAACTCGCACCCAGCTACCCGTGGGCCGATACCCGCAAGTCCGCGACCGGTAGTGCGCTGGTCATACGCGAACCGGTCGGTGTCGTCGCTGCAATCGTGCCGTGGAATGCACCGCTGCTCATCACGATGATCAAACTCGCTCCTGCATTGCTCGCAGGATGCACGATGGTCATCAAACCCTCGCCCGAGACACCGCTCGACTCGTACCTGCTCGGTCACCTGCTCGAGAAGGCCGGGCTCCCGGAAGGGGTCGTGAACATCGTCCCCGCTCAGCGCGAGGCCAGCGAGCACCTCGTGCGCCACAGCGGCGTGGACAAGGTCTCGTTCACCGGTTCGACTGCGGCTGGGCGGCGGATCGCCTCTCTGTGCGGCCAGGATCTGCGCAGGGTGACGCTCGAGCTTGGTGGCAAGTCGGCGGCAGTGGTGCTCGAAGACGCCGATCTCGACGCTGTCATTCCCGCCATTCGAGCGGCTTCCTTGCGCAACAGCGGTCAGGTGTGCAGCAACAAGACACGAATTGTGGTGGCGCGGTCGCGGCGGGACGAACTGCACGATCGCTTGGTTGAGCTGATCAAGTCGATGCCGGTGGGCGACCCGTTCGACCCGGAGACCGAAATCGGCCCCTTGGTGAGCGCGAACCAGCGCGCCCGGGTGGAGGGCTACATCGCCGATGGCACGAAGTCGGGAGCGTCGCTGCTCGTTGGCGGGGATCGCCCCGGTCACCTCGACCGCGGCTGGTACGTCGCTCCGACGGTGTTCGCCGACGTGGATCCGAACGCGAAGATCGCTAAAGAGGAGATCTTCGGCCCGGTGCTCGCGGTGCACACGTTCGAGGGTGAGGAAGAGGCCGTCGAGATCGCCAACAACTCTGAGTACGGACTCAACGGTTCGGTGTTCTCAGACGACACCGACCGCGCCTTGTCGGTGGCGCGGCAAATCCGCACCGGCACTGTTGAGGTCAACGGCAATCCGGTCGGCTTCACCGCACCGATCGGCGGTTTCAAGAACAGCGGGATCGGACGCGAAGCAGGCCTCGAGGGCTTCGACGCCTACGTCGAACTCAAGTCGTACGGCTTGCCGCGGTGAACATGCCGCTGTCCGGACCCTGCACGCGAAAGGCGACCACCATGGAAACCATCCCCCCGGTCGAAGAGGCTGCGGCGAAGCTCGTCACCGAGCTCACCTTCGACTCGATCCCCGCCGACGCGCTCGCCGGGGCTCGGCGCTTGATGCAGGACCAGCTGGCCGTCCAGATCGGCAGTGCGGCACTGCCGTGGAGCCGAGCAGTTCTCGACCTGACCCGCTCGGCCCATGCTCCAGGTAGCTCGCACGTGACTACCAGCGGTGATGCGATGAGCGCTGCGGACGCCGCGTTCGTCAACTCGACGTTCGGACACGGTTTCGAGTACGACGACGCCCACCGCGCGAGCTCATCACATCCCGGGAGTTGTGTGGTGTCGGCCGCGCTCGCCATCGGTGAGGAACTCGGGTCCTCGATGCGGGAGGTCGTGACAGGCATCGTCGCGGGGTACGAGGTCTACACCCGGATCGGGAACCTGGCCGCACCCGAATTGCTCGAACGCGGCTTCCACCCGCACGGGCTGCTGTCGAACTTCGGCGCTGCCGCCGTGGTCGCCAAGATGCGCGGCTTCGACTTCGAGACCACGGTGCACGCGCTCGCCATCGGCCTCAGCCACGCGTCGGGAACCACCGAGTACACCTCGTCTGGAGGTTCGATCAAGCGCGTTCACTCGGGGATCGGCACTCGCAACGGGATCCGTGCGGCAGAGATGGCCGCCGCCGGTATCACCGGCCCGACCACCTTCCTGTCCGGCGCGAAGGGTTTCTTCCACGCGTTCGTTGGCCGGTCCGTCCCCGATGAAGCCGCCGCCACGTTCGGCCTGGACAAGACCTTCGAGATCACCCGTGTGTGGGTCAAGCCCTACTGCTGCTGCGGAATCAACCACGCGTACATCGACGGGGCACGTCGGTTGGCCGGGCGCCCGGCCGAGGTCGAATCGGTGCTGTTGGGAATTCAGACCGGCGGTGACGTGGTGATCGGCAACAAGAACGCGAACGCGAGAGCGCCGAAGATCATCGAACACCTCCAGTACAGCCTCCCTTACCAGTTCTCCCTGTCGATGCTGGGCAAGGGCAACGGCTTCCAAAGCCACCACGACTACATGGCCGGTCGGCTCGACATCGGTGAGGGCAGCGACGTGGCGATCTTGGCGAGCAAGGTCCGGATCGAGGTAAAGCCGGAGTTGGACACGTCCTACCGGGGCCGTTGGGTAGGCGACATCGCGGTGCGCTACCAGGACGGCACCAGTGAGAGCGTGTTCGTCGACAACCCCACCGGGACCGCCGAGAACCCGATGCCGCAGGAGGACCTGGACGCGAAGTTCCACGAGCTGACCGTTTCGGTGATCGGCGCCGAACGCAGCGAAGCGCTTCTGAGCGCTATCACAACGGAGGACCTGGACACGCCGGCGTCCGAGTTCGCGGCACTGCTGAGGGCCTGATCTCGGCCGTCCCACGGCAAGCAGGCACGGGAACCAGAGAGTTCGCCGCAGTCCGCGTGCTTGGTCCCAGGCGCAAGCGGGTTGGCCGTTTGATCTCTTGCCATTGACCTAACCAAATAGAAAGCATAATATATTTTTGTTGTCGTTGATGTGGAAGGAGCCGCTGCGTGAGCGCTCCCCTGGAGGGGGTCACGGTCCTGTCGATCGAACAGGCGATCTCGGCCCCGCTGTGCACTCGCCACCTCGCAGACCTGGGGGCGCGGGTGGTCAAGATCGAGAACCCCGCCGGTGGTGACTCGACGCGGCATTACGACGACGTGGTGCGCGGTATGGCGGCGCACTTCGTCTGGCTCAACCACGGCAAGGAATCAGCGGCGCTGAACTTGACCGACTCCTCCGACATCGAGGTCTTCGCGCGATTGCTGGCGAAGGCCGATGTGCTGGTCAGCAACCTGGCTCCCGGCGCTCTGCGGCGGCTGGGCCTGGATCCGGCTGATCTGGTGGCGCGCCATCCGCGGCTGATCGTCGTGGACATCTCCGGCTACGGGACCGGTGGTTCGCTCGACCACAAGCGGGCCTACGACCTGCTCGTCCAGGCCGAAGGCGGTTCCTGCTCGATCACCGGCTTGCCCGGCGCTCCCGCCAAACCAGGCGTGCCCATCGCCGACATCGGGACGGCGCTCTACGCCAAATCCGCAGTTCTGGCCGCGCTGTACGAGCGTCAGCACAGTGGGCGCGGCACCGTGATTCCGATCGCGATGCTCGATGTCGTGGCCGAGATGATGGGCTTCGCGCTCAACGGTGTGCTGCACGGTGGGCCGGAGCCCGAGCCAGTGGGCATGGGGTCGCCGATGATCGCGCCTTATGGTGCTTATGCCACCAAGGACGGCCAAACGGCTGTGCTCGGTACGACCAGCGACCGCGAATGGCAACGGTTGGCGCGGGACCTCCTGCAACGCCCTGAGCTGGCGGACGACTCCCGTTATGCCCACAACGCGGATCGGGTGGCGCTGCGTGAGGAGCTCGACGAGATCCTCGAACAATGGTGCGCTCAGCGCGATCTGGCTGAGATCCAGCTGCTCGCCGATGAAGCAGGAATCGGAAACGCCCGGCTGAACAGCGTTCGCGATCTCGCGAACCACCCGCAACTGGCCGAGCGCGGTCGTTGGAGGCAAGTGGGCACGCCTGTTGGTCCGGTGCCGGTCCTCCTCCCGCCCGCGCTCGGCACGGAGTGGAAGGTCCCCGACGGCCGTGTTCCCGCGCTGGGCGCGGACACCGAGGCGATCCGCGCGGAGGTCGCCGAAGCAGGACGGGCTGATCGATGAAGACGTCTTGCACCCGCCTCGGTGGGCACGAAGTCGCGGCATAGCAAGAGGAAGAGCTGCCGAGCAGCCCAGTCTAGGAGAGTGAACCGTGTCCGCTTCGAATTCTTTGCGACGCGCCGCGATCGTCAGCCCCATGCGCACGCCCGTCGGCGCTTTTGGCGGAGCCCTTCGCGATGTGCCGGTGGAGGACCTGGCGGCCGCGGTCGTCCGGGAGGTGGTGGCGAGGTCTGGTGTGGATGCTGAGCGCATCGACGACGTCGTCTTCGCCCAGTCCTACGCCAATTCCGAGGTTCCCTGCGTAGGGCGCTGGGTGGCGTTGCACGCCGGGTTGCCGATCCAGGTTCCGGGAATGCAGCTGGACCGCCGGTGCGGTGGTGGGCTCCAAGCCCTGGTCACAGGCGCCATGATGGTTCAGACCGGTGCCGCCGACGTGGTCCTGGTGGGCGGCGTCGAATCGATGAGCCGGATCGAGTACTACTCGACAGCGACGAGGTGGGGCGCTCGCGCCGGCACTGTTTCGCTCTACGACCGGCTCGACCGGGGGCGTGAGCGATCGCAGCCGGAAGCCCGCTTCGGACGGATCTCGGGGATGATCGAGACGGCCGAGAACCTCGCCACCGATTGCGGCATCAGCCGGGCGCAGGCGGACGCCTACGCAGCGCGCAGCCAGCAACGGGCTGGCGCGGCGTGGCGGGATGGCCGGTTCGACGCCGAGGTGGTCCCCATCGAGGTCCCGCAGCGCAAGGGCGACCCGATCGTCGTCAGCACCGACGAAGGAGTCCGCCCCGACTCGACTCCGGACACGCTGGCCCGCTTGCGGACCATCGTGCCCGACGGGACCGTCACGGCGGGGAACGCCGCTCAGCAGAACGATGCCGCAGCAGCCTGCCTGATCGTCGCCGAGGACCGGTTGAGCGAACTCGGATTGGAGCCGCTCGGCTACCTCGGCGGCTGGGCCGCGGCTGGCTGCGACCCGGCCCGAATGGGCATCGGTCCCGTGCCCGCCGTCGGAAAGCTCGCCGCCCGGGCCGGCACCGACACACGTGGGTTCCTGGACGGTCTGGATCTCGTGGAGCTCAACGAGGCGTTCGCCGTGCAGGTGCTGGCAGTTCTGGAGGGCTGGGGGTGGCACGACCACGATCGGCTCAACGTCAACGGATCCGGAATCTCGCTCGGCCATCCCATTGGTGCCACCGGCATGCGGATGGTCACCACGCTGCTGCACGAGCTCACCCGGCGCGGTGGTGGTACTGGACTCGCCACGATGTGCGTCGGAGGTGGGCAGGGGCTGGCCGCGACCTTCGAAACGGCGTGAGCACCGCCGCAGGAACTCATTTGTCGGAGCACGAAAGATACGCTGGAGGCGTCAATGGCAGCCGCTCCTTTCTCGGCCCAGTACTGGAGCGAGGTCGAGACCTTTTCCCCTGCGCAGGCCCGCGCGATTCAGGACGAACGCCTGCGTGAACAGCTGGCGTACCTGGCGGCGAACAGCGCCTTCTACCAGGACAAATTCACCGAGCACAAGGTCGAGGCGGCCAAGATCAGGACGGTCGATGATCTGGCCGAGTTGCCGTTCACCGAGAAGCAGGAACTGCGCGACAGCCTGGCCTCCTCGCCGCCTCTCGGCACGCATGTGGCCGCTGACGCGGCCGACATCGTGCAGGTGCAGGCGTCGTCCGGTACCACGGGCAGCCCGTCGTACGTGGGGCTGACCAGCACCGATATCGAGACCTGGTGCGAGCTGGGCGCCCGCGCGCTGTACGCGAACGGGTTCCGCCCGGGAGATCGACTGCTGCACGCGTTCGGCATGAGCAAGGGCTTCGTCGGTGGGCTACCGGTGATCCAGATCATGCAGTACATGGGCATCGTCGACATCCCCATCGGCGCCGAAGCGGGCGCGGAGCGATTGCTGCGGGTGCAGGCCGATCAACGCCCGAACGCGATGATCGGAACGCCGCACTTCTTGGCCCATCTCGCTGAACAGGCGCCGAAGATCGTCGGCCTTTCCGCTCGTGATCTCGGTGTCCGGGCCATCAGCGTCGGTGGCGAGCCCGGAGGCGGTCTTCCCGCCGTGCGCGAGAACCTCGAGAACTTGTGGGGCGCGACGTCGCGGGAGATGCTCGGCGGAACCGACATCGCATGCACCTATTGGGGCGAGTGCGAGGCCAACGACGGAATGCACTTCCTGTCTCCCGACCTCATGGTCGCGGAACTGATCGACCCGGACACGGGTGATCGACTCGACCCCGTCGAGGGTGTGCAAGGTGAGCTTGTCTACACCGCGCTGCGCCGCCAGGCGTCACCCGTTCTTCGATTCCGGACCAGAGATCACGTCGTCGTCACTGGGACTGATTGCTCCTGTGGGAGGACGGGTTTCAAGGTGCGTTGCATCGGGCGCACCGACGACATGCTGATCGTCCGCGGTATCAACGTGTTCCCGTCGGCGATCAAACAACTGGTCGTCGAACTCGCCCCGGACACGACCGGCGAAATGCGGATTCGGCCGGACTTCGAAGGCCATTCAACTCAGCGCCCGCTTCCCGTCGTCGTCGAGCACGCGCGGGGCATGGATGAGCACCAGCGGGATGAGCTCCGTTCGAAGCTCGAACAGCGCATCCGCTCGGCGCTCAACGTGAAGACGAATGTTGAGATGGTCCCGGACGGGACGCTCAAGCGGCCCGACCACGTCAAGGTCGCGCTGATCGAACGAGATGTGTGACGGTGGCGGAGCGCGTGCGTGTCCGCGTCGTGCAGTGAACGAGCAAAATCCTGATGGGCAGTGCCCTACGTCGGCGGATATTGGGGAGGGCGTGGCGTGAGCGGGCCTTTGGAAGGTGTTCGGGTCGTGGTGCTCGCGGGTATGGGCCCGGTGCCCTTCGCCGGCATGCTCCTGGCCGACATGGGGGCGGAGGTCGTCCGAGTGGTTCGCCCGGCCAACCGGAGGCAGCGTGCGCTGGCCAACACCGAGGGGCTGCGCCCCGAACACGACCTGGCTGATAGGGGAGTGGATGCCGTCGCGGTCGACCTCAAAGACCCCGACGGCGTGGAAGCAGTCCTCACGCTCGTGGAGTCGGCGGACGTGTTCGTGGAGGGGTATCGCCCCGGCGTTGCGGAACGGTTGGGCCTCGGGCCCGACGTCGTGCTGGAGCGCAACCCGACTGCCGTCTACGCTCGGCTCACGGGCTACGGACAGAGCGGGCCGCTGTCGAGGCAGGCCGGTCACGACATCAACTACGTCGCGCAGTCCGGGGCGCTGCACGCCATGGCTCGGGCCGGTGAGGCGCCGCGTCCTCCGATCAACTTGTTGGGCGACTACGCCGGTGGTGGAACGGTCGCGGCCTTCGGCATCGTGTGCGCTGTGTTGGAGGCGCGCGGATCCGGACGAGGACAGGTCGTGGACGCCGCGATGGTCGACGGCGTCGCGCTCCTGACGGCCAAGCTCCAGGGCCTGCGAGCTGCCGGTCTGTTCAGCGACGAGCCCGGTACGAACTGGCTGGACTCGGGAGCGCCGTACTACGACACGTACCTCTGCGCGGACGGACGCTACATCGCGGTAGGCGCTCTGGAATCAGACTTCTACCAGGCGTTCATCTCGCGGCTGGGCGTCGACACCAGCAACTGGCCGGACCAGCAAGACCGGGATTCCTGGCCTCGGTTGAGGAAGCTGATCGCGGGAGCGGTGGCGTCCAAGACGCAGGCCGAGTGGGCCTCCATCTACGGCGGCACCGACGCATGCGTCACCCCGGTGTTGACGTTCGAGGAAGCAGCCGCAGATCCGCACAACGCGGAGCGGCAGGTCTTCCAGAGCATCGACGGCGTGCTGCACCCCTCGCCGGCGCCGCGCTTCAGCCGGACTCCAGCGAGGGAACCGGCCCCTCCCAGCGCGCAGGTCGTCGATGTGCAGGAGCTGATCGAATCCTGGACGGGCGAGCCCGCTGGATCAAGACGCTGACGTAGTCCTCGTCGGCTCATAGGGCAGCAAGAATACGATCTAATATATAATATATAGAACCTGGCGTCTTTGGCCGAGGCAGAAGACGGCACCGTGCGACGGGCGGAGACACCCGCCGTACTCCACGCAAGGAGGACCACCGTTGAAGCCGTATCGATCAATGCTCTTCGTCCCGGGACACAAACCGACCTGGGCTGAGAAGGCCGTGTCCGCCGGGGCGGACGCGGTGATCCTCGACCTCGAGGACTCCGTGCCGCCCACGCACAAGGAAGAGGCGCGCAAGACCGTTCAGGAGACGATCGAGCGCCTGGACGAGGCAGGTGTGGGCAGCGACGTTTGGGTGCGGCCGAACAGCTTCGACAGCGGACTGTTCGGTGCGGATGTCGAGAACGTCGTGGTTCCTGGACTTGCCGGCTTGTTCCTGCCCAAGGTGTTCACCTCGGAGGAGATCGTGCGGATCGATGCCGTCGTCTCCCACATCGAGGAGCGCGACGGGTTGGAACCGGGATCGATCGGCTTGATCGTCAGCTTCGAGACCGCGGTCTCGATGGCGCACTGCGAGGAGATCGCAGCGGCGAGCCCGCGGGTGTCGAGCCTGCTGGGCGCGACCGGTCCGAACGCCGACGTCGGGCGCGAGCTGGGCTTCGAGTTCACTCCGGAAGGCCTGGAGACTCTGTACCTGCGCAGCCGGATCATCCTCGCGGCCCGAGCCGCGGGCATTCACCACCCGGTCACGGGCGTCTGGCAGGACATCAAGGACCTCGACGGGTGCCGGCGCTTCATCGAGGATGGTCGTCGCCTGGGCTACCGGGGCATGGTCTGCATCCACCCGTCGCACGTCGCCATCGCCAACGAGGTCTTCACACCTTCACCCGAGACCGTCGACTTCTACCGCCGCATGATCGCGGCTTACCGGGATGCGGAGAAGCAGGGCAGCTCGGCGGTCGACTTCGAGGGGCAGCACATTGACATCGCGCACGTGAAGACGGCTGAGGGCATCATCGAGCTGGCAGAATCGCTCGGGTTGTAACCAAGGGCTCATCGAAAAGCGGAGATGGGGCGTGAGGCACACAGTGCTCACGCCCCATCTCCGCTTTTCGATGAGCAACGGTCGTTCAGGCTCAAGCAGGCCGTTCAACGACCGGACTCAGCAGGAGGGTGAGCCGGGTTCAGGACAGGAGGACCAAGGACTCGGCCACGCAAGCCGGTTTGGTCGCCCCGTCGAGCTCGATGACATACCGGGTCGTCAGGGTGGCGCCGGCGGGCCCCTCCTGAAGGTCGATGAACGTGGCCTTGGCACGCACCGTCGATCCCGAGGGGACCGGAGAAGGGAACCGGGCCTTGTTGAGCCCGTAGTTGATCCTGGCGGTACCGAAATCGAGGTGGAAGAGCTGCTGGCCGAAGTGGGGGAGCAGCGAGAGGGTCAAGTAGCCGTGGGCGATGGTCGTGCCGAACGGGCCGGCGGTGGCTCGTTCGGGATCGACGTGGATCCACTGGTGGTCACCGGTCGCGTCGGCGAAGGCTGTGATCCGTTCCTGGGTGACCACCAGTGGCGCTGTGGGGCCGAGCTCGTCACCGAGCGCGGCTTTGACCTCGTTCATCGAGGTGAAGGTGCGGGTCATGCTGTTGCCCTTTCAAGCTTGAGAAGGCCGTGGTGCCCGGAGCGGGAACCTCGCGATTCGGGTTCTGCTGCGTCCGGGCACCACGCGCTCACATGAAGCGGCCGCCGGTGACTTCCAGCACCGTGCCGGTCATGTAGGAGGAGAGGTCGGAGGCGAGGAAGAGCGCGACGGAGGCGACCTCGGCGACCTCGCCGGCTCGCTTCATCGGGATCTCGTCCATCTTCTGGTCCCAAGCCTTCTGGGGCATCGCCTCGGTCATCGCTGTGCGGATGAGCCCAGGCTGGATCGCGTTGACCCGGACGCCGTGGTGGGCCATCTCCTTGGCCGCGGCCTTGGTGAGGCCGACGATCCCCGCTTTGGCTGCGGAGTAGTTGGTCTGGCCGACCATTCCGACCTTGCCGGACAGCGAGGAGAGGTTGACGATGGTGCCGCGCTTGCGTTCGCGCATCAGGGCCGAGGCTTTGCGGGTGCCGTTCCAGGTGCCCTTCAGGTGGACGTTGACAACCTGGTCGAACTGCTCCTCGGTCATCGTGCGCATCGTGGCGTCGCGAGTGATGCCGGCGTTGTTGACCATGACGTCCGTCGGGCCGAAGCTCTCTTCAGCGGCCGCGAGAAGAGCGTCCACGTCTGGCTCGGCGGTGACGTCGCAGCGGATGCCCTTGGCGACGTCGGGTCCGCCCAGTTGCTGTGCGGCGAGTTCGGCGGCGTCGCCGTTGAGGTCGGCGAGCACGACGCGCGCGCCCTCGGCGGTGAAGCGCTGTGCGATGGCGAGTCCGATGCCCTGCGCGCCTCCGGTGATCACCGCGGTGCGGCCCTCGAGCAGTGGCTGTGCCATGTCAGTTCCTTTGCTGTGGTCGTCCGTCAGATCTTGTTCCGGTTGATCAGCTGTGCGGCGATCACGTTGCGCTGGATCTCGTTGGTCCCTTCACCGACGATCATCAGCGGTGCGTCGCGGAAGTAGCGTTCGACGTCGTACTCCTTGGAGTAGCCGTACCCGCCGTGGACTCGAATCGCGTCGAGCGCCACTTCCATGGCGGCCTCCGAGGCGTACAGCTTGGCCATTCCGGCCTCCATGTCGGAGCGCTCACCTGCATCGAGGCGTTCGGCCGCGTCGAGGGTGAGCAGCCTGGCGGCGCGCATCTTGGTGGCCATGTCGGCCAGCTGGTTGCCGACCGACTGGTGCTTCCAGATCGGCTTGCCGAACGACTCGCGTTCCTGGGAGTAGCGGACGGCGGCGTCGAGAGCGGCCTGCCCGACACCCAGGGCGCGGGAGGCGACCTGGATGCGCCCGACCTCCAGGCCGCGCATCATCTGGGACCAGCCTTGGTGGGCCGTGCCGCCGAGCACTGCGTCGCCTGGCACGTGCATCTCGTCGAAGACGAGCTCGCAGGCCTCGACGCCGCGGTAGCCGAGCTTGGACAACTTCTTGGAGATGACGAGCCCGTCGCCGGGTTCGACGAGCAGCACGCTCATGCCCTTGTGCGCGGGCTTGGCCGTGCTGTCGGTGATGCAGAGGAGGCCGATCAGACCGGAGTGCGCGGCGTTGGAAATCCACGTCTTCGAACCGGTGATCGACCAGCCGTCCCCGTCCGGTACGGCGTGCGTGCGCATCGCCTGCAGGTCACTTCCGCCACCGGGCTCGGTGAGGGCCATGGTCGCCCGGATCGTTCCGTCGGCCATCTTGGGCAGGTAGCGCTCGCGTTGCTCCGGCGTGCCGAAGGTCTTGATCAGGTACGTGATCACCGAGTGCCCGCCGATCGCACCGGCCAGGCTCATCCAACCTCGCGCGAGCTCTTCGGTGATCTGCGAGAAGCAAGCGGTGCTGACGTCGACTCCGCCGCTGTCAGCGGGTGCGAGCAGACCGAAGAACCCGAGCTGTTTCATCTCCTCGATGAACTCCGCGGGATAGATGTCGTCTTCTTCGAACTCACGGACCCGCGGGCGCACCCGCTCGTCGACGAATTCCCGAACCAGGGCAACCATCTGCTGCTCGTCGGAACTGAGTCTCATCGGTTTCCTACTTCCGCCTGTCGAGTGTTCAGCCTGCTGCGCGTCGCTGTGCGTTGCGCACGAGCCCGCCGCCGATGATGAGCCTCTGGATTTCGCTGGTGCCTTCGTAGAGCCGGAGCAGCCGCGCGTCGCGGTAGATGCGCTCGACCGGGACCTCGCGCATGTACCCGGTGCCACCGTGGACCTGGACCGCCAGGTCGGCGACCTTGGCGAGCATCTCGGTGCAGTAGAGCTTGGCGGCCGACGGTCCGATGCGGGTGTCGGCACCGCTGACGTAGTTGCGCGCGGTCTCGCGCACCAGGGAGCGGCCGGCCAGGACACCGGTCTGCTGGTCGGCGAGCATGGCCTGCACGAGCTGGAACTCGCCGATCGCGTTGCCACCTTGGGTGGCCGAGGCAGCGTAGGCGACGGATTCGTCCAGGGCGCGTTGGGCGCTGCCGACGGCAAGGGCGGCGATGTGCACGCGGCCGCGGGCGAGGGAGGTCATGGCAGCGCGGTATCCGGCGTCTTCGGAGCCGCCCACCAGCGCTGAGCCGGGCACCCGCACACCGGAGAAGTGCACGTCCGCGGTCCAAGCGCCTTCTTGACCCATCTTCTGGTCCTTGGTTCCCACTTCGACACCGGGAGTGTTCGCGGGCACGAGGAAGACCGCGATCCCTGTTCCGGAGTCGTCGGCCGGCCGCGTACGTGCGAAGACCACGAACAGGTCGGCGATCGGGGCATTGGTGATGAACCGCTTCTGCCCCTCGATCACCCAGTCGTCACCATCGCGGACCGCGCTGGTGCGCAATCCCGCGGGGTTCGATCCGGCGCCCGGTTCGGTCAGTGCGAAGGAGGCCACCACCTCGCCGGATGCGATTCGCTCGAGCCAGGTGGCCTTCTGCTCGTCGGTACCGAAATTGACCAGGACCTGGCCGGCGATCCCGTTGTTGGTCCCGAACATCGACCGCAGAGCCAATGAGGTGTAGCCGAACTCGAACGCGAGCTCGACGTCCTGCGTGAGGTCCAGGCCGAGCCCGCCCCACTCCTGCGGGATCGCGTACCCGAACAGCCCCATCTCCTCGGCCTGCTTGCGCAGGTCGGAGGGGATGGCGTCGGCTTCCATGATCTCCTGCTCGCGCGGTACGACCTTCGAGCGCACGAAGTCGCGCACCAGAGCCAGGATTGGTTCGAAGTCCTCAGAACTGACTGCTGCCATGCCTGCCACTATCGACGGGATCAACGATAATGTAAAATATTTTATCGTGAACGTGCCTTGAGTCACACTGCTGCGGCTTGCTGGGGCGGGCGCGCGCAAGAAGAGGCCGCCTGAGGTCGACATGAGGCTCCGCGTTGTCGTTGACTGGACTGCGGCGCTAGGGTAAACATAATATATTGTTTGCAAGGTTCAGTATCTGCACTGCTCGATCTGGACCCCGCCGCGCCTCCGGGAGTCGGCGGAGCCGCGTTGGAGCGGGTCCCGTCATCACCCGGACTTCCACACGAACGCAAAGGACATCCGCCATGCCCGGTCTTTACTTCGAGGAGTTCGAACCCGGTGCCGTCATCGAGCACGCGACGCGGCGCACCGTCACCGAGACTGACAACGTGCTGTTCAGCACGTTGACCTTGAACCTGGCGCCGCTGCACCTCGACGCCGAGTACAGCAAGAACAGCATCCACGGGCAGCGGTTGGTCAACAGTCTGTTCATCCTGGGCCTGGTCTCCGGTGTCACCGTGCCCGACACCACGCAGGGGACGACGCTGGGCAACCTCGGGTTCGGCGAGGTCAAGTTCCCCAACCCGGTCTTCCACGGCGACACGATCCGCGCGCGCACCGAGATCGTGAGCAAGCGCGAATCCAAGAGCCGCACCGATTCAGGCATCGTGCACTTCCGCCACTACGGGATCAATCAGCGCGACGAGATCGTCTGCGACGCCTTGCGCGCCGGACTGATGATCAAGCGGTCCGCGGCTGAATCCGCAGCGGCCTCCTGACGTCGCAGGCAGGCCGACCCCAGTCGCGCAGAGCATAAGGAGAAAGATGACTTCGCACGAAGAGAGCACCGTCGAGGTCGTGCGCAAGGCGACCCGTGAGCTGGCGCAGAAGTTCGACTACGAGTACTGGCTGGAGAAGGACCGCAAGCACGAATACCCCTGGGAGTTCGTGAAAGCCTTCGCCGATGGTGGCTGGCTCGGAGCGATGATCCCCGAGGAATACGGGGGCATCGGCCTCGGTCTGACCGAGTCAGCGGTCATGATGTCGGAGATCGCTGCCTCCGGTGCGGGGATGAGCGGCGGTTCCGCAGTCCACTTCTACGTGTTCCCGCCGGCTCCGATCCTCAAGCACGGCTCCGAGGAGATGAAGCGGGAGTGGCTGCCGAAACTCGCCAAGGGCGAGCTCCTCATGGCGTTCGGCGTCACCGAACCAACGGCTGGTGTGGACACTTCCCGGATCACGACCAGGGCCGAGAAGATCAACGGTGGCTGGTTGGTCAACGGGCAGAAGGTGTGGATCACCAATGCCCAGAACGCCCACAAGATCTTGCTGCTGGCACGCACGTCGCCGCGCCGCGAGGACAAGCCGCTGCACGGCATGACCCTGTTCTTCACCGACCTCAATCGTGAGCGGATCACCGTCCGGGAGATCGAGAAGCTGGGACGGGCGTCGATCGACTCCAACGAGCTGTTCATCGACAACCTCGAGGTCAGCGATGATGAAGTCGTCGGTGAGGTGGACAAGGGCTTCTACTACCTGATCGACGGCCTGAACCCCGAGCGCGCCGTGGTCGGGATGGAGGGCATCGGTCTGGGTCGTGCCGCGCTGGAGCTGGCCACGAAGTACGCGGGGGACCGGGTCGTGTTCGACCGCCCGATCGGGAAGAACCAGGCGGTCGCCCACCCGCTCGCCGACTCGTGGATCCGACTGGAAGCCGCCGAGCTGATGGCGATGAAGGCCGCCGAGTTGTTCGACGCGGACCAGCCCTGTGGCCCCGAGTCGGCCGCGGCCAAGTTCCTCGGCGCTGAGGCGGGTTTCGAAGCGTGTGACCGAGCCCTGTCGACGCACGGTGGGTACGCCTACGCGAAGGAGTACCACGTGGAGCGGCTGTGGCGGGAGGTCCGCCTGCTGCGCAATGCGCCGTTCTCCCAGGAGATGGTCCTCAACTACGTGTCCTCGAAGGTGCTGGGGCTTCCCCGGGCGTACTGACGGCGTGCTGCCGACGAGCTTCGGCCAGTTGCTGTCGCCGAGCTCGTCGGCTGCGTCATTTCCGGCTGATGTGGGCGGTGCTGCGGGCGAGGCCGGTGGAATCGGCGCAGTCGGAGTGGTTTCTCAGCCGTCGCAGCGCTGTCACGGCGCTCCTGATCAGGATCTTGCTAGAAGGGCATTTACTGGAAATGAACGTTGTTGTGTTGGTGAAGCAGGTGCCCGACACGTATTCCGAACGGAAGCTGTCTGCTGCGGATCACACGTTGGACCGTGAAGCAGCGGACGCCGTGTTGGATGAGATCAACGAGCGCGCCGTGGAGGAGGCGCTGTTGATCAAGGAGGCTCAGGGCGGCGAAGTGACCGTCGTGTGCATGGGCCCGGATCGCGCCACGGATGCCATCCGCAAGGCGCTGTCGATGGGCGCGGACAAGGCGGTGCACCTCGCCGACGAGGCGCTGCACGGCACCGACGCGCCCGCCACCGCCAAGGCGCTGGCGAAGGTCATCGGCACCGTTGAGGGTGTCGACCTGGTCATCGCCGGCAACGAGGCGACCGACGGTCGCTCCGGTGCGGTGCCGGCCATGGTCGCCGAGGTGCTCGGCTGGCCGCAGCTGACCTTCGCGCGCAAGGTCGAGACCGACGGTTCGTCGGTGAAGGTCGAGCGCGAGACCGACGCGGGCATCCTGACCGTCGAGTCGGGTCTGCCGGCTGTGGTGAGCGTGACGGAGAAGATCAACGAGCCGCGGTACCCGTCGTTCAAGGGCATCATGGCCGCGAAGAAGAAGCCGGTGAGCGCGCTGTCGCTGGCCGATGCGGGGATCGACGCCTCCGAGGTGGGTCTGGCCAATGCCGGCTCCCAGGTGGTCGAGTCCGCTCCGAAGCCGCCGAAGTCCGGTGGTGTGAAGGTCACCGACGAGGGCGAAGGCGGCGTTGGCGTTGCCGAGTTCCTGGCCGGCGAGAAGCTGCTCTGAGTCGTTCACGGTTTTCGAGGAGGCAAATTCATGGCTGAGGTTCTGGTCCTCGTCGATCACGTGGACGGCGAGGTCAAGAAGGTCACGTACGAGCTGCTGACCGCCGCGCGTCGCATCGGTGAGCCGTCGGCGGTCGTGGTCGGCGAGCCGGGTACGGCGGGCAAGCTGTCCGAGGCGCTGGGCTCCTACGGTGCGGCGAAGGTCTACGCGGCCGAGTCCGCCGAGGCCGCGGAGTTCTTGGTGACGCCGCAGGTCGACGTGCTGGCCGCGCTGGCGGGTTCGGCGAGCCCGGCGGCGGTGCTGGTGCCGGCGTCGGTGGACGGCAAGGAGGTCGCCGGTCGTTTGGCGATCCGCCTGGGTTCGGGTCTGCTGTCGGAGGTCGTGGACGTCGACGGTGAGGGCGTTGCTTCGCACTCGCTGTTCGGTGGCACCTACGACGCCAAGGCGAAGGTCACCCAGGGCACCCCGGTGATCACCGTGCTGCCCGGTTCCATCGAGGCCGAGCAGGCCTCGGGTGCCGCGGCGGTCGAGCAGGTCGAGGTTCCGGCCTCCTCCGGTGCCAAGATCACCGGTCGGCAGCCGGCCGAGGCCGGCGACCGCCCGGAGCTCACCGAGGCCAGCATCGTGGTCTCCGGTGGTCGTGGTGTCGGTTCGGCCGAGCAGTTCGAGGTCGTGGAGAAGCTGGCCGACACGCTGGGTGCCGCCGTGGGTGCCTCGCGTGCCGCGGTGGACTCGGGTTACTACCCGCACCAGTTCCAGGTCGGTCAGACCGGTAAGACCGTTTCGCCGCAGCTCTACATCGCGCTGGGCATCTCCGGTGCGATCCAGCACCGGGCGGGCATGCAGACGTCGAAGACGATCGTCGCGGTGAACAAGGACCCGGAGGCGCCGATCTTCGAGATCGCCGACTACGGCGTCGTGGGTGACCTGTTCAAGGTCGCGCCGCAGCTGGCCGACGAGGTCACCACACGCAAGAGCTGAAGGCCTCTCCCTGTTCTCGGCGTGCCTGCGTTTCGTGGGTGGGCACAGGCACGCCGGAATCTCGAACCACTCAGTGAAGGACCGTGAGCATGGGTGCTCTGCAGCTCGTCCTGGGGCTGATCTGCCTGGCCGTGACCGCCGTGGCGGTGGCGATGGCGTTCCGGACCGTCTGGCGGATGATCTCGTCGATCCGTTTAGGTCAGCCCGCTCCTGGAAGGTCGGGGCCGTTCGGGGCCAGGTTCGGCACCATGCTCAAGGAGATCCTCGGGCACACGCGGATGCTGAAATGGGGCCACGTGGGCGTGGCGCACTGGTTGGTGATGGTCGGGTTCGGTGGCTTGAGCCTCAGCGTTCTGGAGGCGTACTTCGAGGTGTTCTGGCCGGCGTTCGAGACGCCGGTGCTGAGCTGGTTCGGTCCGTGGAACCTGGTCGTGGAGCTGCTGGGTGTCGGCACGGTGCTCGGTGGCTTCTGGTTGATCGGTGTGCGGCAGCGGGAGCATCCGCGGCGGGCGGGTCGCGTGTCGCGGTTCCAGGGTTCGAACTTCTGGCAGGCGTACTTCGTCGAGGCCGTGGTGGTGCTGGAGGGTTTCGGGATCATCGGGCTGCGTGCCTTCAAACAGGCTGCTGGCTTGTTCGAGGCGCCGGTGTGGTCGGCTCCGCTGACCTACGCCTTGGGCAGCGTGCTGCCGGCGAGCACTGCGGCGATCTCGTTGTTCGCGACGTTCAAGATCCTCTCTGCGATGATCTGGGTCATCGTGATCGCCTCGAACCCCACGATGGGTGTGGCCTGGCACCGGTTCTCGGCGTTCTTCAACATCTACTTCAAGCGCGAGGACGACGGCGACGTCGCCCTGGGCGCGGTCAAGCCGATGATGTCGGGCGGCAAGCCGCTGGACTTCGAGGAAGCCGACCCCGACACCGACGTGTTCGGCGCGGGCAAGGTCGAGGACTTCTCCTGGAAGGGCTGGCTGGACTTCACGACCTGCACCGAGTGCGGTCGCTGCCAGTCCCAGTGCCCGGCCTGGAACACCGGCAAGCCGCTGTCGCCGAAGATGCTGATCACGCAGCTGCGCGACCACGCCTACGCCAAGGCCCCGTACCTGCTCGCCGGTGGCAGCAAGGACATGGCCGGCGACGAGGTCGGCATCACCGGTGACGGCGCCGAGGAGAAGCTGGCCAAGATCGACGCTCTCGCGCTGGCCGAGGCCGAGCGGCCGCTGGTCGGCGGCCCGGAGGAGATGGGCGTCATCGACCCCGAGGTCCTCTGGTCCTGCACCTCCTGCGGTGCCTGCGTGGAGCAGTGCCCGGTGGACATCGAGCACGTCGACCACATCGTCGACATGCGCCGCTACCAGGTCATGATCGAGTCGAACTTCCCGACCGAGCTGGGCGGGATGTTCAAGAACCTGGAGAACAAGGGCAACCCGTGGGGCCAGAACGCCAAGGACCGGCTGGCCTGGACCGAGGACCTGGACTTCGAGGTCCCGGTCTTCGACGGTGAGCTCGCCGAGGACGACGAGTACCTGTTCTGGGTCGGCTGCGCCGGTGCCTTCGAGGACCGCGCGAAGAAGACCACCCAGGCCGTCGCCGAGCTGCTGCACATGGCGGGCGTGAAGTACAAGGTGCTGGGCCCGGAGGAGTCCTGCACCGGTGACCCGGCCCGCCGCGCGGGCAACGAGTTCATCTTCCAGATGATGGCCCAGCAGAACGTCGAGGTCCTGAACTCGGTGTTCGAGGACCGCGAGCCGGGCAAGCGCAAGATCGTCGCGACCTGCGCGCACTGCTTCAACAGCCTCGCCAACGAGTACTCCGAGCTCGGCGGCAACTACGAGGTCGTCCACCACACCCAGCTGCTGAACAAGCTGGTGCGGGAGAAGCGCCTGACCCCGGTCGCCCCGGTCGCCGAGGACGTGACCTACCACGACCCCTGCTACCTGGGACGGCACAACAAGGTCTACACGCCGCCGCGTGACCTGGTCGGCGCCGCGGGCGCGACCTTCCGAGAGATGCCGCGCCACGAGGAGCGCTCCATGTGCTGCGGCGCCGGTGGTGCCCGCATGTGGATGGAGGAGCGCATCGGCAAGCGGATCAACCTGGAGCGCGTCGACGAGGCCCTGGGCACCGCCCCCTCGAAGATCGCCACCGGTTGCCCGTTCTGCAAGGTGATGCTCTCCGACGGCGTCACGACCCGGAAGTCCGAGCAGGTCGCCAACGAGTCCGTCGAGGTCGTCGACGTCGCCCAACTCCTGCTCAACGCCGTCAAGCGCGGCGACAGCACGTGACCCGCTTGTTTCGGTAGGCGCGGTTCAGGACAACGGAAGGTTTGAAGTGGAGATTCCAGCAAGCACGCTCGAGGAACATGTGAAGTCCTGGACTCCAGGACCCGTGACCGACGAGGACTCGTTGCTGCCCGAGCAAACGGCGGCGGTGTCGGCGATGCTGGACCTGCCCGAACCCACGGCGTCGTCAGGGGATCCGCTTCCTCCGCTGTGGCACTGGTTCTACTTCCTCCAGTGGCCGGGCCAGACCGAGCTCGGAACGGACGGACACCCCGCGAACGGGCACTTCCTGCCGCCGATCCCGGACCGGCAGCGGATGTTCGCCGGAGGTCGCTGCCAGTTCGTCGAGCCCCTCAGGGTGGGGGAGCGAGCCGAGCGGACCAGCAGTCTGGTGAACGCGCACGTCAAGCAGGGGCGGTCCGGGGAGCTGCTGTTCGTGACGCAGCGCAACGAGATTCGCCAGCAAGGCCGTACTCGGGTGATCGAGGAGCAGGACATCGTCTATCGCTCCGGCCGGAGTTCCGCCCGCCACCCTGAGGTCGTGGACCCCACGAGCGCCCCGTGGCCGGATGCCGAGTGGCGACTCCCGGTCCAGCCTGATCCGCGACTGCTGTTCAGGTTCAGCGCTCTGACGGCCAATGCCCATCGCATTCACTACGACCAGCCGTACGCGCGCCAGGAGGAGGGATATCCCGGCTTGGTCGTGCATGGCCCGCTGCTGGCGGTGCTCATGCTCGAGCTCGTGCGCCGTGAGGAACCTCGTCGTGTGAGTTCGCTGGCGTTTCGGTTCCGCAGCCCCGTCTTCGCCCTGGAGCAGGTGGTCGCCTACGGGACGCGGTCGGAGGCGGCCGCAACTCTGGGGACCGCGACCCACCGCGAGGACCGGCACGCCACTGCGGAGGTGACGTTCGCATGAGCCTGTCCCGCAAGCAGATCGCACTTGCTCGCAGCTTCCTGTTCGTGCCAGGTGACCGACCCGACCGGTTCGCCAAGGCGAGCGCCTCGGGCGCCGGTGTGGTCATCCTGGATCTCGAAGATGCGGTGGCAGGTGAGAACAAGGGCCAGGCCCGCGCTCACGTCAAGGAGTGGCTGGCGGCCGGCAACGACGCCGCGGTCCGGATCAATCCGCCTGGAACTCCGTGGTTCGAGGCGGATCTCGCGGCTGTGATTCGTCTCGGTTGCCCGGTCGTGGTGCCCAAGGCCGAATCCGTGCCAGCACTTTCCGACATCAGCCGCCGGGTGGCCAGAAAGTGCGTGTTGATTCCGCTCGTCGAGACCGCGCTGGGCATTGAGCGTGCGACCGAGGTGTGCGCTACCGCTGGAACGGTTCGCGTGGCTTTGGGCAACGCGGACCTCGCCAGCGAACTCGGCATCGCGCACGACGACCACACGGCGCTTCTCCACGCGCGTTCCAGGCTCGTGTTTGCCTCCGCAGCCGCGAACCTCGCCCCACCCATCGATGGCGTGACGACGTCGATCACCGACACCGCGGTGCTGCAGGACGATGTCGCACACGCCCGCCGCCTCGGTTTCGGCGGGAAGCTGTGCATCCACCCCGCCCAGGTGGCATCGGTCGAGTCCGGTTTCGCGCCGACAGAGGCTGAACAGGATTGGGCACAACGGGTCGTTGAGGCGGGGGACTCCGTCACCCAGATCAACGGTCAGATGATCGACAAACCTCTCCTCGAACGGGCCCGCCGCATTCTTGCCACCAAAGACGGCCAATGAGCGGCGCACGTGACGCTCCGCAGACTTCTTCCTGCTCGTACGGCAAAGGCGGTTCGAGGCTGGTGCACCGCCTTGCAGCCGCAAGGGGCCCAGCTCGTCGCATAAACGCCTGAGTCTGCCGCTGGTGGGCCGATCTCTTACCAAGGTCGCACGAATTCATGACCCTTGGCAGACGTCACCGAGGCACGGTGTCGACAGACTGTGACCTACGCCATCGGAGTCGTGCGAAGGAGTCAGGTCATGGGCAATTTGACGGTGCTCGCGGACGGGTTGACGCATACCGAAGGAGTGCGCTGGCACGAGGGCCGCGTCTGGTTCAGCGACATCTACACCCACGGGGTGTACTCGGTCGGGGAAGACGGATCGCAGCTGCGGACCGAGGCCGAGGTGCCGGGTGAGCCCTCCGGACTGGGCTGGCTGCCTGACGGACGCCTGCTCGCCGTGTCGATGCGGGATCGCAGGGTGGTGCGCCGGGAGCACGACGGCACGGTCGTCACCCACGCCGACCTCTCCCCGCTGTCCGAATACCCCCTCAACGACATGACGGTGGGTAGGGACGGGACCGCATGGGTCGGAACGTGGGGCTTCGACGTGCTGTCCCTCGCCCCGCGCCGCCCCGGGTCGTTGATCCGGGTCGATCAGGACGGGACGCCTTCTGTCGTCGCGGGCCCGGTGCACTTCCCGAACGGCGCGACGATCATCGACGGCAGCACGCTCGTGGTCGCCGAGTCGTTCGGCAACCGGCTCTCGGAGTTCGACATCCGGTCCGACGGCTCGTTGTCGGAGCGTAGGGACTGGGCGAGCTTCGGGCCGGTCCCGGCAGAGGAGGATCCGGTCAAGGCCATGGGGCAGCTCGGCGTCGCTGCGGATGGAATTTCGCACGTCGACGCCGACGGCGCGATCTGGGTCGCTGACTTCGTCAAGAGCCGCGCGGTCCGAGTGATGCCCGGTGGAGAGATCGTCGATGAGGTCTCGACGGGAGATCTCAACTGCTACAGCTGCGCCCTGGGCGGCGAGGATGGCAGAACCCTCTTCCTGTGTGCCACGCCGGCGGATTTCGACCCGGAGAAGCGCGCTGGCAACCCGGAGAGCGCGGTGCTGTCGACTCGCGTGGACATCCCGCTCCGCTGAGCGCGGGTGGGCCGGTCATGAACGCACAAGTACAGAACGGATGTTCCGGCCGGGGAGTGGCTGGACACGGCGATGAAGGAGGACGACCGTGCTGACTCGCGCTGCAGTGCTGCAGGAGGTACCCGGGCGTTACGAGGCGACGGAGGTCGAGCTCGATGACCCCAGGCCGGGTGAGATCCGGGTGAAGATGAAGGCCGCCGGGATGTGCCACTCCGACGACCACTACGCCGTCGGGACCCAGCAGGCGCCCATCCTGCCGCTCGTCGGCGGACACGAGGGCGCTGGGATCGTCGATGCTCTCGGGCCGGGTACGACGGGCTTCGCAGAGGGCGATCACGTCGTCTTCTCCTTCTTGCCGGTGTGCGGCCGGTGCTTCTACTGCGCGAAGGGGATGCAGAACCTGTGCCAGCTCGGCGCGTCGATCGGCACCGGTGCGCGGTTCACCGATCCGACGTCGTTCCGCCTCTCGATGGACGGCAAGCCGGTCGGCCAACTCGCCGGCCTCGGTGTTTTCAGCGAGTACGTCACGGTGCACGTCGAGTCAGCGATCAAGATTGACCGCTCCATCTCGTTCGACGTAGCCTGCCTCACCGGCTGCGGGATCGGGACCGGGTGGGGTGCGGCGGTGAATTCGGCGCAGGTTCGTCCCGGTCAGGTCGTCATCGTGATGGGCATCGGGGGCATCGGCATCAACGCGGTGCAGGGCGCCGCGCACGCCGGGGCGGACGTCGTGATCGCCGTGGACCCGGTGGACTTCAAGAGGGAGTCGGCGCTCAAGCTCGGCGCCACCCACGCCTACTCGGACATCGAGGAGGCTGCGGACTTCGCCCGCTCGCTGACCAACGGTCAGGGTGCGGACGCCACGATCCTGACGACGGGCATCCTTCGGAGCGAGCACATCCGCCAGGGGCTGGAATCGGTTCGCAAGGCGGGCACCGTCGTGGTGACCGGGCTCGGAGACAGCGTGATCAGCGCCGGGGACATCAACTTGCATCAGCTGACGCTGTACCAGAAGCGCCTCCAGGGATCGTTGTTCGGCGCCAGCACGCCGACCGCTGACATCCCTGCGCAGCTGGAGATGTACCGGAACGGGACGCTCAAGCTGGACGAGCTGATCACTGCCCGGTACTCGCTGGACGAGGTCCCGCAGGGCTACGACGACATGAACGCTGGCCGCAACTTGCGCGGCGTCGTCATCTTCGATTGAAGCCCGCCTGACCCCGGCTGTTCGCTGCCCACCGGATCCTGGCGGATTCGGTGGGCAGTCGGCGAATCAGCGTCGCAGTGCCTGCCCGTGGGGTAGCGCAGTTGCGGGGCGTCAGTCCTTCGGCCAGATGATGGTTCGGTCGTCGAGGTGGTAGTCGAACACCAGCAACGTGACGTCGTGTGCGGCGATCCAGGCTGCGAAGCGCTGGTGGACCGGGTCTCTCTGGTAGCGCTGCAGGGACTGCTCATCGTCGAATTCCATGAGCAGCAGGTGGGAGTAGCCGCGGGTGCGTTGACCGGTGAGATCCGGGCCGAAGCGGATCGTGCGCGCTTCGCCGATGGTCGTGAGCGATTCGATTCCCGCCCGCATCTCGGCGAGTTGATCGTCTGTGGGCTCGTTGCCGAAGCGGAACGCTACGACGTGTTGCAGGGTCATCAGTACCTCGCCATCTTGTGGGTGCACCCGGTGCTTCACGGTGCGGGTGCCCGGCTGCTTCCGGGTGGTTCGCAGAGGCGGCCGGAGGAGTATATTTAATATCGTATAGTGCTCAAGTCGCCCACCACGCGCAGCGTGGTGGGCGAGAAGCGCCGCGTTCCCATGCTCCTCCACTCGCACTCCATGCAGGGCCGGCGTCCCTCGTCGAAACTTGGAGCTGCCCACTTCGGCAGGATTGGTCGGCTCTCGGCTCTTCATGGGGTGGGGTTGGATGACCTATGTTGTGAGAACACAATATAAAAAACATGAACTGGAAGGCGTCCTATGCGTGAGACCGATGCCCCGCAACCGCTAGCAGGCCTGGAGGTCACCGAGTGCGCGAGCTTCGTCGCCGGGCCCACCGGTGGGATGACGCTGGCGCAGTTGGGTGCGGACGTCGTGCGCATCGATCCGATCGGCGGCGGCAGCGACCACCGCCGCTGGCCCTTGGTGGGCGATGGAGAGGGTGCCGCAGATTCGGACTCCTACTACTGGACGTCGCTGAACAAGGGAAAGCGATCGATCGCCGTCGACATGCGCTCCGAGGAGGGGCGTGAGCTCGTCATCGCGTTGGTCACGGCGCCGGGGGAGAACCGCGGCGTGCTGGTGGACAACGTGGTGGGCCGCCGGTGGATGTCCAACGAGGCGCTGGTCGCGCACCGATCGGATCTCATCCACCTGCGGGTGCAGGGGTACCCGGACGGGAGTCCGGCTGTGGACTACACCGTCAACGCCGAGGTCGGCATCCCGGAGATCACCGGTCCGGAGGTCGGCGGGACGCCCGTGAACCACGTGCTGCCCGCATGGGACTTGGTGGCGGGCCTGACCGTGTCGACAGGCGTACTAGCCGCGTTGTACGAGCGCTCTCGCACCGGCCGTGGTTCTTATGTCGAGCTGGCGCTGTCCGATGTCGCGCTCTCTGGTGTGGCGAATTTGGGCTGGTTGTCCGAGGCCGCCGAACGGGGGAGCGATCGGTCACGGTGCGGCAACCACGTGTACGGCAGCTTCGGCGTCGATTTCCCCTGCTCGGACGGCAAGCGGGTGATGGTCGTGGCGTTGACTCCTGGCCAGTGGTCGGCGCTGTGCAGGGCGACTGGCACCGGTGAAGTCTTCGACGCACTGGGGACGGCGTTGGGGGCGGATTGGGCCGACGAGGCGGACCGGTACCGGCACCGGGAGACGATCGCGTCGATCCTCAAACCGTGGTTCGCCGTGCGCGACAGCAAGCAAGTTGCGGACGAGCTGGACTCCGCACGGGTCCTGTGGGGCAAGTACCAGGGCTTGACCGATGTCGTCGCCGAGCACCGGGCCGGACGGCACGCCGTGCTGGCCGATGCTGCCCTGCCTGGCGGCGCGGAGGCGATCACGGCCCGTTCCCCGCTGCGCTGGAACGGTGCGCACAGCCGGGTAGGAGTGCCCCCGGATCTGGGGAGGGAGACAGACGAGGTGCTCGCCACCCGGCTGCGGCTCAGCGATGCGGAGATCGGCGGTCTGCGCTCACGTGGCGTGGTGGCGGGACCGCGGTGATGAAGCTGTGGCTGACCTGAATACGTTGACCAGCCGCAAAACCTAGGCATAATATATTTTTCACGACGATGTCGCTCACGGCCTTCGAAGCGGTGGTGCCGATGGGGCGGCCGGGGCTGCCGGACGAGATCGAACGGTTGGCTCTGTGCTTCGTCTACAACCTCGCGGCCCGATGACGGAACTCAGGTCGTCGTCGATGGCGACGGGACGCTGCGCGGCCTCGCGCTCTTGCTGAAGGAGTTTGCAATGACCAACACCATCGTCGAACAGCTGGCCGATTTCACGGCGCGCAGCGACTTCGCCCAGCTGCCCGACGACGTCGTCGAGGAGTCCAAGCGGATCGTTCTGGACTCGATCGGCTGCGCGTTGGGTGCGGTCCACCAGCCCAAGGGGCGCATCGGCATCGACTACGGCCGGATGACCGGGGGGTCGGGTGGAGACGCCACGATCATCGGTGCTCCGGAGCGGGTCTCGGTCTTCGGGGCGTCCTTCGCCAACGGCGAGCTGATCAACACCCTCGACGCCGACGCTGTGCTCCCGCCCGGGCACGTCACCCCGTACGTGCTGCCCGGCGCGTTGGCCGTCGGTGAGAGTTCCGGTGCGTCCGGCAAGGACCTGATCACTGCGGTCGCCGTCGGCCACGAGATGTCCTACCGAATCGGCAAGGCCATGGACTACCTGCGGGACGTCAAGGACGGCGAGGTCAACACCCCGCAGGTCTACGGGTACAGCAGCACGGTATTCGGAGCGACCGCGGCGATCACCAAGCTGAAGGGCCTCGCGCCTGATGTCCAGGCGCACGCCCTCGGCATCGCCGGGCTCATCTCACCGGTCAACTCCTTCCGCTCGTGGAGCATGCACACTCCCACTTCCACGATCAAGTACCTGCTTGCTGGCGCGTTGACGCAGGCGGCCCTGACCGCCGCGCACATGGCCGAGCTGGGACATCGTGGTGACCTGCAGGTGCTCGACGACCGGGAGTTCGGCTTCCCGCGCTTCATCGGAACATCGCGGTGGGAAGCCGAGCGCATCACCGCGGACCTCGGCGCCGACTGGCAGTTCCCAGCCGAGCAGACCTTCAAGCCTTACCCGCACTGCCGGATCTTGCACGCGCTGCTGGACTCCCTTCGCGAGATCGTCGACGAGAACGACCTCAAGCCGCAGGAGATTGATGGAATCAAGGCATTGGTCGAGGGCTTCGTGGAGCAGCCCCTCTGGCTGACCCGCACCATCGAGCACCCGCACGACGCGCAGTTCAGCATCGCGCACGGGCTCGCGGTCGGAGCGCACCGCGTGCCGCCGGGGCCCAAGTGGCACGACCCGGAGCTGATCTACAGCGAGTCCGTCCTCGGACTGATGGATCGGACCACGCACGAGGTTCACCCGGACTACGTCGAGATGCTCTCCGGCAATGCTGCCAGCCGGCCGGCCAGGATCGAGATCTCAGCGCGTGGTGAGACCTTCGTCGGGGAACGGCGCTACCCCAAGGGCAGCAAGTCGCCGGAGCCCGAAACCACCATGACCAACGACGAACTGGTCGCGAAGTTCCGCCGGAACGCGGATGGAATCCTTCCCGAGTCGAATCTGGACCGGATCGTGGACGCCGTGCTGAATCTCGAGTCCGTCGGTGACATCAGCTCGATCATGAAGCAGACGGCTGCGCAGGGCTGATCCGCCGGTGGAGGTGGACGCACGGTCGTCCCGGTGTCCATCGGGGCGACCGTGTCCCGATTTGACTGCAATCTAATGCAGTATATATTGTGTTGTCTGATTCTTTGTGATCGACGCACTGCCTGATCCCAGCGGTCTCCCTTATGTCGTGGATGGACGAGGTGGACGATGGACCGTGAGCAGGCCGTCCTGGCTTCTGGCTGGCGAACTGAGGCGCAGCGGGCGGGAAGCCGCGAGGATGCCAAGGTCTCGGCTTTGTGCGGCCAGCTCCGCGATTTGTGCGTGGACGCTGCATCTGCACTCGACGTCGAGATCGTGCACTCCGACCTCGAGCTGCTCGCCGCGGGCAGAGCGCAGCCGGTGTTGAGCAAGCTCTGGTCAGCTGCCTTGGGCGAGGCGTTGCGGTCGACTGAGGACGACACCGTTCCGGCAGCACGGCGGCTGGAACTGCTCGAACTCCTAGGCCGGATCCGGAGCATCGAAACTGATCTCGCCCAGGCGCGGCTCGGGCAGCGAGATGCGTTCCTCCGTCGGATTGCGGAGGCATTGGCCTCGGTCCGCGACGCGCGGACCGTCGAGGACTTCTTGAACCGCGTCCCCGAGGCCGGCTGCCGGCTGGGGTTCGACCGGGTCTTGGTATCCCGTGTCGAGGACTCGACCTGGAAGCTGCACAAGATGTGCGTGGTCCGCGATCCGAGGTGGGCGGACGAGCTCGTGGCCGTCGGCAAGGCCTCACCGCCACCGCTGGACGGCGGCATCGTCGAGGCCGACGTCGTCAGCCGAGCGGATTCGTGCCTGGTGTTCGACGTGCAGAACAGCGATCGGGTGGTCCGCGACCTGGTGCAGGTCGGCAAGTCGGAGTCGTACGGGATCGCGCCGCTCACCGTGCACGGAGAGGTGGTCGGGATGCTCCACGGCGACTGCTACTACCAGCGCCGCGACGTCGAAGCGGCCGATCAGGCCTTGCTGTCGCTGATGGCGGAGGGGCTCAGCCACTCGCTTGCCCGGATCACCATCCTCGAAGGTCTGGAAGCCCTGCATCGGACCGCCGGACTGACGATGACGAGCTCGGCGGCAGTCGCAGCACCGGCTGCTCCGCTGCAGGCAGTCCTGCCAGCCGACAACGGGCCGCTGACTCCGCGCGAGGCGGAAATCATGGAACTGCTCGCCGCGGGACATTCGAACCGCTATATCGCTCAGCAGCTGCTGATCACAGTGGGCACCGCGAAGTCCCACGTGACCCACATCCTGCGCAAGCTCGACGCCACCAGTCGCGCTGAGGCGATCTCGCGCTGGCTGCGCGGTCGGTACCCTCGCTGACCGTCGAAGGGCACGTCTTTTCCAGATTGACCACGCACTTCAAGGGCGCGGGCCGGTCCATGCCCCCGGAATACAGAGCAACGCAACCATAAAGCTCGCTTCGCTAACAAAGGAAATGGAGGGGTGCGCCGGTGACCGCGGTGAGGCCTCGTTCCGCAATGGCGTTGCTCGGAGACCTCCGCTTCGGGTCATTCTTCTTCGCCAAGACCTTCTCGCTCGCCGGCCTGTGGAGCCACAACGTCGTCGCCGCGGTGCTCGCGTACCAGATCACCGGCTCCGTGTTCTACGTCGGGCTGGTCAGTGTCGCGCAGTTCGGGCCGCAACTGCTGTTCGTGGGAGCGAGCGGCGTCGTCGCCGATCGCGGGGACAAGCGGGGGCAGATCGTCCTCGGGCGCCTGATCTGTGCTGCAGGATCGACCACGCTCGCCGTCTGGTGCCTGGTCGACACCGGAGGCGACAGCCCGGCTACCCGGGTGATGATCCTCGTCGCCTCCCTGGTCATGGGAATCGGGCTCGTGCTGGGTGGGCCGGCGCTGATGGCATTCGTCCCCGCGCTGGTCCGCGAAGACGAGATCCCGACGGCCGTTCGGTTGGACGCGCTGCCGATGCTCGTGGGCAGGTCCGCTGGGCCTGCCCTGGGTGCGCTGCTGGTGACTTGGGCCGGTCCCGGCCCGGCTTTGTTCGCCGCTGCGGGGCCAAACCTGGTCTTCGCCGCCGTTGTCACCATGATCCGCGTTGACCCGCCCGCGTCGCATGGCTCCGATGCGGACGGATCGATGCGTGCGGCACTACGGCACGTGCGACAGGATCGCAGGCTGATGTTGATCCTGTTTGGCGTCGTTGTCATCGGCGTCGCCGCGGATCCGGCGCTCACCTTGGCCCCCGCGATCGCTGCGGGCACCGGAGGGGGTGCGAGAACCGTGGGGGTCTTCGCGTCGGCATTCGGCATCGGTGCCGCGCTCGGGGTAGTGCTCATGGGGCCTTTGGAGAGGTGGATCGCCGGGTCGCAAGTCGTGGTCGCAGGTCTGAGCGTGTTGGGCACGTCAACTGGAGTGCTGGCGGTGCCGCTTCCTGTCCCTGTCTTGATCGGCGCGTTCGCCTTCGCAGGTGCGGGGATGTCGACGGCGCTCACCAGCTTGACAGCCTTGCTCCAGGTCGCCGTGCCGGACTCGTTGCGAGGTCGGGTCATGAGCATGTGGTTGGCCTGCTTCGTCGGTGCGCGCCCCATCGCTGCGCTTCTCAACGGCACTATTTCTGATGTGTTGTCCGTGCCGGCAGCGCTGGTCTTCGCCACCGCCCTGGTGGCGGTCACAGCACGGGTGTGCCGTCCCAGCCGGCTGCGCGTCCCGTCGCCGGAGCAACGGGAGGGCAAGTCGGCCGTTCAGAAAGACTGCGCACCGCTTGCGCATGCGGAAGACCCCGGCCAGGGGCTGCGTCCACGACCGGGGACTACGAATCCGCGCTGATCGCTGATCAATCAGCCGTTTCTTGGTTCACGCGCGCCTGTTCCGGAAGAGATACTTCCGACTCGGACGACCGAGAACGAACGCGGCGCTGCTGGTCGAAGCCGACGCCGAGGACGATCAGGAGTGCGCACCCGGCGATCAGCAGGGAAACTCCCCAGGTCTCGTGGCTGGGTGACATGGTCACCATCGCCAGGGCGGCAAGCGGTGCGAAACCGCCGGCAACCGCGCCGCTGATCTCCCTTCCCGTGCCGATGCCTGATGCGCGGACCTCGGTCGGGAACTGCCGTGCCATGAACGGGCTGCCAGCCACGAAGATGAGCGGTGCGAGGACGCCCGTCGTGAGCATCAAGAAGCCCCAGATGTAGACCGAGTGGCCGGTGTCGAGGACCCAGAACATCGGGAACGCCAGCACGAGAACGCCGATCGCGCCGAACAGCATGACGCTGCGGATGTTCACTCGGTCGCAGAGGCGGCCGATGAGCGGTACCGCGATGATGGCGACGGCGCTGGCCAGCGTGACACCGAAAGACCCGACGTTGGCGGGCACGTGCTGGAACTCGGAGAGGTACGACAGAGAGAAGGTCTTGAAGGTGTAGGCGATCGCCGAGTATCCGCCGTAGACGGCCGCCACGACGAGCAGTCCGCGCCAGTCGGAGCGCATGAGGTTGCCGAGCACGTGGAGGCCCTTGCGGTTCCTGGCATCAGTTGCCACCTGTTCGAATTCAGGCGACTCGGGCATGTTGCGTCGGATCCAGTAACCCAGGCCGACGAGTGCGAAGCTGGCGATGAACGGGATCCGCCAGCCCCAGGTGAGGAGGAACTCGTTGCCGAAGCTCGTGACGGCGGTGACCGCCAACGAGGCCGCGAGCAAGCCGATCTGGGCTCCTAGTGCGGGGAGGGCAGCGTAACGCCCTCTGGTCTTGTCGTCGGCGTGCTCGTAGGCGACTGTGATGGCGCTGCCCAGTTCCGCGCTCGCGCCGAAGCCTTGCAGGATCCGCAGGACGACCAGGAGCACCGGCGCTGCAATTCCGATTGACTGGTAGGAGGGCAGCAGCCCGATGAGTCCTGATGCGACACCCATGATCAGCAAGCTGAGTGACAGCACCGCTTTGCGGCCGATCTTGTCCCCGAGGACTCCGAAGAGCATCCCCCCGAGGGGACGGGCCAGGAAGCCGACCGCGAAGGTCGCGAATGCCGCCAGGGTGCTGAGGGACGAGTTCCCAGACGGGAAGAAGATCTTCCCGAACACCAGCGCCGCCATGGAAGCGTAGAGGTAGAAGTCGAACCACTCGAGCGTGGTGCCGATCACGACCGCAGGGCCGACCCTCTTCGGGGCCTGCGGGTGTGGAGGTCCAGTTCCGGATGAACCGAGCTTCATTGGTCGGGCCCTTCGAAGTCCGAGGTCACGCTTGTGGCCGGTGCCACAGCGCCAGGTAGAATACGATACATAAAATATTCATGGGCTCAAGTGAACTGTCCCGCGAGCTGGTCGGCGTGCGCAAAGGGGCGTGCCGAGCCCGTGTCCGGCCCGAGGGTGCGCTCTCGACCCCGCCCTCGGGCGAGCGTCTCGTAGACGCGTGAGGCGGGAGCGTGGGGCTGCCGGTGCCTGGTCGGCGCTCCCTGGGCGCGGTGCAGGCGGGTGGGCAACCGGACGGTAAAAATAAGATATTTGACGACATGTTGGCCTCGAGCCCTACGCATTATATATTCAGTCTGCTGAACGTGATGGGCGTTACTGGCACCGAGGGCCCGCGCCGACGCGGCCGGGCAGTGAACGTGAAACCGGTTCGATCAACGGGGCTCAGCCCGGAAGCACGCGGTTGCCGAGTTGGCGCGGGCAACGATGCGGAGGAAGACCGCCGGACCCCTGAGCGCGACTACTGGTCCATGGTGGACCGTCGATCCTGAGAAGAGGGATACATGAGTGTACAAGGACGTACCTCGTCCTCCGCGGACGCGGAGTCGAGGAGGCGTGGGCCAGCCAAGGTGCTCGCTGCCACGATCGCGACCCAGTCGATCGAGTTCTACGACTTCATGATCTACGGCATGGCGGCATCCCTGGTCTTCAACAAGCAGTTCTTCCCGGCGATCAACCCCGTGGCAGGCGTCCTGGCATCCTTCGCGACGTTCGCGGTCGGATTCGCTGCCAGGCCGCTCGGTGCTGTCGTTTTCGGGCACATCGGGGACAAGTACGGCCGGAAGCCGGCGTTGTTGGGGTCTGCGGTCGCGATGGCCGTGTCGACGACACTGATTGGACTCTTGCCTACTTATTCGATGATCGGGGCGGCTGCGGCCTTATTCCTGGTGATCTTCCGCATCGGGCAGGGGATTGCGGTAGGCGGTGTGTGGGGCGGTGCCACCCTGCTGGCCATCGAGTACGCACCGGCGAGGCGCCGCGGTCTTTTCGCGGCCATACCGCAGATCGGAACCTTCGCGGGACTGATCGCAGGTATCGGGGTGTTCATGGTCGTCACGAAGGTCGTCGCTCCCGAGCAGTTCTTGGAATGGGCTTGGCGCTTGCCGTTCCTGCTCACCGTCGTGATGTTCCCGGTCATCTTCTACGTCCATCGCTACATCGAGGACTCACCTGAGTTCCACGAGGTCGAGAAGACCATGGCCGCGAGGTCCGAGGAGCGTGCCAGGGACTCTTCGGTCATTCAGGTGTTGCGGCGGCCGAAGTACATGTTGACAGTGGCGTTCATCTTCATTCCCGCGACGGTCGTGTTCTACATGTCCAGCACGGGGATGATCGACTACGGTGTGCGTGATCTCGGGATCGCCAAGCCCACGATGCTCGCCGCGGTCATGTTGTCGGTCGTCGGCGCGGCGGTCAGCACGCTCCTGTCCGGGTGGCTGTCCGACATCGTGGGCCGTCGTCCGGTCTACATGGGTGGAGTCATCCTGGCCGGGATGTGGTCGTTCGCGATGTTCCCGTTGATGGACACCAAGGACTTCGGTCTCATCGTGCTGGCGCTTGGGGTCGCACAGGTCGCCTTGGGCGCCATGTTCGGTCCGGGGATCACGCTGTTTGCCGAGATGTTCCCGCCGAAGATCCGGTACTCCGGAGCATCGATGGGTTACCAGCTCGCGAACATTCTCGGTGGCGGTCTGGCGCCTTTCATCATGGTCCTGCTCCTGGAATCGACGCACACGACGGCCTCGGCGTCCGCATATGTGGCTGCGGTCTGCGCGATCAGCTTGATCCCGTTGTCACTGGCCGGACGGCTCCAGGCTCAGTCGAGGGAACAGGAGCCGGTCGAGCAGGCCGGGTGACACTCGCATTCGTTCGCCGGCCGGCCACCACATCCCTGGTGGCCGGCCTTGGCGTCGACGTGCGTCGTCAGAGCCAAACGGGCGTGGTCGTTCGTTCGACCCCGGAGACTGTGGGCGAACCAGGTCAGCGGATCGTGAACCCTGTCGCTGCTTGACCATCGTCACGGGTTCCTCTGCAGTAGGTCCGTGCGAGTTCCCCACAGTCTTTGATCACGGCGACTTCATACCCGCTGGGTCTCACTCGCGATAGGAGTGGCGCCATGTCGCCGAAGTCGCGAACGCGGGCGTCGCACCGCTCGTGTCGTCGCCCGCGGACTGCAACTTTGGTTCAGTCGTGGGTGTTGCTTCAGTGTTCGAGGCGGGTTCGGAGTTCGTCGAGGAGCCCGGTGGCGGCGTCGGCGATGACGGTGCCGGGCGGGAAGATCGCCGAGGCCCCGGCTTGGCGGAGGGCGTCGAAGTCGGCGGGCGGGATGACGCCGCCGACGACGATCATGATGTCCTCCCGGCCGATCGCGGCCAGTTCCTCGCGCAGCGCGGGGACCAGGGTGAGGTGCCCGGCGGCGAGGCTGGAGACCCCGACGATGTGCACGTCGGCCTCGGCGGCCTGGCGCGCGACCTCGGTGGGGGTCTGGAACAGCGGGCCGACGTCGACGTCGAATCCGAGGTCGGCGAAGGCGGTGGCGATGACCTTCTGGCCGCGGTCGTGGCCGTCCTGTCCCATCTTGGCCACCAGGATGCGCGGGCGGCGGCCTTCGGCCTCGGCGAAGGCCTCGACCTGTTCGCGGGCCGATTCGAGCTGGTCGGACTGGCCGGCTTCTTCCCGGTACACGCCGGAGATCGTACGGATCTGGCCGGAGTGGCGGCCGAAGACCTTCTCCAGGGCGTCGGAGATCTCGCCGACGGTGGCCTTGGCGCGGGCGGCGTCGACGGCCAGGGCCAGCAGGTTGTGGCCGAGGTCGTTGGGGCGGTCGTCGGACAGCGAGGCCTCGGCGGCGCCGGTGAGCCGCCGCAGCGCGTCCTCGCACGCCTGGGTGTCGCGTTCTTCCCGCAGTCGCCGGAGCTTGTCCAGCTGCTGGTTGCGGACGTCGGCGTTGTCGACCTTGAGGACCTCGACCTGCTCGTCGCCGTCGTAGCGGTACTTGTTGACGCCGATGAGGGGCTGGCGGCCGGAGTCGATGCGGGCCTGGGTGCGGGCGGCGGCCTCCTCGATGCGCAGCTTGGGGATGCCGGCGTCGATGGCCTGGGCCATGCCGCCGGCGTCTTCGACCTCGGTGATGTGCGCCCAGGCGCGCTCGGCGAGGTCCTGGGTGAGGCGTTCGAGGTAGTAGCTGCCGCCCCACGGGTCGATGACGCGGGTGGTGCCGGATTCCTGCTGCAGCACCAGCTGGGTGTTGCGGGCGATGCGCGCGGAGAAATCGGTCGGGAGGGCCAGTGCTTCGTCGAGGGCGTTGGTGTGCAGGGACTGGGTGTGTCCCTGGGTGGCGGCCATCGCCTCCACGCAGGTGCGGGCGACGTTGTTGTAGACGTCCTGGGCGGTCAGCGACCATCCGGAGGTCTGCGAATGGGTGCGCAGCGACAGCGATTTCGGGTTCTCCGGCCCGAACTGCTTGACCAGCTTCGACCAGAGCAGCCGCGCGGCGCGCAGTTTCGCGACCTCCATCGCGAAGTTCATGCCGATGCCCCAGAAGAACGACAGCCGGGGCGCGAAGGAGTCGATGTCGAGCCCGGCCTGCTTGCCCGCCCGCAGGTACTCCACGCCGTCGGCGAGGGTGTAGGCGAGCTCCAGGTCGGCCGTGGCCCCGGCCTCCTGGATGTGGTAGCCGGAGATGGAGATCGAGTTGAACTTCGGCATCTTCTGGCTGGTGTAGGAGAAGATGTCGGAGATGATCCGCATCGACGGCTGCGGCGGGTAGATGTAGGTGTTGCGGACCATGAACTCCTTGAGGATGTCGTTCTGGATGGTCCCGGCCAGCTGCTCCGGTGCGACACCCTGCTCTTCGGCGGCGACGATGTAGAGCGCCATGACCGGCAGCACCGCGCCGTTCATGGTCATCGACACGCTCATCTTGTCCAGCGGGATGCCGTCGAAGAGCTGCCGCATGTCCAGGATCGAGTCGATCGCCACCCCGGCCATGCCCACGTCACCGCCCACCCGGGGGTGGTCGGAGTCGTAGCCGCGGTGGGTGGCCAGGTCGAAGGCCACCGACAGGCCCTTCTGCCCGGCGGCGAGGTTGCGCCGGTAGAAGGCGTTGGAGGCCTCGGCGGTGGAGAAACCCGCGTACTGGCGCACGGTCCAGGGCTGGTTGACGTACATCGTCGGGTAGGGGCCGCGCAGGAACGGCGCCAGACCCGGGTAGGTCGACAGGAAGTCCAGTCCGTCCACATCGGATTCGGTGTAGAGCGGCTTGACGTCGATGCCCTCCGGGGCCTCCCACGCCAGCGCGTCGGACTCCTTGCCGGTGGCCGCCAGCACCTCCGACCGCCAGCGGTCCTCGTCGGCCTGCGACGGGGAATCCAGCGGGATGTCGGCGAAGTTCGGGATGCTCATCGCTTGTGTCCTTCCTCGGTGCTGACCGCCAGCCTGCGGTGCAGATCGCGCAGGACCTCGAGGGCATTGACTCCCGCGTGCACGAATCCGTCGACACCTTGTGGCGCGCTGTCTCCGGGTTTACCCGCCAGCAGCACGTGTTCGGCCCCGGCCCGCCGCAGTGCTCCCGCGGTCTCGGCGGCGCGCTCGGCGTAGATCTCGGCGCTGGAGCACAAGCACACGATTGGTGTTGTGGCTTGTTGGAACGCGTGAACGACTTCGTCGACCGACTCGGTCGGTCCGGCTTGCACGCTGCCCAAGCCCCCGGTGGCGAACAGATTGTGTGCGAACGAAGCACGGGCCGTATGCGCTGCGAGCGAACCGAGGGTGGCGAGGAAAACAGTGGGGCGCTCCCCGGTGGCGGCGAGGCGTCTGTCGGCGGCGTCGCGCAGTGCTTCGAAGTCTTCGGCGTAGCGGTGCACCGGCAACCCGCCACCGGCCTGCTCGGGCGCTGGGGTGCGTTCGAGGCGTGTTTCGTCGAGGTGGGGGAATTCGCTGACGCCGGTGATCGCGTCCTCGCGGCGGGCGATCGCCGCCCGGCGCTGCTGCCAGGTCTCGGCGATCTCCTCGGCGACCAGCCCGGACTCCAGAGCCTGCGGGAACCCGCCGACGGCTTCGATGCGCTGGAACCAGGACCAGGCCTTGCGGGCGAGTTCGTCGGTCAGCGACTCCACGTACCAGGAACCACCGGCGGGATCGATGACCTGGGCGAGGTGGGATTCCTCCAGCAGCAGCGCCTGGGTGTTGCGGGCGATGCGGCGGGCGAAGCCATCCGGCAGGCCGATGGCGGCGTCGAAGGGCAGCGTGGTCACCGACTGGGCGCCGCCGACTCCGGCGGCGAAGGTGGCGATGGTGCCGCGCAGCATGTTCACCCACGGGTCGCGGCGGGTCAGCATCGCCTGCGAGGTCGCCGCGTGCTGGACCTGCGCCCGGGCGGGCTCGCTGACCCCGCTGGAGCGGGTGACCTGCTCCCACAGGCGGCGGGCGGCGCGCAGCTTGGCGATGGTCAGGAACTGGTCCGCGGTGGCGGCGTAGCGGAACTCCAGCTGCCCCGCGGCGGCGTCGACATCCACGCCCGCTTCGGTGAGCCACCGCAGGTAGGTCACCCCGGCCGCCAGCGAGCAGCCCAGCTCCTGGGCGTCGGAGCCACCGGCGTCGTGGAACGGCAGCGCATCCACGCTCAGAGCCCTCAGCTGGGGGAACTCGGCGGCGCAGCGGCGGGCGAGCTCCACGGCGGCGTCGCGGTCACCGGCCTGGCCGGTGCGGGCCTGCACCGCCAGCGGGTCCGCGCCGAGGTTGCCGCGCAGCTCTCCGGAGGGCACGCCCTGCTCGGCGGCCAGCGCCAGGTAGGCCTGCGCGGCGGCGGCGAAGTCGGTGCCCGCGTCCAGGCTCACGCCGATCATGTCCAGGTGCACACCGCTCAGGGCATCAGGCAGGTCGTCGATCGCGATCCCGGCCGCACCCAGGCGCAGCCACAGCGAGGAGACGCCGTTGTAGAGGTCGGCCAGGACCTCGCGGTTGGTCTCCGCGGCGTCGGGGTGCTCGTGGCGCTGCCGCACGTCCCAGCCCTCGGCCACACCGCCCTGCGGCCGGCTCCCGCGCACGAACGGCGGAGCACCCGGAAACCCAGTGGGTCCAGCCGGTTCTGTGTGCAGGTGTGCTGAGTACAGCGGATGCAGCGTGATCCCGTCGTAGGTCGTGGTAGCGAGCAGATTCTCCACATGCGCCGGAGCTGGCTCCTCTGCACCGAGCAGGTTCGACTTCCGAAGGACCTTCTCAACCTGCTGCCGCCACTGCTCGGAGGAAGCCGGGGCAAATTCGCCACCGAAGGTGCGACCGTCGCTGCCCACAGATGCTGTCATCACTCCAAGTTCCCTACTTCGATCAGGGCGAACCAAGACTCGCCGCTCAATCTGTGAACGCCGGTCTCGTAACAGGCTGCCACCAGCAAGCTAGAGCGACGCGCAGGCGCACGTCAACTCAAAAGTGATGCATCCATAGTGTTACGGTCCACGAAGTCAACCCTCGGAGATGCAGGTTCGTAATCTAAGTGAACCTCCAGTAGTTCCCGTAATGGGATTCTTGCGGTGCCAGCGAGTCAGCTCAAGTGGAAGAATCCCCACCGCGTGGCGATGTCGATGACGGATCCACTTGAGGCGAGTTCGAGGCGCTCGCGATCGAACCGCACTCCGCGGACGTAAGCGGTCGGCGACGCTCCTGGAACGCTCGTGGGCTGAGGACAGCAACCCCAGCGGTCGTGATCCCGTCCTCGGGATGGTCGTTGATGTACTCAATGGCCGGACGGATCTTCTGGCCCGGGCTCGCAAATACGAGCCCGGCAGCCCGCTCGAGCCAGGTCGTACTGAATCTCACGAGCGCGGCACACCTCTCGGTTTCTCAGGCGACCGCTTCGTCGGCGTCGGGGGATGGGCCTGGTTCGCGGAGGGGGAGCGCGTCGAAGTCGGCGGGTGGTTCCTGCCACGGTGACGTGGGGTCACCGGAGCTGGCGTCCTGAATCGCACTCCACACCCGCTGCGGGGAAGCGGGCAGGTCGATGTGTCGGACACCGAGGTGCTTGAGCGCGTCCACCACTGCGTTCTGCACCGCAGGTGTCGATCCGACGGTTGCGGACTCGCCAATGCCCTTGGCGCCGAATGGATTACGCGGAGTCGGTGTCTCGGTGTTGTGCGCCTCGAGTGGCGGTAGATCGGCTGCGGACGGCATCGCGTAGTCAGCGAGGGTGCCGGTCATGAGGTTGCCATCCTCGTCGAACGAGACCTGCTCCCACAACGCCTGCGCGATGCCCTGGGCCACGCCGCCGTGCTGCTGCCCGCGCACGATCAGCGGGTTGAGCACGCGGCCGCAGTCATCGACGGCGATGTGCCGCAAAGGTCGTACAACTCCCGTTTCAGAGTCGACCTCGACCACGGACACGTGTGCTCCGAACGGGAACGTCGCGCCACCAGAGGTGAAGTCGGTGTCGGCTGCCAAGGGATTGCCATCCTCAGCGGCTTGACTGGCGATCTCGGCCCAGCTCAGGCCCGTCGTCGGCGCGCCGACCACGCCGAGCCGGCCATCTTCGGTCAGCTCGATGTCGTCAACCGCGGCCTCCAGCCGGTCGGCGACGAGCTCCTTCGCCCTGTTCAGCACCTGCTCCGCGGCCTGCCCTACCGCGTTGCCGCCGAGCTGCAATGACCGCGAGCCACCCGTTCCGCCGCCTCGCGGCACCTGTGCCGTATCGGATTGGACGAACTCGACGGACTCCATGGGGATGCCGAGACGGTCAGCGACGATCATGGCGAACGACGTCGCGTGTCCCTGGCCGTGACTGGAAGTACCGACCTTGATCGTCGCACCGCCGTCGGGGCGGATCTCCACCGAGCCCCACTCACCGGCGGCCCCGCCGCCGGTGATCTCCACGTACGTGGCAGTGCCGATTCCGAGCAATGCGGTCTCGCCCGCCTCGATCCGTCGTGCCTGCTCGGCGCGCAGCTCGTCGTAGCCGGCCAGTTCCAGAGCTTTCCGCAGCGGCAGGTCGTAATCGCCGGTGTCGTAGCTGGCCCCGGTCGCGGTGGTGTGCGGGAACTGTTCAGGGTGCAAGAAGTTCCGTCGGCGAAGTTCGACCGGGTCGATGTCCAGCTCGGCGGCGGCCAAATCCATCAACCGCTCCAGCATCGCGGTGGCTTCCGGACGGCCTGCTCCGCGGAACGCACCGACGGGTGTGGTGTTGGTCAGCGCGGCGATCCCGGCGAAGCTGAGTTTGGGGATGTCGTACACGCCCTGCGCCATGATGCGCGTCGGCCCGAGCGCGAGCGCGCCGCCGAAGCCCGCGTACGCCCCCGCGTCGCCGATCACCCGGCACCGGATCCCGACGATCGCGCCGTCGCGGTTCAGTCCGAGTTCGGCGTACTGCACCTGAGCGCGGCCGTGCGGTGCTGCCTGCATGTTCTCGGAGCGTGTCTCCGTCCACTTCACCGGCCGTTTCAGTCGTCGGGCCGCTTCGATCACCACCGCGTGCTCTGCGCGCAGTTCTACCTTGCCGCCGAAGCCCCCGCCGACGTGCGGGGCGACGATCCGGACCTGCTCGAGCTCCCACCCGAACATCTGGGACACGGCGGCTTGGAGGCCGTGTGGCATCTGGGTGGAGACGTGGATGGTGGCCGAGTGGTCGCCACCCGGTACTACCGCGATCGCGTTGCCCTCCATCGGCACGACCGCGAGCCGCTGGTTCTCGAGCCGGGCGCGGACGACGACGTCGGCCCCGGCCAGGACGTCCTCGTCGTCCCGGTTGCCGCCCGCGATGTTCGAGCCGAGTTCGGGGAACTGGAGTTCGGCGTCGGGGTCGAGCGCGGCCTCGGGGTCGACCGTGACCGGCAGGGGGTCGTATTCGACGTCGACCAGTTCCATCGCATCAGCGGCGGCCGATGCTGATTCGGCCACGATCACGGCGACCGGCTCGCCCATGAAGCGCACCCTGGTCGTGGCGAGGGGAAGACGCGCGCATCGCGGGTCGAGCTCGATGTAGGGCTTCAGCGTGGGCAGGTCCAGGTCCTGTCCTGTGAACAATGCGACCACGCCAGGAGCTGCCGCGGCCTCGGTGGTGTCGATCCGTTCTATGGAGGCGTGCGCGAACGGGGAGCGCACGAACGCGGCGTGGAGCACGCCGTCGATCTTGAGGTTGTCGACGAAAGTGCCGCGCCCACGCAAGAGTTCCGGATCTTCGACCCGGCGCACTTCGGTTCCGATCAGCGACCCTGCCATGGAAGAACCGTACTATATATTGTGTGTAATGTGCCACTTTCGTTCGTGTGAGGCGCGGGTGAGCAGGGCAGCCGGGTGCATCTTTCAGTCGGTGCGCATCCGGGCAACCTGTAGTTGGTGAAGGCGGCGGGGCATCGGTGATTTGGCCGATGCCCCGCCAGCCCATTCAGTCCGTCGCAGACCTGGCGGTGTGCGACTGGCCTGGTCAACCTGCCATGTAGCCGCCGTCGACGACGAACGGGCTGCCAGTGGCGTAGGACGACCGATCGGAGAGCAGCCAGCACACCATCTCGGCGATGTCCTCGGGCTGGCCGAGCGACCCGGAGGGAATGCGCGACATGATGGTCGCCCCGCTCCTGCTCATCGCGTCCTTCATCAGGTCGGTGTCGGTGTAGCCGGGACACACCGCGTTGACGCGCACGGTCGGCGCGTACTCGATCGCCGCCGTCTTCGTCAGCCCGATGACGCCGTGCTTGGAGGCTGCGTAGCCCGCGGTGGTCTTGAAGCCGGAGAGTCCAGCGAGCGACGCGGTGTTCACGATCGCACCGCCGCCCTGCGCGACCATCTGCTTGAGCTCGGCGCGCATGCATCGCCAGACCCCTTTGAGGTTGACCGCAAGGATCTGGTCGAACGCTTCTTCGTCCCAGTCGGCGACGAGTTTGCCGCCCTGCCCGATCTGTCCTCCGCTGACGCCCGCGTTGTTGAACGCGCCGTCGAGGCGTCCGAAGTTGTCGACGACGGCGGCGAACATCGCATCGACGGCAGCCCTGTCAGTGAGGTCCGCTGGCGCTGCGAAGGCTTCCCCGCCCGCATCGCGCACCAACTGCGCCGACTTGTCCACTGCTTCCGCGGACACGTCGGTCGCCGCGACCAGCGCGCCTTCCTTGGCTGCTAGCAGGCATGTCGCACGTCCGATCCCGCCTCCGGCGCCGGTGACGAGAACAACTTTGCCCTCCAGCAATCTTGACATCTCACTCTTCTTTCTCTGTGCAGTATTGGGGCTGCTGAAGCAATCAAGCGTGGATGACTGGTCTCAGCAGTGGACAGTTCCCAGCCTGGTTGGAAGCTCGGCGTTGTGTCTGTCCGGTGTTGTTGGTGTTGAACAGTTCGGCCGAAGCGCCTTCGGGCACGCGCTGGGGTTTGGATGGGTCCTCGCACTCCGGCCTCGGTAGGGGTCAACCGAGTCGGGACGGGGCCCAATCGCGGGTGGGGGCGCGCCATGCCGGCCAGTGGTCCTCGGGCTCAGGGCGAGTCACCGCGAGGTGGGTGAAGCAGTCCTGGCACTTCACGACCATCCGCGGGCCCTGGTAGTTCGCCACCGGGTAGCGGGCGACGTTCGTTCCGTCGCAGGACGGGCAGGTGGCCTCCACCGGCGTTCGTTCGACGGAGACCCGCGGGGTCTCCGGACGGGGGAAGAGGAGTCGGTCGAGTGACATCGGGTTTCTCCTTCTCAGCGGGTCCAGTTCAGCGGGGCGGCGATGGGCACCGACCAGCGTCCCTGCTCGCGGAGCGCGGTGAGCTCCGCGCGACGCTCGGCCGTCGCATCACGATCAATGCGTCCATCGGTCAGCACGGCGCCGAAGGCACGGGACGCGAACTCCTCGCTGTAGAGCCCGTTGCGCACGTCCTCTTCCAGGTGGTCGAGGTCGCGCAGCAGCGGATCGCCCCACCCGCCGCCTCCGCCGATGATGAACCGGAACGCGTCCCCGGCCTTGAGGACGATTCCGGAGATCTTGCCGGTGTTGTAGCGCGCTCCGTTGCAGAACGAGCCGTCGTTGGGGTCAGGCCAGCCGTCGTCGTCGAACATGCCGAACAGGGGTTCGAGCCCGCGCAGGTCGAGCGGGTCAGAGTGCTTGTCCAGGTTGAAGTCGGGGATGTACCAGCCGAATGCCGGCGCGCCCGCACCCGCTCCGGCAGCCCCCGGCGCACCGGTGCGCACGCGGTCGCAGGTGACGGTGACCATCGTGTCCGACTGGGCGGTCAACGTGTAGACGGATCCCAGACCGCCCCGGTACTGGCCGGCACCGGCGGTGTCCAGGACCATCTCGTGCTGGGCGATGATCAGCGGGCTTTCGATTTCCACGTGCTCCTGCACTGAGGTGCGGCAGTTGCCGATGGGCGTCACGCAGAAGGAGACGCCGTCTTCCTTCCACGTGCCGCCCCAACCGCCGCCGGTGAGTGCGAACGCGCCCCACGGCATGCCCTCGTGGCCGGGCCGTGTGTCGACGCCACCGAGGCTGATGACCAGCGCTGTACCCGTGTCGCAGGCGATCGACCGGTCCCCGACAGCTTCGCTCAGGGCGCTGGCGACGGCGTTGATGCACCGCGGGCCGATGTCGGCGTGGTTGGAGCAGCTGGACGGCGGCAGCACGCACACCACGCTGCCTTGGGGGAGGATGGTTTCGATCGGGCGCAGCGTGCCGCTGTTGACCGGGGTGCTCGGGTCGACCATCATCTTCACCGCTTCGATGCACCGCACAGCCTCGCACCAGGCCGTACCGCAGTTGCCGAGCGGTTGGCGACCCGAGCCGGAGAAGTCGATCTCCATGCTGTCGCCCCGGACCTTCACGGTGACCCGCACGGGGATCGGTTCGTCGGTGACGCCGTCGTCGTCGAGGAAGTCCTCGACCGTGTAGTCACCGTCGGGGACGGCGGCGATGCCGCGGCGCATGCTCTGCTCGGTGGCCTCGATCGCATACTGCCCGGCGGCTTTGACCTTCTCGAGGCCGCCGCGGGCGATGAGAGCCTGCAGCTGGCGCTCACCCACAACCAGGCAGCCGTAGAGCGCTCGGAGGTCGCCGAGGACCAGCTGCGGGACCCGGTTGTTCTCCAGCAGGAAGTTGAACAGCGGCCGGACCGGGACGTCGTTTGCGTACAGCAACGTCGGCGGGAGCTTGAGCTGCTCCTCGAAGGCCGTCTGCGTGCCGTTGGCGAACCCGCCGGGAATCGGGCCGCCGAGGTCGACCAGGTGCGAGGTCGAGTGCAGGATGAACTCGACGCGGCCGTCCACGAAGACGGGGCGGAGCAGGTTGACGTCGGACTGGTGGATCGTGCCGCGCCAGGGATCGTTGACGAAGATGACGTCGCCGGGTTGCAGCGAATCGACGTCGATATCGTCCATGGCGAAGTTGACGATGTGCGGGGAGGTGAAGGCGTGCTGCATGCAGCCCTCCCACTGAGCCACGGTTTCCCAGCCGTCGCCGCTTCGGACGTGGATCGCGGTCGTGCAGTCGAGGATGTCGCGGCACACCGGCGAGAACGCACTGCGCATCAGCGCATCGTTCATCTCACGGGCGACCTCGATCAGGCCGTAGCGGAGAATGTCGAGCTCGAACTCTGCTGGAGCGGCGGTGTTTTCAGCTTGGATGGTCATGGTGGTAGCTCCTCAGCGGTCGCTCTCGATGATCAACAGGCCGTGTTCGTCCACGTGGGCGCGTCGGCCGGGCAGCACCAAGGTCGTGGCGAACTTCTCCGCGACCAGGGCTGGACCGATTACGGTTTCGTCGTCGTTGAGCCGTTCGCGGACGTACACCGGGACGCTGAGGCTTTCTCCTGATCCCGGCACGCGAACCTGCCGGTAGCCGAGCAGAGACTCACCTGGTTCCGGTTCCCCGGCGGCAACCTTGTGGGGGCGCGGAATAACGGCCGTGACCTCGACGGTGGAGATCACCACGGGGATCTCGTGCGCGGAGAACCCGTAGGAATCCTGGTAGAAGGCGTGAAAATCAGAGATGGTCTCGCTGACGGATTCCGCGGTGATTCGGCCGCTCGGAATGGGTAGGCGGTTGTCCCAGGTTTGCCCCCGGTACATCGCGAACACCGCGCGGTCGAACGTCAACCCCTCGATGTCGACGCCCTGCGACTTCAGGTCGTCGGTGAGCTTGCGCTCCAGGGTGGCGAAACCCGCCTCGATCTCGTCGGCGTTGTCCGGCAGGAGAGGGATCATCAGCGAGTGCGCGCTCGTCGCGCGCAGGTCGCTCTGGAGCAGTCCCAGTGCCGAGAACTGTCCGGGAGTACCGGGTACCACGACGCTGTCGAGGCCGAGGATCTGGCCGACCCGGTCCGCCAGCATCGGCCCCGCCGAGCCGAAGGGCAGAAGTCCGAACTCGCGGACGTCGAGTCCGCGGTAGACGGAGATCGTGCGGATCTTGGCGGCGATGTCTTCGCAGGCAACCTGGTAGGCGGCCGCAGCGAGTTCGTCGGCGGACATGTGCCACCGCTTGCCCGCTGCAGCGAGTGCGGCGCGCGCGGCGTCGACGTCGGGGCGGATCTTGCCGTTGGCGAACAGATCGGGCTGCAGGATGCCGAGAACCAGGCAGGCATCGGTCAGGGTCGGCTCCGTGCCGCCTCGTCCGTAGCAGACGGGGCCGGGGTTGGACCCGGCGGAGCGCGGCCCGACGGAGATCTGGCCCAGGGTGTTCGGCGCGATGATGCTTCCGGCGCCCGAACCGACGCTTTCCACGTCGACCAGCGGCAGCGTGAGTGTCAGACCCGTTTCGAGGGTCCACAAGTCCGTCAGCGGGGTTTGAGACCCGACGATAGCCGCAACGTCCGTGCTGGTTCCCCCCACGTCCATGGTCAGCAGGTCGGTGCGACCCGACTCGCGCGCCAGCTGGATGGTGCCGGTGACACCACCGACCGGGCCCGAAACGAGCTGGAAGACCGGCGCTTTTCCAGCGGCCTCGTAGGTCGCTACACCGCCGTTCATCATCATGATCCACAGGGTGCCGCCGAAGCCCTGCGCGGTCAGGGCCGCCGAGAGCCGCTGCAGGTAACCGACCACTGCTGGTCCCACGTAGGCGTCGAGTGCGACCGTCGTCGTCCGCTCGTGCTCCTTGGAGACCGGGTAGAGCTGCGAGGTCTGGATGTAGGCGTCGGGGAGCTCCTCGGCGAGAATCTCGACCGCCCGCCGTTCGTGGTCGGCGTTGCGGTAGGAGTTCATGAAGCAGACTCCCACGGACTCGACGCCCCGGCTGGCGAGATCCTTGCCAGCCGCCCGAACCGCGTCTTCGGACAGATCCAGTCGCACCGAGCCGTCGTAGAGGACCCGTTCCGGGATGCCGATGCGGTTCTGCCGCTGAATGACCGGGCGCTCCTGGTGCGGGCGCAGCCAGGTGGGGTCGTAGAAGCGGTTGCCGAACTCGCGGTGCATCCGGCCCACGTCGAGCAGGTCTCGGTGACCCTGGGTGGCGAGCAACCCGGTCTTCGCACCGGCGCGGCTGAGCAGCGCGTTGATGCCGACGGTGTGTCCGTGCACGATCTCCGCAACTTCCGGGACGGTCACGTCGATCGCGGAAAGTGCCTGCAGTACACCTACTTCCTGCTCTTTGGTTGACAGCACCTTGCCGTCGCGGATCTCGCCGGTCGCCCGGTTGAGCCCGATGATGTCGGTGAACGTTCCGCCGACGTCGATGCCGACCATCCAGTCGACGGAGCCTCGTTGCTCAGTCACCTCACGCCTCCGCGGTCATCATGTTGTGCGCTGCTGACGCGACTGCGTCAGGAGCGGGTTTGGGATTGCAGGGGTCGCCGCAGGGGCGACGAGCCCGGTGTGGATGCCGCCACCGGGGCCGAACGCGCCGATCGGTGGTGGTGTGTTGCACGTCATTCTGCGAGGGCGATCCGGGAGAGGCGTCCTCAAAAGGTCCGAGATCTCGTCCGACCTTCGGACAGGTTCGCGCTACGCCGTCAACCTCTGCCGTCGCCATGCGCATCACAGGACGTTTCGTTGAAGGAGGAGGTATCACACCGCCAGTTGGTCACCCGGCCTGTCGAACTTCTCGAGGAATTGCACGCCAGCGGATCAGCTGGCGGGAAGCATCGCCACGAGTGGTTCGGGTGAGTGCGAAGCAGCGCACCGCGGGGAAACGTGCGGCATGGGAGATTGAGGGATCCTGATCGTCCGAGGTCAGCGCGCCGCTGCGCCTCGACGTAGCCAGCGCGAGATCGCTTCGGCGCGACTGGAGGCGTCGAGCTTGCGCAGGAGGTGGGTGACGTGGGATTTCACGGTGCTCTCCGAGACCAGCAGACGCCGGGCGATGTGCCTGTTGGAGTGGCCCGCGGCCAGCAGCTCCATGACTTCGACCTCGCGGGCTGTCAGCGGTGGAATTTCTCCGAGCGGCACAGCCGGTGCCGCCTCCGCGGGGAACATCGGTGGTCGAGTCGCGAGCTGGTCGACGTTCTCACGGAGTGCGTTCAGTCCCTCAACCATGCTGAGTCGCCCAAGCGAGTGGCTGAGCCCTTCGGCCATCAGCGACAGCAGCGTCAAGTCGGTCTCGTCGACGTCGCGGCGCTGGTGGTAGCAGTCGCCATGGAGGAGGCCGACGACCTTGCCGTGCACGGTGAGCGGTGCGATGCCGTAGGACGCGGACCTGGTGACCTGGATCAGATTCCGGTCGACCCGGTGGCTGTTCTGCGCGTCGAAGATCAGGCACGGCTTGGCGCGGTCGGCGACGTCGGCCTCGATGATCCCGCTGTCAAGCTGTGGTGGTCTAGCCTTCCCAGCCGCTACGATCTCGTCGGCCCACCGCGGCTCGCGGACGACGCACATCGTGTGCAGCTTCCAGACCGAGTTCTCGATCTGGGATACCAGGACCCGATCGAAGCCGAGCCGGCAGCCCGCTTCGGGGACCCGGCTCAGGAAGTCATGGACGGTTCGCGCCTCGCGGACCGAGGCCAACGCGTCCGCGACTAGACGCAGGTCAGTCCGTCCCCGGCGGATCCGGGCCTCGGCGACCTCGGATTCAATGCCCCGGATCCGTCCCAGGAGTTCGAGCAGTTCCAGCTGCCGCGCCGGTGACGTCGTGCTTTCTTGAGCGCAGTGCAGCGTCTCGCCGAGTACGGCGCTCCAGAGCCGTGCCAGTACTGACTGCACCGCACGCACCGGCAGCGTGCTGGCATCGGGCTGAGGGATGTCGATGTCTAGTGCAGCCTTCACGTCGGAGCAGAGCTCGTGGAATGCCCGGGCCGATGCTGCAGCCATGCCAGGCTCGCGACCGAGCAACGGGCCGTCGGCCGCCCCGCAACGGGGCAGCGAAACGGTCTGTTCGAGCTCCATCATCCACCTCGACATCCCCGACGTGCGGAATCGGCGAGCTCGCGCTGGGCACGGCACTGAGCCCGCAGGAGATTATCCATAATATGCAGCTCCTGCGACTGGGGACAACCACTCATCCGTGTCGACGAACCACTCGTGCCTGCACTGATGCGGTCAACCCCCGGCCCGAACGGGTCGGATGGGCAACGTCTGCTGGGCGCGGTGTCCGGCGTCGCTGGGCATTGACCGGAGATTACGCATGAAATATTTTACTTTGGGTCGTTCGTTGGTGCCCTCATCGCGAGATCGCGGCGTTCGGCCGCGTCGGTAGGCGCTGCAGCACCCGAAGGCCGTGCGCATTGATGGTGTAGCCGATGTTCGGCACCTCCACTCCGTTCAGGGCGGCTCCTCGCGAGTTCGTCCCTTGCTGATCTGACTCGGATTCCATCCGTTTCGCTTGAAAGGAGCGAACATGGCTGCGATTGCGGCGGCGACAGAGGCCGCGTGCTACATCGATGGCAAGTGGCAAACGGGGGAGGGTGCGGAGATCCGCTCCGTCGACCCGTCGACCGAGAGGGAGATCGCGGTCTCGCCGTCTGCCAGCCCGGCACAGGTCGCCGCTGCCACTGCAGCGGCGCGACGCGCGTTCGACGGCGGCGAGTGGAGCCGGCTCGGCGCGCGCGAGCGCAGCGACTTGTTGCACCGGCTCGCGGACCTGATGGAACGCGATCGGGAAGAACTCGTGCGCCTCACGGCCATCGAGGTGGGTTCGCCGCTCAGTGGTGCGGAGCTCCACGTGGATGGGCCGATCAAGGTCCTGCGGTGGTACGCGGAAACGGCGCGGCGTGGCCCTAGGGACGGGTGGGAACAGCACTTGCCGTTGCACTACGACCCCATCACGTCGAGCAGCATGCTGCTGCGCGAGCCAGCTGGTGTGGTCGCGGCGATCACCGCCTACAACGTGCCGCTCGTGCTGGCCGCGTGGAAGTTGGGGCCGGCGTTCGCTGCCGGCTGCCCGGCAGTCCTGGTGCCGTCACCGAAGGCCGTGTTGTGCACGACCGCCTTCGTGAAGCTCGTGGAGGAGGCCGGGTTCCCGCCGGGTGCGGTCAACCTGGTGTTCGGGCCGCCGGCCGTCACCGAACAGGTGGTCGGCGCGGCCGAAGTGGACATGGTGAGCTTCACCGGCTCAGCCACCGTCGGCAGCAAGATCCTGACGCTTGCCGCGCCGTCGCTGAAGAAGGTCGTCCTCGAGCTCGGCGGCAAGTCTCCGAACATCCTGCTGCCCGGGACGAACGTGGAGGCCACCATCAAGCCATCGGTGCTGCGCTTCTGTCGCAACGCCGGACAGGCCTGCGGGGCGACCACGCGGACGCTAGTACCCGAGGCGGATTTCGACGAGTTCGTCGAAAAGGCCGCTTCGTTCATGAGTGGCCTCGTCGTCGGTGATCCGCACAATCCGCACACCATGGTGGGGCCGCTGATCACCGGTGAGCATCACCGCAACGTTTCGGGGTATCTGGCGCGCGCCGTCGAGCAGGGCGCGAATGTGGCGACCGGTGGCGGACGCCCGGCCGGCCTCGACGAGGGCTTCTTCCTCGAACCCACCTTGCTCACCGACGTCGACAACACCGACGAGATCGCCCAGGAGGAGCTGTTCGCCCCCGTTGGCGTGGTTCTCCCGTACCGCGAGGTCGATGCTGCGATCCGGATCGCCAACGATTCCAAGTACGGGCTCAACGCCAATGTGTGGGGGCCTACAGCGGAGGCGATCGCCGTCGCGCGCCGCATTCGTTCCGGCACCGTCACGATCAACGGTGGCGGCGGTAGACGGGATGACGCCCCGTGGGGCGGGCCCGGCCACAGCGGTATCGGGCGAGAGAGCGGCGAGGAGGGATTCCGCGAGTTCTTCGAGGTGAAGCACGTGCAGTGGCCGCTCTGATCGAGCGCCGAGCCTCGAGCGACGGACCTGAAGCCGTTGAGCGGGGACGAGCGGAGTCACCACTCGTCCCCGCTGGTCGCGGCTCCGCTGTCAGGACCCAGAGCTACCGCTTCGTCTCGCGGCCGCATGCCGCATGCCCGTCGAGGACCTCGGTGGCGAGGAAATCGAAGAGGTGCGTGGCGAAGATGTCGTTGTCGTCGCCGGCGATCATGTGTCCGGCGGCGACTTCGACAGCCCGTGCGTTTGGGATGAGTTCCAGCAACTCCGCCACGGCTTCCGGTGTCACGATGTTGGACCTGTTGCCCCGCACGAGCAGGGTCGGCGCGGTGACGTTGCGCGCGGCCGCGTTCAGCCTGCCCGTGGCGTCGTCGAGATCGGTCTCCGCGTATCGCAGGAATTCCGGATCCCAGTGCCAGTACCAGCGCCCGTCGGTGTGCAAGCGGACGTTCTTCTTGAGACCCTCGAGGTTGCGCGGTCGCGAGCGACGGGGGTTGTATGCGTTCACCGCCTCGGCGACATCTTCCAGAGAGGCGAACCCGTTGGGAGCGCTGGCCATGAAGTCCCGGACCATCGAGCGTCCCGATTCTTCGGTTCGGGCCGCGATGTCGACCAGCACGAGACCCGAAATCGAGTCCGGATGATCGCCCGCGAGGGCAAGCGAGGCACGTCCCCCCAGCGATGCGCCGATCAGCACAGGCGGCTGATCGCAGGCCCGCGCGATGCGGTGGATGTCTCCGACGAAGTGGTCGAGCGTGTAGGCGCCGTCCGGGGAACGGTCGCTGTCACCGTGCCCTCGGGCGTCCACCGCGATCGCGGTCCATCCCCTATCGGCGAGGACCTGTGCCGTGCGCGCCCAGGAGTGTCGCGTCTGGCCGCCGCCGTGGAGCAGCAGCACCGTTCCGAGTGCGCTTCCCGGGTCCGGATCCCACCGGTCGGCTGCGAGCTCGATGCCGTCCAGCCCGCGGAACTCCACGCGGGTACGGCCGCCGTCTGCTTCAACCACAGCGTCTCCTCCTGCTATTTCTTCATGCGCGTTTTTTGCGGGCGACACCTGCCGACCTGGCGCACCTTGAATTTGTCCGATATGGAGCGACCTTTTTCGTAGGCCTGGCGGTGAGAGATCGATGCGCAGCGTCTCGGCTAGGCGAGGTGGCACGCTTTGAGCATCCCCTAGCACGCGGTAGTATAATATATTATCTTCACGGGGTTGCACGTTCGCTGATCAAAGGAGATCTTCCGATGCGCACCCGTGGAGCCATCATCCGGCAGGCGCCGGGCAAGCTGGAGGTCGTGGACCTGGAAGTTGAGGATCCCCGTCCGGACGAGGTCCAGGTCAAGCTCGTCGCCTCCGGTCTCTGCCACTCCGACGACCACCACGTCAAGGGAGACATCCCGGTCGGCATGTTCCCCTTCGCCCTCGGCCACGAGGGCGCTGGCGTCGTCACGAAGGCCTTCCCGAACAGCAAGGGAATCGAGGAGGGCGACCACGTCGTCCTGACTGCGATTCCGGCGTGCGGGCATTGCCGCTGGTGTGCCACAGGAATGCAGAGCCTGTGCGATCTGGCCGCAGGCATCCTGGCTGGGCCTCGCTTCACCGACGGCACGTTCCGCCTGCGCACCGAGGACGGAACTCAGGTCGGGCAGATGTGCGGCCTCTCCACCTTCGTGGAGACGACGACGGTGTCCTTGGGGTCTGTGGTGAAGATCGACGACGACATCCCGTTGGACAAGGCCTGCCTGGTCGGCTGCGGGGTGAGCACGGGCTGGGGTTCGGCGGTCAACTCCGCGCAGGTCCAGCCGGGCGACACGATTATCGTGATGGGCATCGGCGGCATCGGTGTGAACGCCATCCAGGGCGCCAAGCACGCCGGTGCGGAGAACATCATTGCTGTGGACCCGGTGGAGTTCAAGCGGCAGAGTGCCGGCGTGTTCGGTGCGACGCACGCAGTCGCGTCGATGGAAGAAGCAACGGAGCTAGCCAAGCAGTTCACCAACGGTCAGGGCGCTGACTCGACGATCATCACCGTCGGGGTCGCCCAGCCCGCGTACGTGGCCCAGGGGCTCGCCTCGATTCGCAAGGCCGGTACCTGCGTGGTGACCTCGGTGGGCAACCAGGCAGAAATCGGTGCGCCGATCTCGATGTTCGAACTGACTCTGCACCAGAAGCGCTTGCAGGGCTCGCTCTTCGGCGCCACGAATGGCAACTGGGACATCAAGCGGTTGCTGAATCTCTACCGCGACGGTCTGCTGAAACTGGATGAGCTGGTCACTCGCAGCTACACCCTTGACGAGGTGAACCAGGGTTATCAGGACATGCACGACGGGAAGAACATCCGCGGCATCATCCGGTACGAGTGAGACGAACCGCCGAACAGCGGGCCCGGTGCGTCGAAGCTGGCGTGCGGGCCCGCTGTTCGTGTCCGGTTTCCGCTGGAGGCGGTGTCGCCTACTTCCTCGACAGCGAACAGGTCTGCCTGGTCACCACTACGTCGATCTTGACTGCTCGCAACCATTCGCGGTGGTAATTGCGGCGCCGTTCATCTTGCCTCGGTTTGCGTGATGAGCTTGTGCCCGTCATCGCTGGCCGGATGGTTGCAGGTTCAGTCGAGGGAGCGTGAGCCGGTCGAGCAGGCCGGTTGGCCGCCACGGGTGTGGCGGCCAACCGCGTCATCCTGGAACGGCAACGCGTCACGGAACGCTGATCTCCTGCGTTGCGCGAGCGAGCGGTCCGCCGTTGCAGGTGGTGACCTGGCCGGTGTGGATCAGCTTGAGCGAGCAGCCTTCGTCATCGGTGACCGTCACGGTGACGGTCCGCATCCCGGGCTGGTCGAAGGTGTGCGTGATGTCGGGTGTCGTCGTGGTGGCAGAGGTTCCGTCGCCGAAGTCCCAGTCGTAACGGGTAATCGTGCCGTCGGAGTCGGTTGCGCCCGCGGCGGAGAAGGCGTGCGTCGGGCCCTCCGCACCGACGATGCGCAGTGCCGCCGCCGGCCCCTGGTTGGGAGTGATCTCGCTGGATGGTCCGTCGGAGAACAGCACGCCCGAGTTTACGGGAGGTTGCCCGGTGGGGGTAGGAGTTCCGTCGGGTGCGATCGCGTAGCTGTGCACCTTCGAGGTCACGTTGGGTGTGAGGGCTTCGATGACGAACGCTCGACGGGCGTCAGGGCTGAGCACGATTCGCCCGGGAATGGCGCCTCCGCCGGGGCCTGGGTGAGGCGAGCCGGCGAGGGGAGTCAGTGCGCCGTCGTCGCCGATCTGGAATCCGTGGATGTTGCCGTCCGGAGACGCGTCGGGTACGTAGAGGCGGCGTCCGTCGGGGGTGATGGCGGTGCCGTGCGGTGTCCCACCGGTTGGGTAGCGGCCGCCCGGCGTCGGAGTCAGCGTGCCGTCCCGAGCGATTGCGTACCCCGACAGATCGCCGGTGCCTTCGTTGCTCACGTACAGGAAGCGGCCGTCGGGTGTGATGCCGGGCAGTGCCGGTCGGGAGCCCGTGGGAACAGGCTGGCCGACCTGGACGAGGCCGGCATCGGACGCGATCGCGAAAGACGTCACGACGTCGTTCAGGAAGTCGGATACGAACAGATGTCTTCCGTCCGGTGTGATCGCGGGGAGGCTCAGCGTGCTCTGCCCGGGGGCCTGCGTGGCACCGGCGGGCGTCAGAGCACCCGATGACGCGATCGAGAACGAGCGGACTTCACCGCCGATCGTGGCGAACATGTGTGCCCCGTCCGGAGCCATCGCCAGTCCAGCCACAGGTGAGCCGACGACGATCTGGGCACCGTCGATCGGGGTGAGGGCGCCGTCGCTGCCGATGTGGTAACCGGTGATCGCCCCGGCCATGCTGGCGACGTACACCGCCCGCGCATCGGGTGTGATCACCAACGACAGCCCGGTACCGGTGAGGAACGGCGATCCGGGCACGTTCGACGTCGTGCCCTCACGATCGACGGCGAGCACGCCGACGTTCGCCGAACCCATGCCGCCGACGAGGAGGTACCGCGTCGGCGGGACGTGTTCCCGGGGTGAGGAGGCCAGGCTTTCCGTTGCGGGGGCCAGTCCTCCGGTTGTCATCAACGCGAGTGCTGTCGACACGCATATCGCCGTACGTCGCGAGCGGTGGAGCACATTTCCATCCATACGCCGAACCCTTTCGATCTCCTGAGCCACGCGGCTCAACGCTGAAGTCGGTTTCTTGCGCGTTGAAAACGGTAGGGAGCGCATGGGAGCTGGAGTGTCCAAGAATCTGGACAACCGCGATCTCGTCGCGCTGCCGCAGGTTCAAGCCGTCGGGTGTGCTGCCTTCCACCGATCTAGGGACGCAGACTTGTCGGTCACGAGGCGGTGACTGTCCTGGGACGGGTGCTTCCTGGGAAGAAATTGTCCCTGCCACGCCGGCGCGTACCTGCCAATACTGGGAGCCATCGGGAACGAAGTCGCTGGTGATAGGCCTGGCAAATGGGGTCGCGGCGACTGTTGTGAGGAGTGAAGAGCATGCCTTCCGGCAATGTCGAGCGTGTGAACATCAAGGCGTTGGCGTGGGATCTGGCGGCGGACATCTATTTCCCGCCGGAGTTCGACCGCAGTCAGACCTACGCGACGGTGATCAGCGCGCACCCGACCGGCAGCTGCAAGGAGCAGACTTCCGGCAACGTCTACGCCACCGCGTTGGCCGAGCAGGGTTTCGTCGCGGTCGCCTTCGACGCGAGTTTTCAGGGGGACAGCGGCGGTCAGCCTCGATTCACCGAGGACCCGGCGTTTCGGGTGCAGGACTTCAGCTACGTGATCGACTACCTGGTGACCCAGCCGTACGTCGATGAGAACCGGATCGGTGTGCTGGGCATCTGCGGTGGTGGCGGGTATGCGATCAACGCGACGATGACCGAGCGGCGGATCAAGGCGCTGGGCACGGTGACTGCGGCCAACGTCGGGCGGATGATGCGCGAGGGTTTCGTCAACTACGACCCGATCAGTGCGCTGGAGGCGATCGCCGCGCAGCGCACTGCCGAGGCTCGTGGTCAGGACGCGGTGGTCAACGACCTGCTGCCGCCGTCGCCGCAGGCCGCCGAGGAGGCGGGTGTGACCGACATCGACGTGTGCGAGGCCACCGAGTACTACAAGACCGATCGGGGCCGCGCGGACAACGGTGCGACGAGCTTCCTGTTCTCCCGTCAGGCGGCGCTGGCGGGCTGGGATGCCTTCGATCGGGCCGAGGTGCTGCTGACCCAGCCGATGTGCGTGGTGGTCGGCGACCGGCCGGGCGGTTTCGGTGCTTACCGGGCGGGGTTTGAGATCTACGGGCGTGCGGCCTCGAAGGACAAGGAGCTGGTGGTCGTCGAGGGTGCCTCGCACTACGAGCTCTACGACCAGCCCGAGGCTACGGGCGAGGCGCTGGAGCACCTGGTCCCGTTCTTCCGCAAGCACCTCTGAAACCGATCCGCCGCACCCCGCCCCGAAGTGCCTGGGCGGGGTGCGGCGGAGGCCGCACAAGACGAGGATGAGTGTCATGACCAATAGGGCGCACCGCACTGAGCTGGGGGATTTCCTCAAGGCACGACGTGCTGAGCTGAGCCCGCAGCAGGTGGGGCTACCGGAGACCGGCAGCCAGCGGCGCGTGCCGGGGTTGCGTCGCGAGGAGGTCGCCCAGCTGGCGGCGATCAGCACCGATTACTACACGCGGCTGGAACAAGGCCGCATCGCCGCCTCGGCGCCGGTGCTCAGCGCTCTGGCCCGGGTGCTGCAGCTGGATGACGGGCAGCGCGAGTACCTGTCCGAACTGGCCGGCAAGGACGCCACACGGCCGCGTCGCCGAACGCGCCAGACGGTGCGGTCCTCCCTGCAGCGGGTGCTCGACGACCTGCGGTTCACCCCGGCGTTCGTCCTGGGACGGCGCATGGACGTGCTGGCCTGGAACCCCCTGGCCGCGGCCCTGGTCACCGACTTCGCCCAGCTGCCGGCCAAGCACCGCAACTACGTGCGGCTGCTGTTCACCGAGGCGCACATGCGCACGCTCTACGCCGACTGGGAGTCAGTGGCCCGCACCAGCGTGGCCCTGCTGCGCCACGAAGCCGCCCGCTGGCCCGACGACCAGTCTCTGACCGAACTGGTCGGCGAGCTCTCGGTGCGCGATGCCGATTTCCGCCAGTGGTGGGCCGAGCACCACGTGGCCAACCAGCGCATCGGCACCAAAACCCTGCACCACCCCGTCGTCGGCGAACTCACCCTCGACTGGGACACGCTGACCTGCACCAACGACCCCGACCAGCACCTGGTCACCTGGACCGCCGAGCCGGACACCCCCACCCACGACCGCCTGCGCATCCTCGCCTCCTGGGCCACCCAACACCACACCGACACCACCGAACCCACCAGTGACCCCCGCGCCCACTAGCAGTAGTGGATGTGTGCGCTCGGTTCTGCGGCGAGGATGGTTTTCAAGTGCGGTTGGTTAGCGGATTTTAGCGGTCACCGAAGCTCCGTTCCCGCGAGAAGCACTACAAACCGGACTTCGGGTCAACGCTCCCGGGCTGCGGCCATCGTGTCGGCTGCTGGATGTGAAAGAGCAGGTCCCCGCCCCTTTACGCGCAGCGCAGCACGTGCGGTGGACGGTTTCGCGTTCCCGAATCGCTGATTCGGGGATTCAGAATTGATTGGGATTGAGTGACGCGCCTAACATATTTCGCGCAGTCCGAAATCTGATTCTTGCGGGTCGCGGGAGAGAGCGTGATCCGAAGCTGACCCGCACCCGGCTGCGGAATTTCCGGCGCATTCTCTGGAAGGTGACTCAAAGATGAGTGCATCCACAACGGAGGTATTCGAGTGCTGACGCGGGGAGCGGTCCTTCGCGAGGTCCCAGGGCGCTACGAGGTGGTCGAGTTGGAGGTGGAGGACCCGCGGCAAGGGGAGATCCGGGTGAAGATGGTCGCCAGCGGCCTGTGCCACTCCGACGATCACTTCGCCACCGGTGACCAGACCGCTCCGATCTTGCCGCTGGCCGGCGGGCACGAGGGAGCGGGGATTGTCGAGGCAGTCGGTCCGGCGACCACGGGGTTCGCCGAGGGCGACCACGTCGTGTTCTCCTTCCTCCCGGTCTGCGGCCGGTGTCGGTGGTGCGCCAAGGGGCTGCAGAACCTCTGCGACCTCGGCGCCTCGATCGGCACTGCAGCGCGCCCGGAAGATCCGACGTCGTTCCGGCTGTCTCTCGACGGTCGGCCGGTCGGGCAGATGGCGGGCCTGTCCACTTTGTGCGCGTACACGACCGTGTCCACCGCTTCCGCGATCAAGATCGACCCGGCCATTCCGCTCGAGATCGCTTGCCTGACCGGGTGTGGGGTTGGAACCGGTTGGGGTGCCGCGGTGAACTCGGCGGAGGTCAGGCCCGGTCAGGTCGTCATCGTGATGGGATCGGTGGAATCGGGATCAACTCCGTGCAAGGCGCCGTCCACGCCGGGGCCGCCGCCGTGATCGCGGTCGACCCCGTGGCGTTCAAGCGGGCTTCCGCGTTGAAGCTGGGAGCCACCCACGCCGTTGCGAGCATCGAGGCGGCGACGGAGCTGGCGCGGTCGATGACCAACGGCCAGGGCGCTGACTCGGCGATCGTCACCGTCGGCGTGGTGACCGGTCGGCACGTGGGCCAGGCGCTGCAGGCCGTCCGCAAGGCCGGCACGTGCGTCGCGGTCGGGCTCGGCGAGGTGTTCGTGAGGGACGGCGACATCAACCTGCACGAGCTGACGCTGTACCAGAAGCGGTTGCAGGGATCGTTGTTCGGAGCCAGCGCACCGACGGCGGACATCCCCGCGCAGCTCGAGATGTACAAGCAGGGCGCACTCAAGCTCGACGAACTCGTGACGACTCGATACGCCCTCGACGACGTCGCCGCCGGTTACGACGATATGAAGGCCGGTCGCAATCTCCGAGGCGTCGTACTCCACGACACCTGACCCCTACCTGCGAGAGGACAACGATGTCCGCACACGCCGCACCTCGCGAAACGCTCAATCTCGGCGAGATCCAGGTTACCTACCTCCCGGACGGGGAGGCCTCGGTGTCCGCGAGCGCGCTCTTCCCCGCGAGCACCCAGGAACTCTGGGACGCGCACCGGGATCTCTTCGACGCCGACGACAGACTGCTGATGACACTGGGCAGTTTCCTGATCCGCACCGGCGGCCGGACGATCCTGGTCGACCTCGGCTTCGGTGACCACACCGTGGCTTTTCCAGCCGCTGACGGTGAATTCCGCTCCGGACGGCTACTGACGAGCCTGCGGGAAGAAGGGCTGACCCCGCAGGACGTGGACACCGTCTTCTACACCCACATGCACATCGACCACGTCGGCTGGACGGCGCAGGACGGCGCGCTCACGTTCAACCGGGCCCGGCACCTGGTCGGGGAGGGCGAGCTGGAGTACTGGCGGTCGCCGGACAACCCGCTGGACGCGGTCGGTCCCGATCCCGAGAATGTGCTCGCGCCGCTGACCGAGCGCGTGGATTCGGTGGCCGACGGCACGACCATCGCCCCGGGCGTCACCGTCGTCGCTACTCCTGGCCACACCCCCGGGCACTGCTCGCTGGTGTTGTCCTCGGGACAAGAACGGGCTCTCCTGCTGGGCGACGCCATTCACTGTCCCGCGCAGCTCACGGAGAACGAGGTCTCGCTCGCCTTCGACACCGATCCCGTGCTGGCGGCCCGCACCCGCGACCGCATCTTCGCCGAGATCGAGGGTGACCCGCGGGCGATCGCCGCGCAGGGTCACTTCACCGGATCCGTTTTCGGCTGGATTCTCAGAGGCCAATCACGACGGACCTGGACCACCTTCAGCCCAGGCGCGGCGTCGTGACGACACCGCAGGAGCCCCGCCGCAGACCAGCTCGATGAGGAGGTTCCACGTGCAGACACGAGCCGCGGTCATTCGCGAGAGCCCCGGACGTTTTGAAGTGCTCGACGTCGACCTAGAAGACCCGCGGCAGGGCGAGCTGAGGATCAAGCTCGTCGCAGCGGGTTTGTGCCATTCCGACGACCACCTGCAGACCGGTGACATCCCTCCCGAGCGCATGCCGATGGTGGCTGGGCACGAGGGGGCCGGCGTCGTCGACGCGGTCGGCCCGAACACCCCTGGCTGGGAAGTGGGCGACCACGTCGTCTTCTCGTTCCTGCCGAGTTGCGGGCGTTGCCGGTGGTGTGTCGAGGGTCGGACCAACCTGTGCGATCTCGGCGCCCACACCTTCCGCGGGTCGAGGTTCGACGACGCCGACAGCTTCCGTTTCAGCCTCGACGGGCAGCCGTGCGGGCAGCTCTGCGGGCTCGGCACGTTCGCCGAGCACACGGTCGTCTCGACGCAATCCGCGATCAAGCTCGACAAATCGGTGCCGCTGGACAAGGCGGTGCTGGTCGGCTGCGGGGTCGGCACCGGATGGGGCTCGGCGGTGTACCGCGGCCGAGACCAAGCCCGGCGATGTCGTGATCGTCATGGGCGTGGGCGGTATCGGTATCAACGCCGTGCAAGGCGCCGCGCACGCGGGAGCCACCGCGGTACTCGCGGTGGACCCGGTTGCTCTCAAGCGCGAGACCGCGGAATTGGTCGGGGCCACTCATTCGTTCGCCTCGATCGAGGAAGCCGACGAACTTGCCCAGTCGATCACCAATGGCCAGGGGGCGGACTCGGCCATCGTGACCGTCGGCGTCACCACTGGTGAGCACGTCGGTCAGGCGTTCTCGGCGATCCGCAAGGGCGGCACCGTCGTGGTCACCGGTGCAGGCCGCCACGACGAGAGCAATCTGCCGGTCAACCTGCTCGAACTCAGCTTCTACGAGAAGCGCATCCAGGGTGCCCTGTACGGATCGTGCAACGCGGTCTCGGACATCCCCCGCCAGATCCGGATGTACCAGACTGGGCAGCTCAAGCTCGACGAGCTGATCACCCGCACCTACCGGCTTGACGACATCGTGACCGGCTACGGCGATCTCCGCGCCGGAAAGAACGTCCGCGGAGTCGTCCTCTTCGACTGAGGGCGGAGCCGGAAGCTCCCCCTGCACATCCTGGTTCGATCACCTCTGATCTGGACCACGATTTGCCGTGCGCAAGGGGATGGGGAATGTCTTCGGTTTTCGATGGCGAACGATGCTCCCGCCACGAAGGCAAGTGGGTCGTGGGAAGGGGCGGGCGTGGAGATCCGTTCCACGTCCCCGTCAACCGGGCGGGATCCGGCTGTTCATCTCAAGTCAGAGGTAGCGGTCGATCAATTCGGCATTTTCGAATCGCCAGTTCGGAATCGCGAACTAGGATTCCGGCGAAGTCGTGCGTAGCGTCCGGTCGTGTGAACGAGTCGACGAAGACGCGAGCTCCGGCCGGTCCGCTGACCGGTGTGCGGATCATCGAACTCGGCGGGGTCGGCCCGACGCCGTTCGGTTGCATGCTGCTGGCGGACATGGGCGCCGACATCCTGCGGATCGAACGGCCGTCGGGCTATGACGGTGGCGCTCCCATCGACCCCGGGTACCAGCTGATGAACCGGGGACGCCGGGGCGTGCCGATGGACCTGAAGTCCGCTGCGGCGGTCGGTGCTGTGCTCCGCATGGTGGAGCAGACCGATGTCTTGATCGAGGGCTTCCGCCCGGGCGTCGCGGAGAAGCTCGGATTGGGCCCGGATGCCTGCTTGGCGGTCAACCCGGCACTGGTGTACGGGCGGATGACCGGGTGGGGGCAGGACGGACCGCTGGCAGAGGCCCCGGGTCACGATGTCAACTACGTGTCGCTGACCGGTGTCGTGCATTCGATCGGTGAGGCAGGCGGCCCGCCGGTGATCCCGCTGAACCTGGTCGGCGATTTCGGCGGCGGCGCACTCTACCTCGCGCTCGGTGTGGTGTCCGCTCTGCTGGAGAGCCGGCAGTCGGGAGAAGGCCAGGTCGTGGACGCGGCGATGGTCGACGGATCGGCGTCGCTCATGACGGCGCTGTACGGGTTCCGCGCGGCCGGGTACTGGACCGACCAGCGGGGCACCAACCGCCTCGACTCGGGGGCGCCTTGGTACCACCTGTACGAAACGAAGGACGGTGGCTGGATCAGTCTCGCGGCGAACGAGACCCGGTTCTGGCGCAATTGCGTGCGGCTGCTCGGGTTCAGCGAGGACGAGCTGCCGGACCAGCACGACCAGCAGTATTGGCCGGAGATCGCGGATCGGTTCGCCGCAGTGTTCCGGACGAAGACCCGCGACGAGTGGTGCGCGCTGGCCGAAGGGCAGGACGTGTGCCTGTCCCCGGTGTTGTCGATGGCCGAGGCCCCTGAACACCCCCACCTGCGGGCGCGCAGCACGTTCATCGAGGCGGACGGCGTCGTCCAGCCCGCGCCTGCGCCGCGCTTCAGCCGGACGCCGGGAGCGATCCAGCGGCCTCCGGCGGCTCCCGGGGAGTACGCCGACGAGGCGCTCGGGGACTGGGGGTTCTCCGCGGCCGAAATAGCCGCCCTTCGTGCCGCCGGCGCGCTCGGATAAACCGGGATTCAGTTTTCGCGAATCGGCAATTCGGGAACGGTGAAGTGATTTTCGGCGCCCTGGCCACTAATCTGAGGGCAACTTCGAATTCGGCGAATCGTCTCTGATCGAATACGAGCATGGAAGTGGTAAAGGAATGTGCGCTAATTTCTTGGACGAGTCGCAGGTGGCGTGGCTGGACACGGTGAACGACTTCATGGACAACGAGGTCACCGTCGAGTACGTGCGCAAGTGCGACTCCGAGCGGCTGTACCCGTACGAAGCTTATGAGAAGATCGCGGCGCAAGGCTGGCTCGGCATCCTGATCCCTGAGGAGAACGGCGGATCCGGCGGCGACATCTTCGATTACTCGTTGATGGCCGAGGGGCTTGGCAAGTTCGGGTTCGATTTCGCCTGCTCGGTGCTGGTGCCCACGTTCACCGCGATGAACATCATCAAGTACGGCACGGACGAGCAGAAGGACCGCTACGTCAAGCCGTTCATCGACGGCCAGATCCGCTTCTCGGTCTCCATCTCCGAACCCGACGCGGGCTCGGACGCGGCGAACACCAAGACCCACGCCCGGCAGGACTCCAACGGGGACTGGATCGTCAACGGTTCCAAGCTCTGGTGCAGCGGCGCCGCCGCGAAGGACACCGTGATCGCCATGCTCGTGCGCACGGGCAAGGAGGACAAACACGGTGGCCTGTCCGTCCTGCTGATCCCCAATGACACCCCAGGCCTGGACATCCGAAAGCTGCCGACGCTGTCGCGGCACGCCACCGGCACAACGGAGATCTTCCTCGACGACGTGCGCGTTCCGGTGGATGCGCTGCTCGGGGAGGTCGGCCAGGGCTGGAAGATCATCACCGAGCACCTGGAGCTCGAGCGGTGCGCTGTGGCCGCGGCCTACGTCGGCAACGCGCAGACAGCCGTCGACACGGCGAACCGCTACGCCCAGCAGCGAATCCAGTTCGGAAAGCAACTGTTCGACTTCCAGGTTCTCAAGCACACCCTCGCCGACTGCCAGACCCAGGTCGATGCTGCCCGGTTGCTCTGCTACCGCGCGGCGCAGCTGAAGGCGGAGGGCAGGCCTGCCGCGAGCGAGTCGTCGATGGCGAAGCTGTTCGGCTCGGAGACGCTCAAGCGGTGCGCGCTCGACGGCATGCAGATCCTGGGTGGCTACGCGAACCTGCCCGAAGGCGACATGGAGCGCTACCTGCGGGAAAGCATCCAGTCCACCATCGGTGGCGGAACCTCGCAGATCCAGCGCACCATCATCGCCAAGTCGATGCGCCTGCCGGCCTGACGAATTCGATCTGAGGAGAAAGATCAATGGAGATCAACAACCGCATCGACCTGCCCTACGACGAGCTCGAGGTCGGGCAGATCTTCCGCTCCGGCGGGCGCACGGTGACCGAGGCCGACGTGGTCAACTACTGCGCGCTGACCGGGAACTGGATCGAGATTCACTCCAACAAGCACTACGCCGAGCAGACCCGGTTCGGCAAGCGCCTCGTGCAGGGATCGCTGACGTATTCGATCATGACCGGGCTGATCCAGTTCGGTCCGGCCATCCAGGCGAACTACGGCATCGACAACCAGCGCTACGTCAAGCCCGTGGCGATCGACGACACCCTCTACGTCACTGCCGAGGTCATCGCCAAGAAGGAGAAGGACGACAAGTACGGCGTGACGACCTTCCTGATGAAGGCGCTCAACCAGGACGGGTACGTCGTCCAGCGCAGTGAGTGGAGCCTGCTCATGCTGCGCCGACGCGAGGACCTCGAAGCGCTGCTCGCCGGGTCGGTGCCCACGGAGAAGCAGCCGGAGAGGAAGTGACGCCCATGGCGGGCGAAGCAGTGGCCGCCATCGTGGGTGCGGGAGACGCCTACGCTTCGAAGGCTGATCGCAAGGATCCCCTCCAGTTGGCCACCGAGGCCACGATGGCCGCGTTGGCCGACGCGGGCATCGGCAAGCACCAGGTCGACGCGGTTTTCACCGGGCGCTCGCCCTGGGCGGACAAGCGTTCACAGTGGAGCAACATCTTCATCTCCCACCTGCAGATGCCCGTCACGCTCAACAGCGAGATCACCCTGCACGGCGCCGGCCTGACGTCCACCATCGCAGTGGCCGCGCAGATGATCGCCGCCGGTGCCGCGGAGTATGTGGTCTGCGTGCAGAGCGACGCGACCGAGCTGTTCGTGGACGCGGTGGCGATGGGGTCGGAAGCGGACTCGGACCCGCAGTTCGAGGTCCCCTACGGACCGACGATCCCTTCGTTGTACGCGCAGGCGGCCCGCCGGTACTTCCACGAGCACCGGCTGACCGAGGAGGACCTCGCCGACGTCGCCATCGCCAATCAGCGCTGGGGCGTGCACCACCCGCACGCCGCGAAGCGCAAGCACGGCGAGATCGACCGGGACAAGGTGCTGTCATCTCCGTACGTCGCCACGCCGCTGCGCCGCTGGATGTGCTCCACCTGGTCTGGTGGCACCGGAGGCGCGCTTGTGGTCACCTCGCCGGAACGGGCGCGCGAGGCCCATGCCCCCGTGTGGGTGCGCGGGTACGGATCGGCCACCACGCACGAGTACCTGACAGACCGGATGAACATGCGCGACGGCCGCTACGCGGGGATGGGGGAGTACCCCAACCTCACGCACACGGCCACCGCGGAGGCCGCTCGGCAGGCGTACGCGCGGTCCGGCCTCACTCCGTCCGATGTGGATATGGTCCAGATGTCGGTGAACTTCGCGCACATGGGTCCGATCATCATGGAGGACCTGGGCTTCGCGAAGAAGGGCCAGGGCATCGACGTGTATCGGGAAGGCCGCACCGGGTTTGACGGCGACCTGCCCACCGATACCAACGGCGGCTGGTTGTCGTTCGGCCAGCCCGGTATCTCCTGCAACATGGACAGCCTGGTCGAGGCCGTCCGGCAGCTGCGCGGCACGCCGCTGGGGTTGGCCCCCGCGCGCAGGCCGAAGACGGTGCTGGTGCAGGGCGCGGGCGGAATGTTGGCGGCCGCGGGCGTGATGCTGTTGTCCGGCGAGGACGCGAGGAGGCCGGCATGACCGAGCACGAATGGCCGCAGCCTTACCGGCTGCTCGACGCAGAGCCCTACTGGGCAGCGCTCGAGGAGGAGCGGCTCACGTTCCAGCGCTGTGGTAGCTGCGGTGACGTGGTGTGGCCGGCCCACTCGTACTGCCCGCACTGCTCCTCTCCTTCGCTGGCCTGGGAGGAGTCGCGGGGCCACGGCGAAGTGTGGTCGTACAGCACCGTCATGCGCGGACCGACACCGGCGTGGGCTTCGATCGCGCCGTACACCGTCGGCTTCGTCCGGCTGGACGAGGGCTACTACCTGTTCTCCCAGATCGAGGCGGATCCCGACGCGGTCGCGATCGGGATGCCAGTGGAGGTCCGCTTCGTGCGACGGGGGCAGCAGACGCTCCCGGTCTTCGCGCCGGCTGTGGGGGGATGACATGGCCGGACCGCTCAACGGTGTGCGGGTTCTGGATCTGACCTCGAATTTCATGGGGCCGTACGCCTCCCTCCTGCTGGCCGACATGGGTGCCGACATCGTCAAGGTGGAGTCCCCGGAGGGGGACACCACCCGCGGCATCGGCCCGCACCGAAACCCCGGAATGGGCGCGATCTTCCTGCACCTCAACCGGAACAAGCGCAGTCTGGTGCTCGACCTGAAGCACCCTAGGGGCCGCGACGCGCTCATCCGGATGATGGGTTCGGCGGACGTGCTGCTGCACAGCCTGCGGCCTGCGGCGATGAGCCGGCTTGACCTGTCCTACGAGCGGGCGCGGGAGGTCAACCCTCGGCTGGTCTACTGCGGCTGCTTCGGTTTTGGGCAGGACGGGCCGTACGCGGCCAAACCGGCTTACGACGACCTCATCCAGGCCGCTGTAGGCATGCCGGTGCTGCAGAGCCGCAAGCGAGGCGAACCCGACTACGTGGCCACCGCGATCGCGGACCGCGTGGTCGGCATGGCCGCCTCGTCGGCGATCGCGATGGCGCTGTTCCACCGGGAAAGGACGGGCCGAGGCCAGGAGGTCGAGGTCCCGATGTTCGAGACCTTCGCCCACTTCGCCATGGGCGACCACCTGTACGGGCACACCTTCGTCCCGCCGCTCGGCGAGTGGGGATACGCCCGGATGATGAACGCCGACCGTCGGCCGTACCGCACACTCGACGGGTACCTCGGAGTCAACATCTACACCGACCGGCACTGGCAGCGCTTCTTCGACGTTGTGGGCCGGCCGGACCTGTCCGCGGATCCGCGCTTCGCGGACATTCGCAGCAGGACGGAGAACATCGACGAGCTCTACGCGTTCCTCGCGGAAACCTTCGCCACCCGTTCCACCGACGAGTGGATCGCGGTGCTGACCGAGGCGGACATCCCGGTGATGCGGATGAACACACCGGGAACGTTGCTCGAGGACCCGCACATGACTGAGATCGGGTTCTTCGCCGAAGAAGACCACCCTTCGGAAGGCCGGCTGCGCACGATCGGCATCCCGCAGCACTGGAGCGAGAGCACACCGAACATGCGCTTCCCTGCGCCGCGACTCGGGGAGCACTCGGTGGATTTGCTGCGGGAGTTCGACTTCGGAGAGAGCGAGATTCGCGAGCTCATCGGTTCGGGTGCCGCCCGGGCCGAACAACGGCGCGCACGAGAGGGAGAGGGCGATGACACGTGAACTGCCCCTGAACGGGATCGTCGTGGTTGAGCTGAGTGACAGCGCGTCAGCTCCCTTTGCCGGCAAGATCCTGGCAGAGCTGGGCGCCGAGGTGTGGAAGGTGGAGAGGCCTACCGGGGACTCAGCGCGCGGGTGGGGCCCGAGCCAGTGGAAGGGCGACGGGGCGGCGTTCCACGCGCTCAACCGCGGGCGCCGCTACCTCAGCCTCGACATCAAGGACTCCCAGCAGCTCGCCACGCTGCACCGCCTGATCGCAGAACGAGCGGACGTCTTCCTGCACAACCTGCGGCCCGGTAGCGCTGCCCGGTACGGGCTGGACGCCGACAACCTACGAGTGACGAAACCGGAGCTCGTGCACTGCGAGATCGGTGCGTTCGGCAAGGCAGGGCCGCTGCGCGAGATGCCCGGCTACGATCCTCTGATGCAGGCCTTCTCCGGGATCATGGACATCACGGGGGAAAAGGACGGAGGCCCGGTCCGGGCCGGCGTCTCCATCGTGGATTTCGGTGCCGGGATGTGGGCGGTGATCGGCGTGCTGGCTGCGCTGCACCGCCGGAACGTCAAGCACGCCGGCGCCAATGTGGACGCCTCCTTGCTCGAGACCGCCATCGCCTGGATGTCCGTGGGCGTCGCCAGTCATCATGCCGACGGGCATCCCGGAAGCAGGCATGGGTCCGGCGTTGCGTTCATCGTGCCGCACCGAGCGTTCGCGACCGCCGACGGCGCGTTGATCGTCAGCTGTGCGAATGAACCGCTGTTCGCCCGGTTGTGCGCCACGCTGGATCATCCGGAATGGGCGACCGATCCTCGGTTCGCCACCAATACCGCGCGGCTGGAGAACCGTGAGGAGATCGACCGGCTGATCGGGGAATGCCTCTCGGGCGCTACGCGGGCGGAGTGGCAGGAACGGCTGCAGGCTGCCGGAATCCCCTGCGCGCCGGTCCAGACCACTGCCGAACTGCTCGCGCACGAGCAGACGCGGGAGCTCGGCATCATCGGCTCGCCTGCCGACGACGAGATCGGCGTGGTCGGGTTGCCGCTGTCCTTCGACGGCCAGCGTCCGATGCCGTTGCACGCCGTCCGTGGGATCGGTGCGGACAACGACCTCCTCGGCGCGATGTTGCCACCCGGTCCCAACCCCGGTGGCTAGGGACCGTGCTTCCCGCAGCTTGTCCTCGGCAGGTCGAGCCGGTTGAATTTGAGATGTATGGGCGGAAGAGGTGGCATGTGAGCACGTTCAACAGGCTGCACCTGATTCGGCACGTGGACCTCCTCACGCTGCGGCTGTTCTTGTCCGCGGTCGATGAGAAGCAGATCGGCTTGGCGGCCATCAGGGAGAACGTCTCAGCGCCGACGGCGACCAAGCGCATCCACGACCTGGAGGACATCGCTGGGATCGAGCTCCTCGATCGCGGCCCGAAGGGCGTGGTGCCGACTCCGGCTGGAGCGGTGCTGGCCCGTCACGTCCGCGCGATCTTCGCAAGTCTCGAAGACATCCGTTCCGAGATCGCCTCGTTCACCGAGGGGATGCGAGGTGATCTCGCGATCGCTTCCGCCCGTTCCATCATCGCGCCTTTCCTGGCGCACGAGCTCGGGGAGTTCAACCGGCAGTACCCGCAGGTGCGGTTGATCGTGCGGGAGATCGAGAACAAGGAAATCGTGCGGCAGGTCGCCCGCGGGGAGGCGGACCTCGGCGTCTTCGCCGCGGCGCACGAGCTCGACCTGTCCGGCGTCGACGTCAAACCCTACCGGCGGGACCGCATCGTGGTGGCGCTCCCGCAGGGCCACCGCCTCGCCGACCGGGGGAGCGTGACGTTCGAGGAACTGCTGGCGGAGAACGTGATCGCCGTGGGGCCCATGGTCAACGCCTTCCGGGCTGCCGCCAGCCGGCTCGGGCGGGATTTCGAACCGGGGTTCAGCGTCCGCAGCGGAGGGGTCGCGCTGAGCCTCGTGCAAGCCGGGTTGGGCGTGACCGCGCAACCGGAGTGCCTCGTGAGTCGGGAACTCTCGGATCGGATCGCGGTCGTGGAACTCGCCGAGCCGTGGGCAGAGCGGAAGATCCACATAGCGACTGCGGCGGGCAGGCGCCCCGGCCCTGCCTGCGTAGCGTTGATGGAGCAGCTGTTGGACGGGCCCGGCGATGACCCGTGCTGAGCAGGCCTGACCAGCCACGCACCTGCCGGATGGCGGTCGGCGGTCGCACAAATCGCGTTCACTGCGGCGGTGGATCGCGACATGCCGCGTGCCGAAGTAGCGGCAGTTCTCGGGTGCTTGGCGGGGATGCCGAGGTCCCTCATCAACGACGAACTCATCGCCGATGCGCATTGAGTTTGCGGTAGTTGCGAAATGGAATCTCGGGCATCCAATCGGCCTGCGCCATTGCTTGATGACGAAGGCCGCGGGCGTTGAAATCTCGCGTCCTGTTGTTCGCGAGCGAAGCGATGCAATCGCCCCAAGCGGAACGAACTTGCTGCTACATGCCAGGGCAAGTCGCCCGGACTGAGGCAGATTCGCAAGGATCACACATAATATATCGAATTCCTAGGGTTTCCCCGAGGAGCCATGCACTATATATTTGTGAATAAGCTTCGTCGTTCGATCCAGCGCGCGAGGCGGTGCCTGAGGTCGCGGCTCATTCTTACGTCGCTGTCCGCGCGGGCGTCAGGTCGCTTCGACCAAATCACTTTCGAGAACACATGAACGTGTCCACTCGTTGCGGTGCACGGCACCGAGCAACACCATTGCCCAACGACGGGCCGGGTACTGCTCCGGTGAGGACCTACCCGCCTGAGAACAGGGAAAAAATGAGTGTACAAGGGAGTATCTCATCAAGGGACGAGAAGGCGGTGCCCACCAAGGGCAGACGCCGCGTCCTGGTCGCCACCATCGCCGCGCAGTCTATTGAGTACTATGATTTCTTGATCTACGGGACTGCTGCCTCGCTCGTGTTCAACACGCAGTTCTTCCCAGCGGAGAACCCGGTGGCCGGAATTCTCGCTTCATTCGCCACCTTCGCCGTGGGGTTCGCGGGACGGCCACTCGGCGCGGCGGTGTTCGGACACTACGGCGACAAGTTCGGCCGCAAGCCCGCCTTGCTCGTGGCGATGATGTTGATGGCCGTGTCCTCGATGCTGATCGGGCTGCTGCCGAACTACACGACCGCTGGTGTGCTGGCCCCGATCCTTCTGGTGGCGCTGCGCCTCGGGCAGGGAGTCTCGGTCGGCGGTCACTTCGGCGGAGCCACGCTGATGTCGCTGGAGAACGCTCCGCCGAACAGCCGAGGCCTCTTCGGTGCGTTGCCGCAACTCGGAGTGGTCGTCGGAATGGTGGGAGGTACGCTGACCTTCCTGCTCATCAGCAACATCACCACGGCCGAACAGTTCGCCTCGTGGGCTGGAGGATCCCGTTCCTTCTCAGCTTCGTGATGTTCCCGGTTGCATGGTTCGTGCACCGCTACGTCGAGGACACGCCGGAGTTCCGCAGGGCCGACGCGAAGTTGGCCGATCGCAAGCGAACGGCACCTCGGTCCTCGGTGGTGCAGGTGCTGCGAAACCCGAAGCAGGTCTTGCTGGTCGCGTTCACCTTCATTCCAGCGACGATCATGTTCTACGTCATTGCCGCGGGGCTGCTCCACTACGGCACCGATGACTTGAAGATCCCCAAGAACACGATGCTCACCGTGGTCATGCTCTCGATGATCGCGTTCGCGGTAGGCACGATCGGGTTCGCACTGCTGTCCGATGTGGTGGGTCGACGCGTGGTCTACGCGGGGGGTGCGGTCGCCGCCGGAGCGTGGGCTTTCGCGTTGTTCCCGCTGGTCGATACTCGCAGCTTCCCGTTGATGCTGTGCGCCGCGTGCGTCGGTCAGCTCACGGTCGGAGCGATGTTCGGACCGGGCACTGCGTTGTTCGCCGAAGCGTTCCCGCCTCGCGTTCGCTACTCCGGCGCCTCGATTGGCAACCAACTCGCGAACATCCTCGGCGCCGGTTTCGCCCCGCTCATCATGGTCGCCTTGCTGGCGGCGACGCATTCCACCGTGTCGGTGTCGCTTTACATCGCTGCCGGTTCGGTGGTCAGCTTGATCGCGGCATCGATGCTTCGGGTAGGCAACGGAGAACCAGTGGCCAAGAGCTGAGTAGCGCGCGGCGGAGCGCCGGTGCGTTCTCGGGGCCGGGGGTGGTGCGTACTTGTGGGTACGCACCACCCCGCAAGATCCAGTTCAAGTGGCGATGGAGCGATGCTGTGAACAATGGCGGTCCTGTGCCCCAGCACGCGCCGCAGTGCAGCCGGGCGTCGCAGCGAGCCAGCAGGTCCTTCGTCGTGGCTGGCGGACGTGCATGAGGTTATCGAGTACCGGACGTCCGCGTCTCGCGGAAAGAGCGGAATGCGGTTGCAACCTGGGCGCGTCAAGGCGCCCCGAGATGGCGATCTCGGGGCGCTACACCTTGGATTCGATGCTCTGGATCAGGATTCGGCTGCTTCGTCGTCCCAGAACCCGCTCTGCTCGAGCATCTCGATGACGTAGTCCGCGCTCTCAGTGATGTGCTCTTCCATCAGCGCCCGGGCCTTCCGGGTGCTTCGCTTCCGCAGGGCGTCGACGATCAGCGGGTGCTGCTCCCTGGTCGAGTTCACTCGGGACTCGAGCGAGGCGTAGAAGCGGTTCGGCATGTGCCTGACGACCCCTGCGAGCAGAAGAGCCAGGCGGTTCGAATCCGCGGCGAGGTTGATCTCGCGGTGGAAGGCGTGCCCGAGGTCAGCGATGAGGTTCTTGTCGCCGACCTCGACGGCTTTCTCGAGCTGTTCCATGATCGATTCGAGTTTGCTCAGCTGCGCTTGGGTGATGTTCTTGGCGGCGCGGGCCGCGAGCTCACCCGCCAGCTTGGCCTGTGCCCAGAAGAGATCGCGCACGTCCTGCCTGGTGAACGGCGCGACGACGAAGCCTCGGCGGGGCACGAGCTGGACGAAACCCTCGTTGTGCAGGGTCAGCAACCCCTCGCGGACAGGTGTGTTGCTGACACCGACTGCTTCGGCGATGGGCTCCATGCGGAGGAAGTCGCCCGGTTTGAAGCGCCCGGACATGATCTGCTCGCGGACGTAGCTCGCCACCTCGTCGGGAAGCTGCTTCCGCTTGCTGCTGCGGACCGTGCCCAGGTCGTTCGCAACCGACATTTTGACTCCACATTCTCGAGACTTCCGGAACATAATATACCGGACGTCCCTCGCTGCGGCGCAACATCCCCTGGCGTCGTTGCGCGAGGCTACCGCAGCGCGACAGCCGGGGATTGCGTCATGTTGTAGAGCGCCGGACCGGGTCGAGACGGCCCGTACGATGCGCACAACATGCAGGTATGCGGCCTAGCGTTGGGTCTCGAGCTTAGCGGGGTCGACGGCCGGGGTGAGGCACGTCCGAAAGTCGACGGACCTCGTGGCGGCGACGGTGATCGCTGGCAACGTTTCGAACGCTGCTGAGGAGCGCGAAGCGGATCTTCAGGGTGCCCTCTCCGAGTCGACCCGGGAGCTGCGTGCCCGCATCGTCCGGATGACGCCGTCGGCCCCGTCGAGGATGTGGTTCTCGGTGAGGGTCCGGGCCAACTCGGGGTCGCGGAAGCGCAGTGCTTCGATGAGCTTGGGGTGGTCGTCGCGGGTGGTGGTGACGTGGCCTTCGATCGAGGTGTAGAAGCGGTTCGGGAGTTGTTTCACCGCAGAGTTGAGCAGCAGGCTCAACCGCCGGGATTCGGCTGCGCGGTTGATCAACCGGTGGAAAGCATGACCGAGTTCGGTGATGTCGTTCTGAGCGTCGTTGTCGACGGCTTCTTTGAACTGCTCGTTGATCGACTCGAGTCTGGTGAGATCCGCCGGGGTGATCTTGCTGGCGGCCCTGGCGGCGAGCTCGCCGGCGAACTGCGCTTGCGTCCAGAACAGGTCACGCACGTCTTGCTGGGAAACCGAGGCGGCAACGAAGCCCCTGCGGGGTATCAGCTTGACGAATCCTTCGTTGCTCAGCGCGAGCAGTCCCTCGCGCACGGGCGTGCTGCTCACGCCCAGGGCCTCGGCGATGGGCTCCATGCGGAGGAAGTCGCCCGGTTTGACCTGGCTGGACATGATCAGGTCACGGACGTAGCTGGCCACCGCTTCGGGGAGCTGTTCCCGTCGGCCTCGGTTGCTCCGGAACCGGTCGCGGCCCGTGGTGATCGAGTGGTCGACCATGAGCGTCACCTCCCGTTCAGGTGACATGCATCATATACAAAATTTCCTTGGCGTGACACTTCATGCGATCGACTCGTTCGGTGGACGGGACGGCGTTCCACGATCTGCAGCGTCCGTGGGTGGCTAAAGGGGCGCCGCGACCAGCGTCTCCGGCACGCGAGCCGGCGCCGTCTCGACGTGGCGTTCGAGGGCGCACCGCGTGGTCAAGGGGGTTTAAGTGGGCTGCCGCGATCTCAGCGATCTCCCCGCGACGTCGCGGAGAATGAGTTTCGCGCCTGGAGCCTCTTGCCGGCAACGGGACGATGCCGGAGGTTCGCCGAGCAGTCATGTCGAGGAGGAGCGATGGCCGAACGGCGTTCCCGGTGGGCTCACCGAGAAGTTTCACCCCTGGAGTTGTTCTTCGACCTGGTCTTCGTGCTGGCCGTTTCGCAGCTGACGCACCACCTCATCGAGCACCTGACGTGGCACGGGGCGGCCGAGACGTTGCTCCTGCTGGTCGCGGTCTGCGGTGTGTGGGCGTTCACGAGCTTCGAGGTCACGATGCTCGATGTTGAACGCCGGGCCACCCGGGCTGTGACCGCGGGGGTGATGGGTTGTGGCCTGTTCATGAACGCGGGGATCGCGCATGCCTTCGCCGACGGCCCGTGGCTGTTCGTGATTCCGATGCTGGCAGCGCTGGCCGGGGCGGCTGGTTTCGCGGCGTTGCGCGCGCCGTCGCCCGAGCTGCGCGAGCACTTCAGGCGAGTGCTGGTCTGGATCGCGGCGTCCATGCCGTTCTGGCTGGTGGGAGCGGGTCTTGACGCTGAGTGGCGAATGCGGCTGTGGGGCGTCGCTGCGCTCATCGATCTGGTGGGGACCTGGACCGCGCATCCAGTGCCGCGCCGTGCGCTGCGGTCGACGAGCGTCCCTTTCGATGCCTCCCACATGCTCGAGCGCATGCGGCTGTTCCTGATCATCTTGCTGGGCGAAACCGTGCTGACGATCGGCCGGGTCATGTCAGAAGAACACCCCGACGTCCGCACCCTGTTGTCATCACTGGGGGTGTTCGTGGCTCTGGTGTGTCTGTGGTTGACCTATTTCGGGCGCGGTGAGCAGCAGGTGGCCGACCACATCGCTGCGACCGACGACCCGATCCGGTCCGTGCACTTGGGCATCAACGCCGTTTACGGCGTGATGGCTGGATTGGTGGTCCTCGCTGCCGGCAGCGAGCTGGTGATCGCGCATGCGGAGGATGCCCATGCGGGAATCGGGGGCGTGCTCCTGCTCGGTGGACCGACGTTGTACCTGTTGGCGCAAATGTTCTACTTCCGGGCTACCACCGGCATCGTGTGGATCCCGCGAGGGCTGGGCGCGATCGCCCTGACGGCCGGTGCGGTGGCCGCGTACTGGCTACCGCCATTGGTAGCGGTGTTGGTGCTCGTGCTGGTCCTGCTCGTACTGGTGAGCCACATCGCCCGAGAGCGGGGTGCAGCGGCGGAGGCCGCCTGACGCCCGCCTTGCCGACCCTCTTGGAATTGTCAGCATAATATATAAAACTTGACGACGGGTGAACGTCAACGGTCCGGCTTCTCGCTGGGCCATCCGGTCGAGGCCACCGGCAGGGCTCGTCGGCCGTGTTCGAACGGGTCGCCTGACTAGAGGGAAAGGCAGGGCAGCGATGCTCGAGAAGTACAAGCAGTTCACGGCTCTGACGTTCGAGAACGATCAGCCCGGAGTGCTGGACGTCGTGTTCGACGCTCCGAACCTCAACGCGGTGGACGCGACCGCGCACGCGCAGCTCCCGAAGCTGTGGCCCGTCATCGACGCCGATCCCGAGGTGCGGGCGGTCATCGTGCGGGGCAGGGGAAAGGCCTTCTCGGCGGGTGGCAATTTCGACCTGGTCGAGGAGCAGATCGCGGATTACGACGTGCGGATGCGAGTCATGCGCGAGGCGCGCGATCTGTACTACAATATCCTGGCGTGCAACAAGCCGATCATCTCCGCCATCCACGGGCCCGCGGTCGGTGCTGGCCTGGTGGTGGCACTGATGGCGGACATTTCGATCGCCGCGCGTGACGCGAAGATCGTCGACGGGCACACCCGTCTCGGGGTGGCCGCAGGTGACCACGCGGCCGCCGTGTGGCCTCTGCTGTGCGGCATGGCCAAGGCCAAGTACTTGCTGCTGACGTGCCGACGGATCTCGGGTGAGGACGCCGAGCGGGCTGGTCTGGTGTCGCTGACCGCCGATGAGGCTGACTTGCTCGACACTGCCCGGGAGATCGCCGGTGAGCTGAGCTCGGGTGCGCAGGATGCGATCCGGTGGACGAAGTACTCGCTCAACGAGTGGTACCGGCAGGCGGGACCGATCTTCGACGCCTCGCTCGGCCTGGAGTTCCTCGGCTTCGGCGGTCCGGACGTCGTGGAGGGTGTTGCTTCCTACCGCGAGCGCCGTGCCCCGAATTTCAGCACTGACTCACGCGCCTGAGCGGCCTCCAGTCGTGGCGGAGGCTCGAATTCGCTGCCCATCCGATCGGACGGCGATCCCGATCCGAGCTGATGACCTCCGGCAGCAGTCGAGCACGTGGGCTCCGTTGCGGTGGTGCCGCAGCTCCCCGTGGTGGGAGCTGCGGCATCAACTCCCCGAGCGACGTTTCGAACCTCGACGGGTTCCGGGGCGGCCCCGGGGACACCCGTGGCATGGCTATCGCGGGACGGTCGGCATTCGTCCAGGGCACGTCGCCGAGGCCAACGGGATCGCTGCGGCCGATTACGAGTGCCCGCACGCGCCGGCTGTGTAGAGCCCGGTCCCCCTGCTCGAGGGGAGCAGGGGGGCCGAATGGTCGTCGTCGGGCTGGGCCCCTTCGGACGACCGTCGTGAGCGTCGGGGACCGCTCACGATCGCTGGACAGCCGCAGTCGCCTTCGGCCGGCCTCGCGCAGTAACGCTTCGGGACACTGCACTGCTCTCGGTCTGCACAGCCAGCGCCACCCATCGCCAAGTCGTGTCGCCGAAACGTTCGGCGGCGTTGTCCCGACCTTAGGAAGTGTCCCTGGGCGGCGGTGTCCAACATTTTGGACAGTTGGTTCCGGCTTCCTGAAAGACCGTCTCGGTCAGTGGATGTGCAGGGCCCGCATCCGGTTGTAGAGCGTCGATCGGCTCACACCGAGGGCCCGTGCCGCCTTGAGCTTGTTCCCCCCGGCCGCTTCGATGGCTGCGACGATGACTTCGCGTTCGGCGTCCCGGAAGGGCGACGTCTGCTTTCGCACGCCGCGGTGCGACGCCGGGAGGTCGGAGGGGATGATGTCGCCCGCTGAGCGAGCTGCAGCGAGGCTCTGGATCACGCGGCGCAGCTCCGCCAGGTTTCCGGGCCAGGGCTGCGAGGCCAGCACGCTCATGGTCTCGCAGGTGAGCCGGGTACGTCCGGAGTTACCAATGTCGGCCAGCATCTGCTGCGCCAGTTGCGGAATCTCGTGGCTGCGCCGACGCAGGGGGAGAAGGTCTCGGCGATCGTCGCACAGGGCCACGAGCGGTGCGTGCACACTGTCGAGGTGATCGCCGGGCGTCGAGGTCAGCACCACGTTTCTAGTCGTGCTGCGGAGGCACTTGGCCAGCAGCGCCGTCATCGGTTCGGACAACAGCTGCACGTCCTCGACGATGACAGCGGGTCCTTCGCCGTCCAACTGCGTGCCCATGCCGGCTGCCCAGGCCTGCTCGCCCTGCCTCACGATCTCGGGCGCCTCGAGTGTGACGGCGTCAGGACCGGTGAGCCGCCGCGCCTCGGTGGTGCGGCCGCTGCCGGTCTCGCCGACGACCAGCAGCGGCCACCGAGTTGAGGGCTCCGGGGCGTCGTGGTCGCCTTCCCGCTCAGCCACGATGTCGACGAGGACACCGCCAGTTCCGTCGATAGGCGTGCACTGGAGCCGGACGGAGCGGCCGGAGGTCAACGTCAGCCGTTGCGTCGTCGTACCGGAGCGCGTCTCCTCCGCACACGTCCGCACGACCGCGTGGTCGGTGGGATCGAGCAGATCGAGCGCGGGAGGGGTGGCCAGCACCAAGCCTTGCCCGACCACGACGACGGCACGACCTCGCCGGCGGGAGGCCGTTTGGAACTCAGCCAGCAATCGCCGTTGGCCGGAACTCGAGTTGAGCTGGAGCCGCGCCTCGATGTCGCGGACCAGGCGGCGGACCAGGGCGGGGAACAGCGGATTCTGCGCGCTCGAACGGCCACCGATGTTGAGCACTCCGGCGAGGCGACGGGTGATCGGGTGGATGATCGGATGTCCGTAGCAGCTGAAGGAGTGGAACGCCTCCATGTAGTGCTCGGGCCCGTGTACCAGCAAACCCTGCTTCGTCTCCAGCGGGGTTCCCACCGCGTTGGTGCCCACTTGGTCCTCGCTGAGCCGGGCACCTGGTACGACGCCGAGCTCGACGACGGCGCGTCTGTCCGAGTGCTCGGCGAAGCGCACGTCCAGGACGTGCGCGGTGTGGTTGGCGAGCACAAGCCCGACCGGCGCTCCGAGGAGCTCGTTCTGCGCGTGGTCGAGGACCGGTCCGGCTGCGCGGGACAGGGTGCTCTCCGCGTTGACCACGTCCTGGTCGAGACGTGGTGTGACGTCTTGGCGCAGGCCGTTCAACCGCGATCGTGCCCGCGAAGACTCGATCTCGGGACGCCGTCGTGCGGCGGGGGCGCAAACCGGATGACTGGGCACGCGGTACCACCTCTTCTCGCCACGGTTCTCGGCTGCTCGGGCGCACAGCGACCGGAGGAGCTCGGGATGCCACACCCGACAACGTGAGGGGGAGCATAATATGTTCCACATAATGTCCGCGATCATTTGCTGGAGATCATCGCGAGGCTGGTGGGGAGCGAGGACGAGGTCAGCGGGCTCGAGTGCTTGAACCTTCGTGCTGTCGACCGGAGGGGTCCGAAGATGTCGAACGTGTCGACTCGCACACGGAACGAATGCCGGGTGTCGGCTTCAGGACGCGGAACGGTCCTCGCTCCAGAGGCCGCGTGCGTCGAGCATTTCGATCAGGTGGTCGGCGCTTTCCAGGACGTGCTGTTCCATGAGCGCCCTTGCTCGCTGTGGCTTGCGGTTCCGGAGGGCTTCGAGGATGAGTGGGTGTTCGTCGTGGGCTGAGGAGATCTTCCCCTCGATCGCTGCGTAGAAGCGGTTGGGGAGCTGTTTGACCACAGATCCCAACAGCAGGGCGAGGCGGTCGGACTCCGCTGCGAAGTTGATCTCGCGGTGGAAAGTGTGGCCGAGGTCGACGAGGCCTGCCTCGTCATCGTTGGTGATGGAGGCCGAGTACTGCTCGACAAGCGCCGCGAGCCGGTCCAGTCGGGCAGTGGTGATGTTCTTCGCCGCTCGGGCGGCGAGCTCTCCGGCCAGCTGGGCCTGGCTCCAGAACAGGTCGTGCACGTCCTGCCGGGAGAAGGGTGCGACGACGAAGCCACGTCTGGGCACCAGCCGGACGAAACCCTCGCCACGCAGTGAAAGGAGTCCTTCCCGGGCTGGAGTGTTGCTGACGCCGACCGCCTCAGCGATGGGTTCCATGCGCAGGAACTCGCCGGGTCGGGCGGCGCCCGAGACGATCAGCTCGCGGACGTAGCTCGCCACGTCCTCGGAGAGCTGCTGGCGCCGGGATCCGCGGTCCCGCCCAAGTCCCGTGTCGTGCGCCATCGTTCAGCCACCTTCCCCAGAGCATTGGAGAACATAATATATGAAGCGTTACGTGCCGCGGTGTGAGGTGATGCGTTGGACCGAGCATGGGCAATGCATTTTGTATGCAGCGATCTCAGGCTGAGGCGATAGGAGTTACTCGTCGTCGCGTGAGCTGCTCAGCGCCACTGGCGCTGAACCTTCACCTCGCGCGAGCGCGTTTGCGGGCGTACATATCGCGGTCGGCTTCGCCGAGCAAGGTGTGCGAAGTAGTCGCAACGTCATTTGTGGTGGCGAGCCCGACACTGGCGGCGAGCGTGATGTGATCTCGGCCCGGAGCGGTGGCCTGCTTGTTGAGCTGCTGGTCTATCCGCTTGCGCATCCTCTCCGCGCGGTCCTGGTCGGCCACGGTGGCGAGGACGACGAACTCGTCCCCTCCGATCCGGGCCACGGTATCGTCGGGGCGTACTGCGGAGAGCAGCTGTTCGGCTGCCGCCTGCAGGAACGCGTCGCCGGCTAGGTGCCCGTGAGTGTCGTTGATCGCCTTGAGGCCGTCGAGGTCGATCATGAACAAGGCGAGCAGACCGCGCCGTCCGGCGAGCTCGCCCAGCTGCTTCTGGAACCGGTCGAGGAACAGGGCGCGGTTGGCCAGGCCGGTGAGCGGGTCGTGCAGCGCTTTGCGAGTCAGCTCGGCCAGGTGTTCTTCGTTGACGCGTGCGGCGCCATTGAGGGCCTCGTACAGGCAGACAACGGAGGTCGGCCGGTCGTCCGGGCCCCGGATCAGGCTGAAGCGGCCGGCCAGCCAAAACGGGTGTCCATCGCGGTGCCGCATGCAGAAGTCCAGGCTCGCCGACTCGACGCGCCCCTCCCGGAACTCCGCGTACAGCGCTTCGATCCGTTCTTTGTCCGGTTCGTAAGCCAGTTCGGTGCCGCACCCGATGAGCTCGTCGCGGGAATAGCCGACGAGCTCGCACACCTTGTCGTTGACCGCTGTGGCACGGGCGTAGAGGTCGTTCATCGCCATGCCGACCGGGGCATTGGACAGAACCTGACGCCAGAGCAGGTCGGAGGCGCGCTGCGCGGTGATGTCCTGGAACTGGGAGATGATCAGCTGCTGGCCCCCTGCTCGTGTCGGGACCGGTGCACTGCTGATGAGCGCGCAGATGACGCTGCCGTCGGCACGCACGAGCCGCTTTTCCTCCGAGGATGAGCTCTGCTCCTCCTCGGCCATCTTCGCGACGCCTTCCAGGTCCAGTACCGGACCGCACCCATACGTCACGTCCGAAGGGGGCAGCTCGAGCAAGCGCTCCCGGGCATATCCGAGCATGCGACACAGGGAAGGGTTGGCTTCTACGATGCGGCCCTGCAAGTCAACAAGCGCGAACGGGCTGGGAACCCGCTTCCACAGTGCTTCCCAGACAACCGTGTCAAGGGCGTTGTCTTCCCGATTGTCCACGATTCACACGATAGGCGGCCTGGACCGAACGCGGTCCGTGATCGGTCTGGACCAATCGAACGTCGATATGCGGACCGTTCGGGACGGGTGACTGACACTCGATGTGCGGGGGAACATGGGCGATCGCCTGCGCTCATCGAAGGGAGTCTTCTCCAGCGGCGCTATCCCACGGGCGGCTCGGTCGTTCGCCGCCGCCCCTGCCCGGCGCCTCGCGTTCGTCACTGCTCGTAGACGGGCGCCATGATCGCCCGCGCTAGCGTGTGGTTGAGCAAGGTGAAGCTCATGAAGGCGGGTGTTGCGGTGTGCGGAATCCCCAGCGACGGGACATCGACGGCGTGCACGGCGATGTAGTAGCTGTGTACGCCGTGCCCTTCAGGCGGTGCGGCACCGAGGTAGTGGCGCAAGCCGGCGTCGTTGGTCAGTGTCAGGGCGTTGTCGGGCAGCTCGCGTCCGCTCGGCTCGCCGGCGCCGGTCGGCAGTTCGGTAGTCCTGGCGGGGACGTCGATCACCGCCCAGTGCCAGAAGCCGCTGACGGTCGGGGCATCGGGGTCGTACATGGTCACCACGAAGCTCGCCGTCTCCGGTGGGAAGCCGGACCAGTTCAGGTGTGGGGAGATGTCGTCGCCTCCCGCGCCGAAGATCCCGCTGCGCTGCGCGGGCGGCAGCGTTTCGCCGTGCGCGACGTCCTCGCTGACGAGGGTGAACGACGGGACCTGGGGAAGGTCAACATAGGGGTCACGACTCATCGCACGGTCCTCCTGCTCTGCCGAATCGTTTCGACCTGCTGAAAAAGGCGCGTCGACCGCGGTATCGGTGCCGCGACCGACGCGCCTCCGTGTCAGGCCTTGACCAGGTTTCGGTTGAAGAACTCGGTCAGCTTGGCCACAGCTGGGGTGAGGTACTCGTCCTTGTCGTAGAGGTCCACGTGCGTGGCGCCTTCGATCAGGTGCAGCTCGGCGTTGTCGCCGGCCTTGGCCACCGCGCCCTCACTGAAGGGCAGGGTCGCCGCTTTGGTGCCGGCGATCATCAGCAGTGGCCGTGGGGCGATCTTGTCGACCTGCGCGTAGGAGTCGTACTGGTCGAGCAGGGCGGCGCTGCGCAGCGCCCACGTGTTGGTCGAGCAGGGGTGCTGCCCCCGCGGCGTCTTGTAGTAGTCGACGAACTCCGCCACAGACTCCGGCGTCGACTCATCCGCGGTCTCCGGCAGTGCAGGCACCATGGGAACCGGCTTACCCGCGACCTCGTCGCTGTACGCCTGACCCGACTGCTTGACCAGCTCGTTGAAACCGTCCGCGTCGCCTGCGCGGAAGAAGCCGGGCAGGTCCACCGCGCTGACGGTTGCCACGGCCTTCATCCGGTGGTCGGTCTGTGCGGCGAAGGGCACGTAGCCGCCGGAGGCGCAGATGCCGAGCACGCCGATCCGTTCGGCATCCACATCGTCGCGGTTGGCGAGGTAGGACACGGCCCAGCGGAAGTCGTCGGCGCGCTGGAACGGATCTTCCAGCCCGCGCGGCTGGCCTTCGCTGTCGCCCTGGTACGCGGCGTCGAAGGTCAGGGCGATGTAGCCCTGGTCTGCCAGGCGCTGCGCGTACAGGCTGGGAGTCTGCTCCTTGACGCCAGTGGCCGGATGACCGACCACGATGGCCGGCGACCGCTCCGACGACGTGGTGTCAGGGGTGTAGAGGTGTCCCGCGAGCATCAGGTCGCCGCTCGAAAAGCGCACATCGGTCTTCATGAAAAACAAACCTCGAAATGGTGCTGAAGTGGTGGCGCGGTGCCGTGTCGGCTTCCCGGCCAGGGGAGGTTCGTCTGTCTCCCCGTGACTCCAACTGTGCTTCGGAATGGAGAGTGCGAGAAGGGACGGCTCCCTCCTGGGAAGAAACCATCCCCCCATCCCTCCGCCAGCCGAGTGCGGAATGGTGCGTACTCACGATCGTTCGCGGGTCTTCGGTGTGCCATGGCAACGAATCAAGAGCTGCACGCGTCAGACCTCGGGCTCCTCAAGGCGTTGAGCGCCATGGCACGCACTCCGCCGCGTCGGCGATGCGCGACACTGCCTCCGGCGCTGCACGCACCCCTGTCAGCGTCAAGCGGGACCGAGCCTCGGAGGGACCGACCTAGAGGATGTCGAGAAGGGAGACCTCTCCGTCGCTGCCCACGATGCCGAGCGGCTTGCTCGTTGCGTCGTCGACGATCGTGTCGAGGTGTTCGGCGATGTCCTCAGGGGTCGTAGCAGGGTTGGCATAGCCTTCGTTCATCGTGAGAGCGATGCGCTGCATGAGTCCGCCTTGAGTCAGGAAGGTCTCGCCGGTCACGGAGCAGTTTTCGTGAGCGAAGTAGGCGACCATCTGCGAAGCCATCGACGCGGTCATGCTCTCCTTGAGCGTTGTTTTGAGGGAGTCGGGGAGGTCGGCTTCCTCGACCATGCGGCTGTATGCCGTCGGAGCGATCGCATTCACGCGGATGCCCACCTCCTTGCCCTCCAGGGAGAGGCACCGGGTGAACCCGAAGATGGCGGCCTTGGAGGTGACGTAAGGGGTCTGGCCCTCCCACCCGACGATGGTCGGCGACGCGGTGTTGACGACGCGGCCGGAGCCGCTGGCGATCAGGTGAGGCCACGCAGCGGCGGTGATCGCGGCGGTGCCGAAGAAGTTGACCTCCATCTGGCGCCTGATCTGGTGGACGATGTCGGCCGAGCCGATCGTGGCCGGGACGTTGATGCCGGCGTTGTTCACGACGATGTCGAGCTTGCCGAACGCCTCGATCGCGGCCTGCACTACTGCTTCGGCGTTGGTGGCGACATCATCGTGGTTGGCCACGGCCTCTCCGCCGGCCTCCTTGATCTCGGCGACGACTTCGTCCGCCGGGCGCGAACTGGAGCCCGACCCGAGCGTGTCGCCACCCAGATCATTGACGAGCACACAAGCCCCGCGCGATGCGAGGAGCAGGGCGTGCGAACGTCCCAGGCCGCGCCCGCCACCAGTTACCAGTGCCACCTTGCCATCGAACCGCATCATCTTCGGCTTCTCCCTGTTGTCTTCAGGCCAGCGACGGGGATCTCTGCTCGCAGCCAACGAAATATTGTATATATTATGTTCTCAGTCAAGGGTGGCCTAGTCCCGTTGCGTGGTCGTCAGAGGTCAGGGTCTGAAGATGGTCTTGTAGGTGAGGTACGGGTCGAGGGCATGCGGCCCCAGCTCAGTGCCGAGCCCGCTGTTCTTGATCCCGCCGAACGGTGCGTCCATGGGGAACGTCGCCGTGTTGACGCCGACGGTGCCGGACTCGATCCGCTCCGCGACCGCGGTCGCGCGCTCGACGTCCGGCGAGAACACGCCGCCGCCCAGTCCGTACTCGGAGTCGTTAGCGATGGCGACCGCCTCGTCGATGGTGTCGTAGGGCATCACGGCGATCACGGGGCCGAAGATCTCTTCGCGCGCGATGCGCATGTCGTTGGTGACGTTCCGGAACAGCGTGGGCTCGACGTAGTACCCGCAGTCGAATCCGGCGGGTCGGCCGCCGCCGGTCACGACCTCTGCGCCTTCCTCGACGCCGATGCGGATGTAGGCCTCCACGCGTTCGCGCTGTGCGGCGTTGACGAGCGGGCCGTACAGGTTCGCCGGGTCCGACGGGGAGCCGAGCGGGATGGCGCGCAGCGCATCAGCGAGGAACTGCACCACTTCCTCGTACCGTGCGCGCGGGGCCAGCACGCGGGTCAGCGCTCGGCAGGTCTGTCCGGTGTTGGGAGTGCATGCCGACAGGACGAACGGGCGGAAGCTGTCGAGGTCGACGTCGTCGAGGAGGATGCCTGCCGATTTGCCGCCGAGCTCGAGCGTCACGTGCTTGAGTCCTGCGCCGCAGGTGGCGGCGATCGCCTTGCCTGCCGCGGCCGATCCGGTGAACGCGATCTTGCGCACCGCCGGGTGTTCGACGAGTGCCGCCCCGGTCTGCCGCCCACCCGTGACGACGCCGATAACCCCTGGTGGCAGGCCGACGGCGTCGAAGACCTCAGTGAGCAGGAGCGCGTCGAGCGACGTCTCCGGGGCGGGCTTGAGCACCACGGTGCAGCCCGCGGCCAGTGCCGGTCCCACCTTCCACGCGGTGAGCGGTTGCGGCCCGTTCCACGGGACGATGGCGCCGACGACGCCGACCGGTTCGCGGGTGATGATCGCGTCACCGCCGACCGTGGCCCGTCGTTCCCGCGTCTCGAGTGCGTCGGCCAGCGAAGCGAAGTAGCGGTAGTTCTCCGGGACCATGGCCTGCATCGCCCCGGCCAGGGCGATGGGGGTGCCGTTCTGCCGGGACACCAGCTCTGACATCTCGTCGATGCGGCGCTCGAACTCGTCCGCGATCGCTCGCAAGAACCCAGCCCGTTGGGCGGGTGTTAGCTCGCGCCAGGCGGGGAGCGCATCGGACGCGGCCCGGACCGCGCGGTCGACGTCGGTGGCGTCCCCGTCGGCGATGTGGCCGATGACCTCTTCTGTCGCCGGATCGATCACGTCGATGGCGGCCTGCGAGTGCGCGGGGACCCGCGCACCGGACAGATACATCTCGAGCCGGGAATCGGCTACCACGGTCATGAAGGATTTCCTCTCGCGACTTGGCGCGCGCCAGTGGTGCGGCGGACCTTGCTCGTCGGGCAGGATGTGGAGAGGCAATGGCGGCCACCTCTCCCGGGCTTGGGACATGCGCGCGACCGGGCCGGACTCGACGAGCCGGTCCGATCTGATGCCGCCGAATCCTCTACGGCCAAGCAACAGCCCTCGTGCAGGGACCGAGCGAAGTCCCGTCCTGCTCAGATTCGAAAAAAATATATAATACGGCTTCGGAGGAGGCAATAGGATCACTGCTCACCGTCGCATCGCCGGAGGTGGACCGCTCGACGAGCATCGAGTCCAGGGCAGTGGAGACGCGACCCCTCAGCATGGCGCTTCTGCTGGAGTTCGGTGGTTCGGGACGCCTCGAACTTGATCGCTTCGGCGCCGTACGAGTGTTCTTCGACCCCATAGCCACTGGCGTCGATCAAGTCCGACCGGCCGCGACTTCGTAGGTGACCGATGAGAACTTCCCGGGCAGTACAGTGCTGATCAGTCCTGCTCGGTCATGAGCACCGACTTGCCGAGCCACTGACAGGCCTGTAGCGCCAGTTCGACGTCCAACCTGTCCGTCCCAATTGGACGTCGGCGTTCATCCTCTGCTTTCTTGATGCGGTATTTCACCGTGTTGTAGTGCAGGTTCAGCACTTCGGCCGCAGCTTTGTGGCTCGATCCTCTGGACAGGAACTCTCTCAGGGTGCACCGGAGCCGTTGGGCGCTGTCGGTGTTGGCCGCGAGTGGCCCGAGGATCTCTGCGACCCATCTCTTCGTTTCCTCGATGTTCTTGCTGAGCAGGGCGATCGTCGGCAGCCCGGGCTCGTCGTAGAACGTGATGCGGCGATCAGCAGCGTCGCTGAGGAGCGCGATGTCGTGCGCGAGTTGGGCACGCTGGTGACTCTCGCGGAACCCCGAATGGCCGTGTGCCGGGGTACCGACGGCGACCGAGAGCGAGTCGGCGCGTTCGGCCACGCAACTGCGGATCTGGGAACGATCGATGGTGGACCGTCCACCCAGCGGGATCCATGCCCAGCCCGAAACTCTGTCGAACGCGACGAACAGCGGAGACCGTCGAGCCCCTGCGCAGTGCGCGATGGCGTGCGCGGCTTGTTCAAGATCCGCGATGCGCTCCTTGCCGGTGTCGGGAAGCCACAGAATCACGGCGAGGTGCTGCTGCCCCATCGCATACCCGATGTCCGCTTCGGTTTCCGGAGCCGGCGCGTCCTCCTCGCGGAGGAGTTCGCGCACTCGCACGGTGCGGAGACTGCTGCGGGTGGCGAGCCACCGCTCTCGCTCGTGCTCGTACACGTCAACCACTTGCTGGGAGATCCAGTCGATGTAGTCGGAGACCACGGAGACGATGCGATGCGCCACCGACAGACGGAGGTTCGCATCGAGGTTCGTGACCTCCACCTCGGACAGTGCGATGTCCAGCAAGGTCCTCTGGCCGAGCCGGTAGGCCCGCACGAGCGCGTTGACCGGGACACCGTGTTGGGCGAGGCGTCGTGCGTACTCCATGGCCGCAGCGGGGGCTTCCAGGTGTTCCGCGGCGATGTTGTGCTGGAGCGTGTGCAGGATGGTGTCGAGGTTGCCTTCGATGCTCGCGCCGAGAAGTTCGAGCAGCCGCGCATCGCCGCGGAGCTCGGTGATGCTTGCTTCGAGCACCTTCTTGATCGCCAGGGTTTCGGTGGTGAGACGGCGGTTGAGTTCGGCCGCCACGGCGGCCGCCCACCGGTCTACGACGTCCTGGTCGGCGTGCTCCATCCCTGTCCCCATCGAACAACGGTAGCCCGCGGTTGTCGCGCCAGGTCAACTACGACACCCGGTAGTCGTGCCGGGTCAACTACGCAGTCGAGGTGGCAGCCCACCTGACCTGCTTCGACCTTGGCCAGAGGTCAGCTCGGGGTTTGCAGGGCCAGGTTCCTCCCGTCCGCTTTTGTTTCCCGGAGACGAAGACTCCGAGATTCTTCATGATGGCAAGACATGGTGCGGATCACAGGTCGCTTCGTATCGTCGAGTTGTCACGGTTACAACGAGGTCACCAGGAAGTTTTCATGCTTCTCCAGACTTTGCCCGGTAGGCGCGCGGCGCAGGACCCCCACGGACCGGCCATCGCCGATGAATCGGTCGACCTGACGAATGCCGAATTCGCGTCGGCGGTCGCACTGGCAGCAGTTGCACTGCGTTCTAGGGGGATTTCTTCGGGAGACGTGGTCGCAATTATGATGCCGAACAGCACATCATTCGTGGTGGGCTTGTTCGCCGCATGGCATGTCGGCGCGGTGGTGACACCGGTCAACCCATCACTGGCCGCAGGTGAGGTCGCTCATCAGCTCCACGATTCGGCGGCGAAGGTCGTCGTCACGGTCCCGGAGCACCTCGCTGAGATACCGAACTCGGTGGAGGCGATCACCGACCTGGCAGCTCATCCGGGCGCGGCAGCCAATGCCCCGGAACAGGAGCTGGATTCCCGGGACTTAGCCCTGCTGATCTACACGAGCGGCACCACGGGCAGCCCCAAGGGCGTGATGCTCGACCACGGAAACCTCGGCGCGATGTGCACGATGATGATCGAGGCCTTCGGCCTGGACAGTGGATCGCACAGCTTGCTGGTCCTGCCTTTGTTCCACGTGAACGGCATCGTGGTGAGCATCCTGTCACCGCTGCTGGCGGGAGGCCGGGCCACCATCGCGGGACGGTTCGACCCGGCGTCGTTCTTCGACCGTGTCGAGCGAGCCCGCCCAACCTACTTCTCGGGCGTTCCCACGATCTACGCCAAACTGGCTGATCTGCCCAGTGGCGTCGCGCCGGACACGTCCTCTCTTGAGTTCGCGGTCTGCGGCGCCGCGCCAGCGAGCGTGGAGCTCCTCAACAAATTCGAACGGCGGTTCGACGTGCCGATCGTTGAGGGCTACGGTTTGTCCGAGGGGACATGTGCCAGCACGGTCAATCCGCTTCGCGGCATTCGCAAGCCCGGCACCGTTGGACTCCCGTTGCCGGGCCAGTCGGTCCGGATCGTCAACGCTGATGGGGAAGACCTGGACAGCGGTGGCCCTGGTGAGGTGCTCATCCACGGGCCGAACGTGATGCGTGGCTACCTCAACCGTCCCGAGGAGACCGCCGCGACTGTCACCGACGGTTGGTTGCGGACCGGCGACATCGGGTATCTGGACGATGACGGTTACCTCACCCTGGTCGACCGCGCGAAGGACATGTTGATCCGCGGCGGCGAGAACATCTATCCCAAAGAGATCGAGAACGTCGTCTACCAGTTGCCTGAGGTGTTCGAGGCGGCCGTCGTCGGCCGTCCGCACCCGGTTCTCGGCGAGGAACCCGTGCTGGTCGTCTCCCCGGCCAGCGGCGCGATCCTCGACGAGGGAGAAATTCGCGACAGCCTGGTCGGAATGATGTCCAAGTTCAAACTTCCTGCCGAGATTATTATCGTGGATTCCTTGCCCAAGAACCCGGTGGGCAAGATTGATAAGCCGTCTCTCCGGAAGCGTTTTGCGAAAAGCGAGCTGATTTAGAACCGTGCCACGACCATTTCCGCCCATGCGAAAGGTGCATGGGTGGGGCAGTGTCCCCATGCCACCAAAGGAGTTGATGATGGGGTTCAAGACGGCCGATTTCCCTCCTGTCGATGTCGAGACCTTTCTCGACAAACCGTTGCGGGAACGCATGAAGACGCTGGCCCTGCACTGGGTCGAGTACGGGTTCGGGTCGCCGAAGATGATTCACACGACCTACGGCCTCAAGGTGCTGCTGCTCTACATCCTGGGTGGAACAGCGCTGGCGACCTGGACATCAGGTGCTGGGCCGTTCTGGGATGTCCTCGCCTGGTGGGACGAGCCGGTCGTGTACCAGAAGCTCGTCCTGTGGACGGTGCTCCTCGAGGCCGTCGGTGTCTGCGGGTCGTGGGGGCCGCTGGCCGGCAAGTTCAAGCCCATGACCGGGGGAATCTTGTTCTGGGCTCGTCCCGGCACGATCCGCCTGCGCCCATGGCGGCGGGTCCCGTTCACCTCCGGTGACCGGCGAACGGGCTTCGACGTCGTCGTCTACCTGGGGTTGCTCGCTTCGCTGATCGTGGCGATCGTGCAACCCGGTGTGCCGAGTGAATCGCTGTCCGCCGTGCTGCCCGGAAACACGACGGGGCTGGTCAACGCGGTCCCGGTGATCTCAGCGGCTGTCTTGCTCGTCGTCGCCGGTCTCCGGGACAAGACGATCTTCATCGCCGCCCGCAGCGAGCAGTACCTGCCGGCAATGCTCTTCTTCGCCGTCCTTCCGTTCGGCGACATGGTGATCGCTCTCAAGCTGCTGATCATCAGCGTGTGGGTCGGGGCAGGGGTGTCGAAGTTCGGCCACCACTTCTCCAACGTCGTCCCTCCGATGGTCAGCAACAGCCCCTGCATTCCCAGCCGATGGATCAAGCGGGCGCACTACCGTGATTTCCCACGCGACATCCGCCCCTCGGGCCTCGCCCTCTTCATGGCTCACGTCGGTGGGACTTGCGTGGAGATCATCACGCCGCTCGTGCTCTTGTTCTCGACGAACTACTGGGTGACTCTCGGCGCTGTCGCCCTGATGGTGCTGTTCCACGTGTTCATCACCTCGACATTCCCGCTGGCTGTGCCGCTGGAGTGGAACGTCCTGTTCGCCTACGCCGCGGTGGTCCTGTTCCTGGGTTTCCCCAACTGGCAGGATCACGCCGTGTGGGACATGTCGTCGCCATGGCTGGCGGCCGGAATTGTCGCCGGCCTTGCGTTCTTCCCGATCTTGGGGAACCTGCGCCCGGACCTGGTGTCGTTCCTGCCGTCGATGCGCCAGTACGCCGGTAACTGGGCATCTGCGCTGTGGGCCTTCGCGCCGGGCGCTGAGGCCAAGCTCAACGGCGTGAAGAGGCCCACGACGAACCAGATCGAGCAGCTCGAAATGATGGGCTACCCGCCCAAGGTCGCTGAGATCACCTTGCAGCAGACCATCGGGTGGCGGTCGCTGCACAGCCAGGGCCGCGGCCTGTTCTCCCTGCTGTACACGCACATTCCCGACATCGACCGCTGGACCGTGCGCGAAGCTGAATTCGCGTGCAACTCCCTGGTCGGGTTCAACTTCGGTGATGGCCACCTGCACAACGAGGACCTGCTCGCCGCGGTGCAGAAGCAGTGCCAGTTCGAACCAGGCGAATTCATCGTGGTCTGGGTCGAATCGCAGGCGATCCACAGCAAGGTCCAGCACTACAAGGTCATCGACGTCGCAGAGGGTGTGATCGAGCGGGGGACGTGGAAGGTGGCTGACGCGGTGCGGGAGCAGCCCTGGTTGCCGAACGGGCCGATACCGCTGACCGTGACGTGGTCCCGCGCCTCTCGGCCGGCAACAACGACGCACCAGCGAAGCGGGCAGGCTCAGGACAACGGCACTCCGAGGACGACGGCATGAGCACCGCTGTTGTGGTGGGTGGCGGGCCGAATGGGCTCGCCGCCGCCGTGGCACTGGCCAAAGCGGGGGTGCAGGTCACGGTCCTGGAGGCTGCCGACGAAGTCGGAGGCGGTACCCGCTCCGGTGAGGGGATCCTGCCGGGATTGCTGCACGACCACTGCTCGGCGTTCCATCCAATGGCGGCAGGCTCGTCGTTTCTCAACAGTCTCGGTCTTGAGCGTTACGGGCTGTCGTGGCGCTGGTCGGAGATCGACTGCGCACACCCCCTGGACGGTGGCGACGCCGGCGTCCTGTGGCGATCAGTCGATCACACCGCCAGCGGCCTCGGCGCGGACGGAAGCAAGTGGCGGTTCCTCTTCAGTCAACCTTCTGCCGGTTACGACGCGCTCGCCGAGGACATCACCGGGCCGATGCTGCGGCTGCCCAAGCATCCGTTGCGACTTGCGCGGTTCGGCCTGCCCACCGTGCTCCCAGGTTCGGCCATCGCCCGCTGCTTCGCGACTGAACGGGCAAAGGCTCTGTTCGGCGGCGTCGCCGCGCACGCATACCAGCCGCTGCACAGGCCCCTGAGCTCCGCCATCGGGCTGGGCATCCTCACGGCGGGGCATCGGCACGGGTGGCCGGTTGCCGCCGGTGGTTCGCAGTCGATCACCACCGCCCTGGCGGCCTTGCTCTCAGATCTCGGCGGCAAGATCGAGACGGGTGTCGCAGTCAGAGACGTGTCGGAGCTGCCCGCAGCCGACGTGACATTGTTCGACCTCGCGCCCGGTGCGGTCGCGGACATCCTGGGCAACCGACTACCAGGGCGGGTAGCGCGCGCGTACAAGCATTTCCGGCACGGACCGGGAGCCTTCAAAGTCGATTTCGCAGTCGAGGGCGGAGTGCCCTGGATCAACTCCGAGGCTCGGCGGGCCGGCACGGTTCACGTCGGTGGCAGCTTTGCTGAGATCGCCGCTGCCGAGCGCGACATTCATGCGGGACGCATGCCTGACCGTCCGTTCGTTCTCGTCGGCCAGCAGTACCTCGCCGACCCGCAGCGTTCGGTGGGAAACACCCATCCGCTATGGACCTACGCGCACGTTCCGAACGGCTACACCGGTAACGCGACCGAGGCGATCATCGCGCAGATCGAGCGGTTCGCGCCGGGTTTCCGCGATCGGATCGTGGGCCAGTCGGCGCGCACGACGACTGAGACAGCTGTTCACAACCCGAACTTCGTCGGCGGGGACATCCTCACGGGCGCCAAGGACATGACTCAGCTGATCCTGGGGCCGCGTCCGACGCTCAACCCCTACAGCGCGGGAATACCGGGCGTCTACATCTGCTCAGCGGCCACTCCGCCAGGTCCTGGAGCACATGGCATGTGCGGATCACATGCGGCCCGTGAAGCCCTGCATTACCTGGAGCGCCGAAGCTGAGCGGGAACCAGCACGAGCAGAGTTCATCGACAACGCAATCGAAGTGCTTGAGCTGTCGCCGACATCGGTGACGCTTCGAGCCTCACGGTCGACTGGTCGGGTTTGTGTGGGGGTCCCGAGCACGTTGATCGACCGATCGCATGCCAGGGCGCTACGGCGCTTGTTCCACGAAGGGAAGGCACATGGCTGAACTGCCACTGAGCGGACGTACCGTTCTGATGTCGGGTGGAAGCCGCGGCATCGGTTTGGCAATCGCCGTGCGCGTTGCTCGTGCGGGCGCGAACGTTGCGTTCATCGCTAAGACCGATGAGCCAGATCCGCGCATTCCCGGTACGGTGCACACCGCAGCGGCGGAGATCGAGGAAGCTGGCGGGAAGGCTCTGCCGATCATCGGTGACATCCGGGACGAGCACGCAGTCCGCGGTGCGGTGACGCAAGTCGTCGACGCATTCGGAGGCATCGACTTCGTCGTCAACAATGCCTCCGCGATCGCTCTCCAGGGTTTCGGGGAACTACCGATCAAGCGGTACGATCTCATGCTCGACGTCAACGCCCGGGGCGCGTTCGTCCTGACTTCTTCTGCGTTGCCGCATTTGCTCCGTTCAGACGACCCGCGAGTATTGACCTTGTCGCCTCCGATCAACCTGGACCGCAAGTGGTTCGCCGCGCACGCGCCGTACACCGCGAGCAAGTACGCGATGACGATGCTGACCATGGGGCTGGCGGAGGAATATCGGGATCAAGGCATTGTCGCTAACTGCCTGTGGCCAGCCACGCTCATCGCAACGGCAGCGGTGCGCAATGTCGTTGCTGGGGATGGCGGTGTGCGCTCCTCGCGCCGACCGGAGATCATGGCGGACGCTGCGGAGGTGCTGCTGACCCAGCCGACCTCCGCAGGGAGCGGCGAGTGCTACATCGACTCCGAGGTTCTGCGAGCGGCCGGGGTCACCGACCTGTCGGCCTACGCCTACGACGGGGCCAGCGAGGCCGACCTGTCGCCGGATCTTTTCCTTTGATGCCGTTTTTGACGCGGAATCATGCGCTGAGGACTTGATGGAATCCTCGTGTTCCATTTTCTGCTGCTGGAGACGGGTTTGAGCACTTGCTCTTCGAATGACACGGCCGAGCTCATTTCTACGCCGCGGGGACATCCACGTACCCGCATATCCCTAAGAGAACTCGTGCCCGAAAGTCGTGATTTCGATCTTTTCCGCACCACCGTGGAGCACGATGATCTACGGCGAGCGCTGCGTGAGTGCCCGAGACCGCGGGATCGTCGTTAGCTGCGCGATCCGAGCGAGGACGTCGTCCTGGGTCGCATCCGCGTTCAGGTGCTGGTGGGAGTAGGGCACTCCGAGTTCGTCGGCGAGGCGGCGCAGGCGACGTTCGTAGGCGGCCGAGCTGTACTCCTCGCCGACCACCACGGTGGCGAGGCCGATTCCGAGTCCTTCTGCGCGGAGACGGTGGACGTCTTCTTCCAGGCTCGCCTTGAACCACAGCCGCGCGGTCCGCCGAGCTGCCCTAGACAGCCACCGTGAGCGATGTCGCCGGAACGCGCTTCGGACCTGCTATGACGGTTGAAACCAGCCCATCCTGAGGAATCACCCTGATGACCGGACCACGACTTGCCGACCGTCGTGGCCCAGATAGGTCAAGTGACGTAGCCGTGGATTTGGCTTGCGCGATTGGTTCAGTGCATATCGAATTTGATCGAGGTGGTGTTTGCGTCGCTTCGATGGATCGCGTGGGCTCTGCGCAGTTAGGTGGCGACCAAGACAACGCCCGCGAAGTGAGGTGGGGAAGTTGGGAGCCGCAGAGCGGTTGGTAGTGGGGCTGCTGTTGGGTTGGGTGGTGTTGGTTCGGCTGCTCTGTTCGGGTGGACGTGGGGTGGTTCGTTGTCATGGGTGCGGGCGTTGTGTGTCTCGGCTTTGAGGAAAGGGGCCGAGATGGGTGGGTTGAGTGGTTCGGGTTTTGTGGATGCTGTGGCGGGCCGTCGTCGTGGGCTGCGCTCGGCGGCGGAGCCTGTGGGTGGTGTGCGGTTTGCGTTTTATGGGCGGATGTCGACCAGTGAGTTTCAGGATGCGGGGACGTCGCGTGGGTGGCAGCGGGCGGTGGCGGAGGAGTTGGTTGAGGGTGTCGGTGTGATCGTGGCTGACTTCTTTGATGAGGGCTGGTCGCGGAGGTGGTCGTGGTGGGATCGGCCTGCCGCGGCCGCCCTGTTGACGGCGGCGGAGGATCGGGGCCGTGAGTTCGATGCGGTGGTGGTGGGTGAGTACGAGCGTGCTTTCTATGGTGATCAGTTCCGAGACGTTGTGGCCCGGCTAAACGAGCTCGGGGTGCAAGTCTGGCTACCCGAGGCCGGCGGGCCGGTCGAGCTGGACAGCCCGGTTCATGAGGCGTTGATGGCGTTGCTGGGCGCGCAGGCGCAGCGCGAGGTGGTGCGGGCTCGGTATCGGGTGAAGGCGTCGATGGCGGCCCAGGTGCGGTCGCAGGGGCGTTTTCTGGGTGGTCGGCCGCCGTATGGGTATCGGTTGGCTGATGGTGGGCCGCATCCAAACGCGGTGCATGCGCGGTGGGGGCGGCGGGTGCATGTGTTGGAGCCGGATCCGGTGACCGCGCCGTGGGTGCGGTGGATGTTTGCCGAGCGTGCTCGTGGTCGGTCGGTGGCGTCGTTGGCGCGGGAGCTCAACGAGCGTGGTGTGCCGTGCCCGGCCGGGGCGGATCAGGTCCGGAATCGGCACCGGGCGGGGCAGCGGTGGATCGCACGAACCGTTGGGGGGATTTTGGAGAATCCGCGGTATACGGGTCGGCAGGTCTGGAACCGGCAGACAACCCAGGGCCACGGTGCCGGGGGACGGGCAAGCGGCAGGGGCTCAGGGGCGGTGCGTGCGAACTCGGTGAACGACTGGGAGGTATCCGAGGGGTTGGCTCATGCGCCGTTGGTTGATGAGGCGACGTTTGTCGCCGTTCAGCGGGTACGTGCCGCGCGACCTACCAAGACCGGTGACACGCGTGAGTATGTGCTGGCCGGGTTGGTGGTGTGTGGTGAGTGCGGTCGTCGGATGGATGCGCACTGGGTGCACGGCCGTGCGGGGTATCGCTGTCGTCATGGTTACACCACCGCCACACCACGGCCGGAGGAGGCACCCCGCAACGTCTACGTCCGTGAGGACCATCTCCGCGATGTCTTACCAGGGTTGCTTAGCCAGCAAGAGTGGGAACTACCGGAGGATGCTCTGGGCCTGGAGATCGGTGAGTATCTCGCGAGCAACGGGCTGGAAGTGGTGTGCGGTCACGGAAGCTGGGAGCTCAAGCCGACGCCACACCACGCGACCGCGGGACCGATGGTGGCACCTGGCCAGATGACCCTAGGGCTCGACATGAACCCTATCCCCAAGTCCTGGGAGAGAAGATCAGCTTTCAGCGATGATGATCCCTGATCACGGATCTAGAAGATCCGTGGGGTAAAAGAGTGTCCGAGACTCGATCCCGCAAGTGCGTGCGATTTCCCGTGTTTGGTGAAATCACACCAAAACTGTAGCAGGCGGTGACCTGTTCGTGGGACGAGTATGCGTCGGCGTGTGTGGGGCGCGTCCCGCGAGGTTTGTCGGCGTGTTGCTGCCATCGTTGTCGTCTAGTCACGCGGCGTGCCCGGCGCTCCTCGGAGTCGGCGTGTTGCTGTCAGCGCTGGACAGTCCGCAGGGTTGGGCAGCCGGCTGTGTGAGGTTGGCGGGTGAGGTTGCGGCTATTCGGGTGGTTGTGGCTGCGGGCGCCGTCATGGGGATGGTGCACCGGCGTTCCAGGGCTGGTCGGTCAGTTCTGGATGTGAGGTGCGTTGTCATTGAGACGGGGTCTTTTGAAATATCGGGTCGTCGTCGGAGGCAGCGTGGGGTGGGTGTGCGGTTTGCGTTTTACGGGCGGATGTCGACCAGGGAGTTTCAGCATCGGGAGGTCGCCGAGGCCACGATCGCTGGGTGTGGGGTGGTCGTGGAGGAGTTTTTCCGGTAGGTGATGACCTTGATGCGGTAGAGCAGTCGCCGGCGATGTCGACCCCCGGTTGCAAACCGCTTTGATCTGGCGGGAACCTTGCCCTTGCCGGTTCTCGGCTACGCACCGTGCGGTGCGCACGAGCTGTCGACCGAGTCAACTGGGCAGGGCCTTGGCGTCTTCGGACAACCCACGCGGAAGCCCCGCCGCCATGCGCTATGCCGTACGCGCCGAAAAGTGTCAATCGGGACATAGCTTCCATCAGCCGCGGCATGCCTGGCTGTCCGGGAAGGCTTGTGGTGCACGGTGCACCGTGACGATGCGCATCTTGGTCGGGGCTGTCGTAGTCGCGAGAATGCCACCGCGCGCACCGTTGAGACCCCCATCACACGTCGGAAGTGTCTGCGCGGGCCGGTAGCGACGACGCCGACTTCGAACGGGAGTGAATCGCAATGGCAGGAGCAAATGACGCCTTATTGGACGCGGCAAGCGGCGTCCCAGCTGAAGCCGCACGCAAACGGGGGCCACTGATCGCGGTCGCCGCAGTCCTCTGCACCGTGACCCAAGCAATCAACTTCATGCTGACGCCTCTCCTGCCTCTGATGCAGAGCCACTTTGCCATCGGCGTAGCGGCGGCGACGTGGATCTTCACCGCAATGACCATGGGCGCCGGCGCTGGCTTTGTGCTGGTTCCGCGCCTACAAGACGTCGTCGGGGACCGCACGATGCTGCTGTGGTCGGGAGCCATTCTCACGGCGGGTGCCTTGATTCCCGCGGTCAGCGATTCGTATCTGGGGCTGCTGGCCGGAGCTGCGCTGCTCGGATTCGGCAGTGCGGCGCAGATGCTCCCGCTCGGCTTCCTGCGCCGCCATCTTCCCGGTCGTTCGGTCGCCACCGCGGTCAGTGTGCTCATCATGGCCACCGGAACCGGGGTGGTTGCGGGCATGGTGGGCGGCGGCCTATCGGTGAAGTACCTGTCGCTGTCGACGTTCTTCTACATCCTCGCGGCGGCGTTCGCGGCGACCACCGTGGCTCTCCTGGTCGTTGTTCCCCGCTGGCGTCCCGCTTCCTCGGAGCGGATCGGCGTGCTGGGAACGATCTGGATGATCGCTTGGGTGACTGTGGTGCTGCTCGCGATGGCGCAGGTAAATGTCTGGGGGAACGTGTGCTATCTGATTCTCACCGTCGGCCTGCTGGGCGGTGCTGCCTGGGTGGCGTTCGAGCGCAAGTCAGCCACCGCCGTTTTCGACCTGGCCATGTTGAAAAAGCCCTTTGCCACGACCGCCTGCGTCGCGTCATTTCTGTTTGGCGCCGTCGATGCGGGTTTCGTGCTGCTGGTGACGTACTACACTCAGACACCCGCCGAAGTCGGATACGGGCTGGGAACCGACGCTCTGGGGACCAGCCTCTTGGTACTCCCCTTTGCGCTGACCATGTTCATCAGCGGCCGGGCCGCTGAACAAATGGTGCAGCGGGGCCGGCCCGGACTTATCCTGGCCGCTGGCGCGGTGGTGTGTGGGCTCGGCCTGGTATGGCTCGCATTCGCCCATGATCACGCGTGGCAATACCTGGTCGGCTCGGCCATCGTCGGTCTCGGGAGCCGGGCCGGATACAGCGGATCGTTCGCCATCCCGCAGCTTGTGGTCCACGAAGACCAGGCGGGGATGGCTGCCGGCATCCCGGCGACGGTCATGATGGTCGGCGCCGCTCTCGGGTCTGCCGTCACCACCATCATCCTGTCGCTCGCGGCCGTTCCGCACTTTGACGGAGTGCCCCAGAGCTACCTGTACACCGTGGGATACCTGATCAACGCCGTCTTCGCGGCGGGAATCGTTGCCGTGACCATGGTGTCGTCGGTGCGCCATCCGGGCGCCTTCAAAGCTCTGATGAAACAGAGCTCGGCAGTCCTGACGAGCTAGGGACACGCACAGTCCGTATCCTGCGCAGCCAGCGATGCGGCCGAGCGCCCGTAGGCGGCCGACCCACATTCGACGGGTCGAGCCGCCGCTCGGCGGGCGGATCCAATGCGACGAAACCTCAGGAGTCGAACGGTACGGATAGTGTGCCCCACTGAGGCAGCGATCATCGCCCGTCAGCGAGGTGACGCCTGCTTCAGACGTCGTGCGGCGACCAGGCCTGACAGGCTGGCGCCGACGACGATCACATCGATGGTGTCGTCTGCAAGCAGTTTCTGCTCCAACGGGGCGCGGCTTCAGCGCGGTAGACTTCGCGGGTGATGGCGAGCAAGCTCGGAGCGAACGTGCTGAAGGCGGTGGCCACCCAGCGCAGCTGCTTGCCGATGCTCGATCCGTCCGGACTGTTGAGGGTTCCGGTGATCTCGTAGACCACGCCGATGGCGTCGCCGTCGACGTGTGCGGCCCCAACGGACTCGTCAGGGAACATCTCGTCCAGGAAGCCCGCCAGACGGTCGCTCCCAGCCGCTTCCCCAGTCGTGCCGTCAACGAGGACACAGCTGTCGTCGAAGTAGCCCAGTACGCGCTCGACGTCATAGTCGGCGACGGCCGAGCAGACACTTCTGATGGTGTGTCCGGCATAGCTCTCGGCGACTGCGTCGATGCTTGCCATGGCGCTCTCACTCCTGTGGCGGTGCACTGTTCGCCACGCCCGCCTCCGGTCAGACCGACGCAGCAAGCGGACGAGCGCGCCAAATCCGAGCTCGCCCCCGTCCGGCCGTCTCCGCGGCGTCCAACACCTTTGCCGTCTGAACGAGGTGTGTGCTTCTGGTCTTCGCCGCGCACGGCAACGGTGCACGTTCCTTGCCGCTTGGGCGAAAGTGGTGATAGTCGCCTGGTCGGTCGTGAAATCCTCGGTATCAACAGCGGCGATGTCGTTTGTGGTGTAGGCCAGCTGCAGGTGCAGTACCAGTCGTCGACCGGGGAGGGGGCGTCAGCGCGGCTTTGTACGTGGTCGTACAGACTAAGATTAGCGGTGCAGCCCGGGCTGCGTCCTGGATCGATTCGACCGGCGTGATGCCCGAGCATGCCAGTGTTGATGAGCGCTCGTGGGTCCGGTTCCAGGCATCTACCGTGCCTCCGTTGTGTGCCAGTGTCCTGGGCGAGCGCTCCATCATCAGACCGCATCCGATGACGGTGACGTCGTCGGTGGGCTTGCCCGGTGGTCCCGGGTCTGGCGGTGTCATCCTGATCTCCTACCGAACGTCGGCGGTCTGTCGGCTCGGACGAAGGATGATGGAGTACAGCAGCACCGCGAGGACAAGCCCGACGAGACAGCTGATGTCGGCGCCGAGCACCTCCGCCACCGGTCCCTGGTAGATGCTCAGGTTCATGAACGGCACTTGCGCGACGATGCTCACCGCGAAGATGGCGATCGTCGGAATGTTATAGCGCCCGTAGCGGCCGTTCGGGTCGAACACGTCCTCGATGACATAGTCGCCTCGGCGGATGAAGTAGAAGTCCACAAGGTTGATCGCGGTCCAGGGAACGAGGACGTAGACCTGCGCGACGAGGATGTCGCCGAAGAAGGTGAAAAAGTCGTCCTGGGTGGCGACGGCGATCCCGGTGCCAAGGAGCGCGATCGCACCCATCACCATGAACTTTGTCCTCGGCGGGATGACGTCCATGTTCCGGAAACCGCTGAAGATGGCCACCGTCGACATGTACCCGCTGTACAGGCACAGCACGTTGAATAACATCACGCCGATCAAGATCAGGCACATCGCCGGGTACGCGAATCGGCCGAACAACCCGGCCACGCCCAGGGCCGGGCTTGCGGTGATGTCGATCGCGGCGGTGGCGGCAAGCGCGCCGACGATCATGACCAGTGTCGAACCCATAGCCTGGCCCAGGTAGCTGTAGGTGAAGGTGTCGCGCGAGCGCACGTCGGCGGGCAGGTAGCGCGAGTAGTCGGCGACGAACGGGCCGAAGCCCAGTGACCAGGAGAACGCCTGGGTCGCCACCAGGAGGAACGTTGCGAACGTGTAGTCCATGGTCGGCGGGGCTGTCACACCGGCGTCGACCTGGTCGGTGAACAGGACGATGACGGCGATCGTGCCAAGCAGGGCGGCGGAGATCCACGACATCAGGGTGCCGATGCGGTGGATCAGCTCGTACCCAAAGAAGGCCACGACGAACGTGACCAGGCCGAAGACGATCAGTGCCGCGCTGTGGCCGACAGGAAGGATGTGTTCGACAGCGTCGCGCATCATCACCGCGTTAGCGGCGAAGAAGAGCACGTAGGCGACCACCACGGCCAGCAAAGGCAAGGCCGCCCCGTACACGCCGAACTGCGCGCGGCTCTGAATCATCTGCGGTACGCCCAGGTGCGGCCCCTGTGTGGAGTGCGCAGCCATGAAGACGGCGCCGGAGAGGTTGCCGACGACGAGACCGAGGATCACCCAGAAGAGGCCGAGGCCGCCGACGACGCCGAGAGTGCCCACGATCATGGCCGTTACCTGCATGTTCGCGCTGAACCACAGGGTGAAGAGCCTCTTCGGGCTGCCGTAGCGTTCGCTGAGCGGAACGAAGTCGATGCTGTGCTTCTCTGGCTTCATAGCAACCTCACCGGGACATTAAGTGTTTCCCACCAAAAAGCTTCTCGCCGCACTGATGAGCGCGCCGATCATGGTGATCCCCAAGAACTGATAGAGAAAGTCGCAAATACAATAGAATCGGCCGGGCAGCAGCTTATTAAACCCGGGTGCTCGAAAATATCGAACTTCCTGCACAGTTCGGATACCAAGAACGCAAAGATTGTCAACAGTGCCAACGTGCGGACGATGGAGACCCAGCCGAGCGAACGGAAACGCGCAGAATGCTGCACGGTTTCGCGGCCGGAGGCATACGCACCCCCGATCGCCACGTACTGGAATACGAGGCCGGCAAGAACGGTTCGTTCGAATATGCTCGGCTTGCTGTCGGACTTCGGAGTCGCCGGCGGCACCAATCCCTCCCGTCGGCGGGCCGGGGATGACACGGTTGACCTTTCCGCATCAGGCGTCCGCGGCCGGTTCTCCCTGGCCGAGCATCACGTGCTTGGTCCGCGTGTAGTCGTCGAGTGCGTAGATCGAGTTGTCGCGGCCGTATCCGGATTTGCCGAAACCGACCCACGGCATCTCGGTGATGAAGGCGAGGTGGTTGTTCACCCACACCGATCCGAAGTCCAGGCCCTCGGTGAAGCGCATCGCGCGCCCCAGGTCGGCCGTCCAGATCGAGGCCGCAAGGCCGTACTCGACATCGTTGGCCTTGGCCAACGCCTCGGCCTCGGTCGAGAACGTCTCCACCGAGATCACCGGCCCGAAGACCTCTTCTCGTGCCATCTCCGAGCCTGGTGCGATTTCAGCGAGAACCGTTGCGGGGTAGAAGAATCCGGGTCCCTCGGGCACCTGACCTCCGACGACGACGCGGGCTCCGTCTGCGCAGGCTCGTTCCACCATGCCGGCCACCCGCTCCCGCTGGGATGCGCTGATCAGGGGACCGAGATCGAAATCGTCACCGGAGGCAGCGTTGCCACTGGTCAGGGCGCCCGCCGCCGATGCCAGCGCTTCGATGACACGCTCCTGCACATCCCGATGACAGATCACTCGGGTCGCCGCACCACAGTCCTGACCGGCGTTGGCGTAGGCAGCCGCCGCGATTGTCCGGGTGAAGAGCTCGAGATCCACGTCGGGAAACACGATCACGGGCGCCTTGCCGCCGAGCTCGAGGTGGACACGCTTGACAGTGGCGGCAGCGGCGTTGGCGACTAGTTGCCCGGAGCGGATGCTCCCGGTCAACGCGACCATGTCGATGTCGTCGTGGCTGCTGATCGCGTTACCGACGACTGCGCCGTCACCCGCCACGACGTTCAACACTCCGTCGGGCAGGATGCCGGACGCGAGGTCAGCAAGAACGAGTGTGCTCAGGGGGGTCAGGGCGGCGGGCTTGAGCACCAGGGTGTTGCCGGCAGCGAGGATCGGGGCGATCTTCCATGCCGCCATCAGAAGGGGAAAGTTCCACGGTGTGATCGCACCGACCACACCGACCGGCTCCCGGCGGATGTAGGACAGCTGGCCGTCGGTGTACTGGCCGGCTGCCGGTGCTTGGGCCGTGCGTGCGGCTCCGGCTTGGAACCGGAGTCCATCGGAGACGAACGGAATCTCGAACGCCGCATCGGCGAGGGACTTGCCGACGTTGAGCGCCTCGAGCGCCGCCAGCAGGTCGGCGTTGGCGTCGATGGCGTCGGCGTATCGGTTCAGGATTTCGAAGCGCGCTCCCGGGGTGAGTTTCGACCAACCCTGCTGCGCCCCACGGGCGGCACGGACTGCCGCGTCGACATCTGCGGCAGTTCCATGGGGAGCGGTGCCCAGTCGGGTTCCCGTGGCGGGTGTGAGCACCTCGAGGGTCTCCGCGCTCGTACTGTCGACGAACCGGCCGCCGATGTAGTGCGCGCACGGCAGCTGATCGATGCGTCGCTGCGCCTCGGTGAGGATGGCCTTGGATGTCATCGCTTGCTCCGATCCAGTCGGTCGGCGGCGGGCGTGGGCACGTACGTCGGTCCGAGCGCGAGCACCGGCGCGAGCAGCTCGTCATCGACTGTCTGCTCGGGTGTCGCCTCCGCCACGGGGATGCGTCGCTGCCCCGGGTAGCCGACGGCTTCCCGGGCCTCGGACGACATGTAGTACGTGCAGGTGAGGAAGAGCCAGGCTGCCTCGACTAAGTCGGGCGGCCACTCGGCGACCACGTCAGCGGTCAGCACATCCACTTCTCCGGCGAGCTCGGCAAGGTGAGCGAAGGCTCCGGCCAGCTCGGCGTTGGCCTGCATCGCGCGACTCAGGAGTACCTCGTAGTCGGGAAGCGAGGTCATGCGGGGAGACCTGGTACTGCCCGGGAACCACAGGTCGGCGATGCGTGCCGCCCCCATGCGGGCGGTGGCTGTGGAAAGTTCGATCACAACGGCGTCCTTTGCTCGGCGGCGGTTTCGATCAAGTGCTCGGCTCCGCGCAAAGCGAAGGCGGTCACCGTCGGGGTCGGATTGACCGACGAGGACGTCACGAACACGCTGCCGTCGAAGATGAACAGGTTTGCTACGTCGTGGGAGCGGCCGAATTCGTCGACGACCGACGTGTTCGGGTCGTTGCCGCAGCGTGCGGTGCCCAGCAGGTGCCAGCCGCTCTCCGGCATGAACTCCACCCGCTTTGTGGAGACGGCTCCCGCAGCCTCGTGCACCTCGACCAACCGGTCCACGTTCCAGTCGAGGCAGCGTTTGCTCTGCTCCGACATCTTGTAGTGGAGCTTGGGCGCGGGGATGCCGTCGCTGTCGACGAGCTCAGGGTCGAGCGTGACCCGGTTGTCGAAGACGGGCAGGTCCTCGATCGAGGCGGCGAGCTCGTAGCAACGCCCGTTGAGGCGCTCCACAAGCTCATGCCCGGCCAGACCGGTCCGCTCGGTGAGCGGGAGGTCGGCGAACCGCTCGAGCAGCGAGGCCGGGCCTTGATGTACCACGGAGCTCCACTTGGCGCCCCGGTAGAACCCACGGTCGGGGTCGGTCTCCGCGTAGTGCATCGACCAGATCGGATGCGCCTCGGGCCCGACCCATGGCTCGATCTCCTTGTCGTACTCGCCGAGGACCGCCACCACTGGATGCATCATCAGGTTGTGTCCGACGTAGCCCGAGGAGTTCGCGAGCCCATTCGGGAACAGCTTGCAGGCGGAGAGCTGCAGCAGGCGCGGCGTTCCGATGCCGTTGGCGCAGACGACCACGACCGGAGCCGACGTGTGCTGCTCGACGCCGGCGCGATCGATCCACGTGGCGCCGGTGGCCAGGCCGGTGTCGGAGACGGTGATCTCCCGGACCCGGGCGCCGGTCACCAGCTCGACCCCGGCTGCCAGTGCCCCAGGCCACATGGCCACGTCGAACGAAGCCTTGGCGCCCTCGGGACAGCCGGTGCTGCACGAGCCCCAGCGGGTACACGCGCCGCGATCTCCCCTAGGCTGCGACAGGATCGCGGAGGTGCCCGGCCACCAGCCGATGCCCATTTCGTTGAACGTTTCGGCAGCGAGCCTGCCCGCTCGACCGATCGGTAGCGGTGGCTGCGGCGGGCCCTGCCCCGGCGGATAGGCCGGGTAGCCGCCGAGACCAGACACGCCGATCATCTCGTCGACCATCTCGTAGTAGGGCTCGAGGTCCTCGTAGGTGATCGGCCAGTCGTCGGCGATGCCGTCCACCGACCTGACGCGGAAATCGGACGGGATCATCCGCGGCCACTCCGCCCAGAACAGGACGCTGCTGCCGCCGACGCCGTTGTACATGAACGGGTGAACGTCCGAGTCGGCATCGTTGACGGGGTAGTCGGCGGCGCCCCGGCGGTGGTTAGGGTTGGGATTCCAGGCGCCCGCCGCGAGCAGGTCACGCTCGAGTTTGTCGCTGGGGTAGCTGGCGACGTCGGGCCACCCGCCCTGTTCCAGGACGGTGACCTTGAAGCCGTTCTCCGCCAACATCCTGGCCGCCGTGACGCCGGAGGGTCCGGCGCCGATGATCAGCGCGTCGATGTCACTGCGGACGCCGTTCGTGGTGGTCATGTCTGCTCCTTCCTCGCCTCGACGGGAGAGCCCGACGCCGCCCATCGGTCTGTCGACTTCAGCCACACCCGGTCCTCGAGGAGCTCCCGGCAGGTGGTGCCCTCGCGCCACTGATCGGTCGCGAGCAGCGCACGGTGGAAGGGCAGCAGCGTGGTCAGCCCGGACACCTCCATGCGGTTCAGGGCTGTTCGCATCCGCCGGGTCGCCTCCGCACGGTCTTCTCCCCACACGACGAGCTTGGCGATCAACGGGTCGTAGTGCGGATGGACGACAGTGCCGTCGTCGACCCCGGTATCGACGCGGACGCCCTCGCCCTCGGGTGCGACGAAGCGGTCGATGGTGCCGGGTACCGGACGGAATCCCTTGGCCGCGGACTCCGCGTTGATCCGGCACTCGATTGCGTGCCCGTTGACCCGGACGTCCGACTGGTCGAAGCCGAGCCGTTCTCCGGCGGCGATCCGCAGTTGCAGCTCCACCAGGTCGATTCCGGTGACCATCTCGGTCACCGGGTGCTCCACCTGAATCCGCGTGTTCATCTCGAGGAAGTAGAACTCCTCGCCGACGAGCAGGCCTTCGACGGTGCCCACAGAGGAGTAGTTCGCAGCACGTGCCGCAGTGACGGCGATTTCGCCCAGGTGGGCTCGCATGGCGTCGGTCAGCGACTGACACGGGGCTTCCTCGATGAGTTTCTGGTACCGACGCTGGATCGAGCAGTCGCGTTCGAACAGGTGCACCACAGTGCCGTGGTCGTCCGCGACCACCTGAATCTCGATGTGACGCGGGTCCTTGAGGTAGCGCTCGAGGTAGACGGTCGCGTCGGCGAAGAACCGAGCTCCCTCCCCCGCCGCTCCCTCGATCGCCGCGTCGAGGTCGTCCGGGCCGAGGGCGACCCGGAACCCCTTGCCACCGCCTCCACTTGCCGCCTTGACCGCCACGGGGTAGCCGATCGATTCGGCGGTTGCTTGTGCCTCGGGTCCCGCGCTGACGGGAAAGGTGGTGCCCGGCACCACCGGGATCCCCGCCGCCGACATGGTCTGCCGTGCCCGGATCTTCGACGCCATCATGTCCATCGACTCTGGACTGGGTCCGATGAAGGTGAGACCGGCATCGGCGCACGCCCGGGCGAAGGTCGCGTTCTCCGCCAGTAGTCCGTAGCCGGGATGAATTGCCTGAGTTCCGGTCGCCCGTGCCGCGGCGATGATCCGGTCGATACGCAGATAACTGTCCGCGACCGGAGCCGTGCCGATCTCGATAGCCTCATCGGCCTCGCGCACGTGCATGCTCTTCGCGTCGACGTCGGAGTGGACTGCCACGGAACGGATGCCGAGTCGGCGGAGGCTTCGCACCACCCGGACCGCGATCTCGCCGCGGTTGGCGACGAGGACCTTCTCGAACATGGCTCACTCCCCCAGAGTCACGAGGAGGTCGCCGTCGTCAACCTGAGTGCCCTCGTTGACATGGACGGTGACGACGACACCGTCGTCCTCGGCCTCGATCGGGATCTCCATCTTCATCGACTCGAGGATGAGCAGGACGTCGCCGTCCTTGACCCGGTCGCCGGGCGCGGTGAGCACCTTCCATACCGTGCCCACATAGTCCGCCAGGACTTCATTCACGATGATCGTCTCCTTGTCTCAGTCGGCAGTGGGCTATCAGGAACGGCCACGCCAGTCCGGCCGCGGGCGGTTGCCGCCGGCCGACATGGATCCGAGGCTGGCGCTCAAGAAGGTGGCGACGACCTCACGGGTCTCGCGAGGATCGATCATGTGCTCGACGCCGAAGGCCTCGGCCGTCCGCCAGGGATCGACGAGCGCGTCCATCCGGGCCTCGATCTCCGCGCGCAGCCGCTCAGGGTTCTCCGACGCCTCGATCTCGCGCCGGTAGGCAGCCTCGACGCCGCCCTCGATGGGCAGGTCACCCCACTCGCCGCTGGGCCACGCCAGGCGAAGCCCGAGCTTCTCAGGATTCGAGGTCGCCGATACGGCGAGCCCGTAGGACTTGCGCACCTGGATCGTGACGACGGGGACCGTCGCCGAGATGATCGACTCCATGGCCTTCAGCCCCCAACGCAGCGTGTTGTCCTTCTCCGCCTGCGGGCCGACCATGAAGCCGGGGACGTCGACGAAGTAGAGAATCGGCAGGTGGAAGGTGTTGCACATGGTGATCAGCCGCACCTGCTTGTCACAGGCCGCCGCATCCATCGCGCCACCCAGGCTCTGCGGGTTGTTGGCGAGAACACCGATCGGGATCCCGTCGATCCGGGCGAGGCCAGTGGTGAGGCTCTTGCCCCACCGCGACCCGATTTCGAAGAACGAGTCCTTGTCCACGACCGCCTCGATGACGCGCGAAGCGCGATACGCCTGCCGGCGGTTCTCGGGGATGATGTCGAGCAGTTCCGGCGCGCGACGGTCGATGGGGTCATCGCAGTCCAGGCGCTCAGGCAACTGCCAGGCGTTCTGTGGTAGATAGCTGAGCACCGTGCGCATCTGGTCCATGGCGTCGTCCTCGTTCTCGGCCAAGTTGTCGATCGCGCCGATGCTCGTGACGAGCTTCGCGCCACCGAGGTCGAACTTGTCGACCTCGACGCCGAGCGCGCGCTTGACCAGGGGCGGACCACCGGTGATCAGGACGCTGTCCTTGGTGATCACCGAGAAGTGGCTGGCCAGCGCGCGTGCCGACGCGGCTCCCACGGCGACCCCGCTGACCATGGTCAAGACCGGTACCTCGGAGAGCACCTCGAAGCACCGGTTCCAGCTGATGGAACTGTTGAGGTACGCGTGCCCCTTGTCCTCCTGCGCGGCGACGTCACCGCCCACGCCCTCGACGAAGAGCAGTAGCGGGATCTTGTAGTCGTGTGCGAGATCGTCGACGAAGCCGCCCGTTCCGCCCTTCATCCGGTCCAGATAGGTCTGGGGTGCTCCGCCGCGCACGGTGAAGTCCTCACCGCCGAGAGCCACGTACCGCCCGTCGACCTTGGCCAAACCGCAGACGTAGCTGGAGGGCAAGGTGCCGATCTGGTTACCAAGTGCGTCGAACTCGTGATAGACGGCGAACTCGCCGATCTCGCTGAAGGACTGCGAGATCTTCTCGATCCGGTCCCGGATCGTGTAGCGGCCCTGTTCCTTCTGGCGATCGACGCGCCGCTCGCCACCGAGCTTGCGGGCGCGCCGGCGACGTAGATCGAATTGTCGCAGCTCGGCCGCCCACGAGAAGCCCGCCGTCGAACGGCCCGCTGCCGCCGAAGTGGTGGGTTCGTCGGGTCCGGACTCCCTCATCATTGCACCTCGTAGACGTCAGGGGATTCGACATCGCGGGACACCAGGTGTTTCTGCACCACACCTGTCCCGGGGCTCCGGACGAACTCCGTGCCATCGGTGACGACGACGTAACGTGGGACGGCGAAAGCCGGGAGCACGCTTCGGCAGTACGCCACGAATTCGGCTGAATCCACGGCGCGCCCGTGCTCGGGAATTACGAAGACCTTGAGCTCGTCCTCGCCGCCGTGCTCGTCCGGCACGGCGACGGCGATGCACTCGCGCACACCCTCGGCCGCCGACATCGAGTGCTCGAGCTCCCAAGCGGAGATGTTCTCCCCACGACGACGGAAGCTGTCGGTGCGCCGACCGTCGAAGTACAGGAAGCCGTCCTCGTCGAGATGGCCGGAATCACCGGTGTGGAACAACAGATTGCGCCAGGCCGCGACGGTGGCCTCCGCCCGTCGCCAATATGCGAGGGCGCAGAGGTGCGGCTGCCTCGGGCGGAAGACGATCTCTCCAACCTGCCCTACGGGCAACTCCCGGTCGTGCTCGTCCACGATGCGCACGTCGATCGCGGGATGGGGCCGTCCTGCTGAGCCTCGACGTCGCGCGCGGACGCCGCCCATCGCGATCGCATCGCATTCGGTCTGGCCGAACAGGGTCAGGATCGGGATACCGAGCCGGTCCTCGAAGACGTCGTAGCCGACGTCGGGCACGGGTGCGCAGAGTATCCGCGTCAGCGGCAAGGACCCCCGTTCCGGGAGTTCTCCCTGAGCCAGCATCGACAGCATCGAGCCGACGACCAATGTCCACGTTGCCCCGAAATCACGTACGTCGTCGAAGAAGCCGGAAACACTGAAGCGCGACCGGAAAGCCAGCACGCCGCCCGTCTGGATCGCCGCCGTGATGAGGACGTGAGCATCGACATGGAAGAACGGCAGCGGGAAGTAGCCCACGTCGCCTTCTCGGAAGCCCATCTCGTCGGACCAGATCCGAGCGAGGTTCGAGAAATAGGCACGCGGGAGCATCACTCCCTTCGACGGGCCGGTCGTTCCCGATGTGTAGAGGATCGTGGCTAGGTCGTCCGGCTGGGCTGACCCGTAAATGGCGTCCAGCTCATCGGCGACCTCTGGCGCGACCGGCTCTACCGGGACATCGTCGATGACAACCACCTCGACATCGCTGGCCGCACCGATGCTTTCGAGGGCGTACCGTTGGCACGCGATCAGGTGGGGATCGGAGTCGGTCAGGACGTGAGCCATCATCGGCCCGCGCAGCTCGATGTTGACGGAAACCTCGACTGCGCCTACCCACCAGATCCCGAACATCCAGGCGACGCGTTCGAACGAGTTGTCGCACACGAGGGCTACTCGATCGCCCGGCCGGACACCTCGGCGCTGGAGCACCGCAGCCACCTCGCGGGCCCGTTGGACCAGATCACCGACCGTGACCTCCACGTCATGGGAGCGCAGGAGCGGACGATGCGCGTCCGTGCACGCCGCGCGAAGCAGATCGTGAACGGGCCCGACCCGATCGAGGACCAGGCGATCTGGGACTTGCGGTGGGGCGGTACGCACATTGAGTCCCTTCGATGTGAGGGCAACGCTGGAGTTTCTCGATGCTTCAACGTCGGCGACACCCGCCGCCACGACCAAGTGAGGCGTACCGCCGTTGAGGACGGTGCAGTGTGCACCGGCTGCTGCCGCCGCTCCCTTGTTACGAATCGACGACCGCGTCTTACGCCGTCAACGTCTGTCCAGGGCGGCAGCCATGGATCCGGGTTCGACCGAACGCCCCACCGCCCGCAGGCTCACCGAACGGGAGGCCGGCGGATTCTGGTGCACCGAGATCCATTCTTGGGCCTACGACTTCGACTACCTCGGCCATCTCACCGGGGGCATCTACCTCAAGGCGTACGAGGAGGGCCGTGTCCGGGTACCTCATCGAGCACTGGGGCACGTCCGTCGCGGCCCTCCTATGCCGTCGCGTCGCACCAACTGGAGTACCTCGCCGAGATTTGCGAGACCAGTGAAGCCCTCCGCGTCATGGAGGCGCTGATCAAGAGCGCCAGCCGGTTGCGCTCGGGAGGGCTCAACGTGCCCGAGGGCGCGAGCGCGCTGGTCGTGGAACCCAACACGAAGGGCCGCGCAGCAGGCAAGGCACCTGATCTGCCGGTGTTGTCCGGGCTCGCCGAGGACACCAGGGACGGCAAACAATTGCGGGCCGGCGCCAGGCCGTTAGCGGTTCCGAACGCGAGCATGGGCCCCATGACCGGTATCCCGCTGGGCGTGGGCGCGCTGATGACGGCACGCGGCGAAATTACGATCCCGGGCGTGCACGGCCGCGAACGCGCCATCGACCCCACCGCGTTCTTCCAGCTGCTTGCCCGAATCGCAGATCAGGACACGACCGATGGCCAGGAAGTCGTAGAAGTCGTGACCGAGCCCGTCGAGGCGTGAGAGGTGGCTGACGTCCTTGGCGCTCGTCGCGCTCGTCGCCGTAGTGCTGTTCTTCGGTCAAGCCGCGATAGAGCGGTTTAACCCACGGGGACCGATCTGCTCACGGCTGCTTACGTGCTGTTCGCCATGTTCGTCCTCGCCGTGCGAGGTGATGAGCTGGTGGCCAGCGTCGACCGGAATCCGCCGCCGCTGAACCCGAACGATACTGCCTGGAGCTCCCTGTCCGCGGGGCCTGACCTACGGGGCCTTGTGCTTGTGCATTTTTCCCGCGGCGATGCCCGTGATGCGCGGTTCGCTCAATCTCGATGGGCGGCCACGGCGTCGATATGGCTGCAGCGCTTACTCGCCAGGCTGGGTTCGCTGCGCCGTGTCGTCCGGTTCGGCCGATGTTCAGATGAACGCGTTGCTGACCAGCGGTGTCACCGAGCTCGTTGCCTCCATCGGCCCTCCTTGCCCGATTTCCGCGCGACCAGGGCGGCGTCTTCCAAGTGTGCGCTCGGCCCCGCTCCGGGCTAGCGAAGGCGGATCCGAAGTTGGGACGTCTGACTGACGAAGACCGCGCCTGTCGTTAGTGCAAAGTGCACTCGTTGGTCATCCATGGTGAGGGGGTCTGGCGTGGAGAAGATCCGGCGCAGCGGCCAGCATGGACCGACCAATAAACCCACGAAGGAGACGCAACATCAAGGTTGTTGTCGTCGGCGGAGCCGGCGCGATGGGACGCAAGCTCGTGGAGACCCTCACCACCTTCGACGAGGTCTCGACGGTGGTCGTCCTCGACCGGGACGTCGGGCGCCTCGACGCCATGGCCGAGCTGTGGGGGCCGAAGGTCCAACCCGTTGGCTTTGACGCGCTGGCTGACGACTTGTCGCCGCACCTGAGCGACGCTCGCGTCACTGTGAGCACGTTGGGTCCGTTCACCGTCTTCGGCCAGCACGTCCTGTCGGCTGCGATCGAGGCGGGCTGCGATTACCTGGACATCAACGACGACTGGGAGCCCACTCTGGGCGTACTCGGTCTCGATGAACGCGCTCGTGCCGCGGGTGTCACCGCGCTCATTGGGATGGGTCTGAGCCCCGGCGTCTCCAACCTGCTCGCGGTTCACGCGGCCGCCGAGCTCGATCGCGTCGATGAGCTCTACACGGGCTGGGACCTCGCCGGCGCGCGGACCGAGCCCGGTGGCGCGCGGCCTGCCGCGGCGACCGTTCACCTGGTCAACGAGTGCACCGGGAAGGTGCAGGTAGTTCGGGACGGCAGTGTTGCGCAGGTCAGGCCGCTTGAGCGAGTGGCGATGCGCTATCCCGGTCGCGGAGAGATCGAGATGCGCACGATCGGGCATCCCGAAGCCGTCACGCTGCCCCGGGTCTTCACCGGGCTCAAGACCTGCGTCAACGTGATGGTGGCACCGGCATGGTGGTTCGACGGCCTCGAGGCGGTGATGGCCCGCGTGGACAGCGGTGAACTCACCGCCCAAGACGCGGCGGTGCTTGTCGAGGACGGGTTCCCGCGTCCAGCCGAGGCTCGTAAAACGGCGCGGACGCCCATGGTCTGGGCCCTGGCACAAGGGGAACGGGAGGGCCGACCGTTGCGGGTGGCCGCAGGTCTCGAGCGCTGGCCGGACGGACTGATGGCCGGAGGGACCAGCGTTCCCGCGGCCATGGCTGTGCAACTTATGCTGCGCGGTCAGATCTCCAGGCCAGGTGTAGTCACCCCTGAGGAGGCTGTCCCCTTCAAGCCTCTGATGGCGGCGCTGGAACCGCTCTACGTGCATCCCGCGACCGACCGTCCGCTGTTCGAGGTCGTTACCGAGGAGATTCGCGACGATCGCTAGTTGTATTAAACTGAGAGGTTGGATACGCGGCTGGTGGGTGGGCCGCCGATGCTGGTGTGGTGGCGGTGATGGTTGTAGTCGTGTAGCCAGCCGGGCAAGGCGGTGCGCCGTTGGGTCTCGGTGCTGTAGGGCTGACCGTAGGCCCATTCGTCGAGCAGGATGCGGTGGAAACGCTCGACTGTGCCGTTGGTCTGGGGCCGGTAGGGTGGCAGGCGCCGTTGTCAGTCAAGACTCGCTGGATATCGATGCCCGCTACCGCGAACCATGCGTGCGCTCGTTTCCAGAAGGCTGTGGCGGTGGTTTTCGGTTCGTCGGGAAGGATTTCGGTGTAGGCCAACCTGCTGTGATCGTCCAGGGCGGTGTGCAGGTAGGCATAGCCCAGCTTCGTCCGCGAGCTGGTGCTGTTGTTGGCGATGGGCCGGCTGCAGGTGTTGTGCCGACCGCCTGTGGCGCGTCCGTGGACTTTGTGGCCGCCTCCGTCGGGGATGTTGCCCAGCTTTTTGATGTCGACGTGCACCATCCCACCCGGCTGTGGGTATTCGTAGCGGCGGATCACGCGCCTGGTGGCCCGGTCCATATGCGCCAGCCGGTTGGTCCGGTAGCGCACCAACACCCGATGCACGGTCGAGGGACTGAGCTTCAGCAGCCCGGCGATCCGGGCCGGGCCCACCGCCAAAGCACCCGGACTTTGATGACCCGCCGCTCGGTTCGAGTGGGAACACGCCGAGGGCTGTTATGCGGCGGGCTGGAGCGATCGACCATGCCTGCTTCGCCGTCACGCCGGTAGCGATCCGCCCACCGCTTCGCGCAACCAACCGAGACCTGAAAACGCTCGGCCGCCCGCCGCAGCCGTCACCCCTCCTGCACGACACACCGAGCCCGCCGCAGCCTGCCCGTCTCAGTCAAAGGGCTTTACGGTGACACACGAGGACCTCCCGGTGATCGGTGCAGATTGTGGTGATCCACACCGAACCCGGAGGTCCTTACTCATTCCAAGATCATCCGATCCTGTGTCACCGTTCACATTCCTCCCGGGCACTACAGCTAGTTGTTGCGGGCAAAGAGGTTGTTGACGGCGTGGCTGTAATCAAGGTGTTTCGAGAAGTGTCGCGACGGCTGCGCTCGCGTGACGGGCTGGGGCGCCATTGATGCCGGCCGTCACGATCGTTCCTTCAGCGAACAGGAAAACCGGTTCAACCACGGCCAATCCGGTTGTGGACCCACACTGCGATCTGGTCGTGGAATGCTGCTTGTATGACCGGACTTCGGCTCGCACCGCCTCGGATGCGGGTCGGAGTTCGTCGTGGGCATTGATCCAGGCGTATCCGCGGAAGCCGGGTTCTGCCAACCGCTCGGCAAGCCAGGCAAGATCACCGCCCGCTGGCCCGGCCACATGGTCCACCCAGATGTGGAGAAGGTCGATCGGATCCCCGACGGCGGAGGTTGACACATCCACGGCCGCGACAGCGATCAGGCCAAGGCCGCCGGGCAAGCGAAGTCAGCTGGCGCGAAGCGCGGGTACACCTACCTACATTCGGCAATCGACGACTTCTCTCGACTGTCCTACATCGAGCCTATCAGTGACAAGAAGGGAACGACCGCCTGGCCCGAGCGAGAATCTGGTTCGCAGCCCATGGAACCGACCATATACACCGGATCGTCACAGACAACGGTGCGTGATATCGCTCCGGCGACTTAGCGACGATGGCCCCGGGACTCGCCGGAGCCATCGTCGCCCGAACGGGCATGGTTGCTGGTCGTGCCGCTTCAGAGGCCGAGGTGGTCGGCGAGCTCGTTGTAGTCGACTTGCCAGAGTCCCGGAGAGCCCTTCGGGTACTGCGAACGGAAGCCGATGAGCTGCTGCACCCGCGGCGAGAGCGACTTGGCCAGCTCCTTATCGACCAGGAACGGGTAGGCTTCCTCGCCTACGAGGTACCCGGCGTTGAACGCAAAGGCCAGCGCCCGTCGGTAGAAGTCGGTCGTCTGGTTTGCTCCGCCGCCGTGCGCGGTCTTGCCGCTGAAGAAGAGTGCGTCACCCGGCGACATCTCGGCCGGGACCGTTTGTTCGGGAGTACCGCGGTCCTCGAAGTCCGTCCAGTGGTTGCTGCCCGGGATGACGCGGGTGGCGCCGTTCTCATCCGTGAACTCGGTGAGCGCGATCAGGAAGTTGACGACCACCTCCGGGCCGCTGGGTCCCATGCCGATGAACGGGAACCAGTTCTCGAGATCGCGATGCAGCATCTGTGCGGCGTTGCCGGGCCCGATCTCGATGACCTGTGTGGTCGTCATCGCGTGGGTGCCCGATTCCTCGAGGAATACTGCCTCGGCCAGCGCGTTGACGAGGTCGTGGTCGATGACCTCTGTGGCGAACGTCTTGCTGCGGGACACCAGGTTGGTCAGTCGCTTGGTGTTGCGCCCGTGGAACTCGGCGACGAACTCGTCGTCGTGTTTCGAACCCGGCTGCAGGCTCTTTAGGTCCTGCTCGATTTCACTGTTGACCTGCTCGACCTGATTCGCGTTAAGCAGGCCCTGGATGATGACTCCGCCGTCTTCGTGGAAGATGGACATGATGTCGGCGATCGGGGCCGAGCGCGGCACCTTTCGCAAAGTTGCTGTGTTTGTAGACATGACGTGCAACTCCTTTCGTCATCTATGATGTGCGTCTCATGCAGTCTTCGTCCTACGGGGAGGTGGGCTCCACACCATCTGTCCCTCATGTCGGGCGGCAGCAGGTGCACTGTGCACTACGTCGACCGGCGGCAGCCTTGCGGCAGGGGTTCGGCCGCAAGATCAGCAGCGCCCCGAACGAAGCCCCACCGCTGTGCAGAACGCACCGACACCGCGCCGATCGTGGGTCACGTGGGTGTAGAACGCCACAGACGTCGCACTGTTCGATGGTCTCGACCGTGAGTCGAACAGCGAAGGAAGTGCGCCATGCAGGACTCAAGAGAGGAATCCGTCGATGTCGTGATCATCGGGGCCGGCATATCCGGTATCGGTGCGGCGCAACACCTGAAGACTGAATTCCCCGACCGGAAGATCCTCCTCCTGGAGTCGCGAGCCGCCATCGGCGGCACCTGGGATCTGTTCAAATACCCCGGCATTCGGTCGGACTCCGACCTGCACACCTACGGCTACGAGTTCAAGCCGTGGCGGCACAAGAGCGCCATCGCCGAGGGCCCGCTGATCCGTGAGTACCTGGCCGAGACGGTGCAGGAGTACGGCCTCGAGGACCTGCTTCGGCTCGGCCACCGGGTGACTTCGGCCGACTGGTCGAGCGCCGAGGCCCGGTGGACACTCAACGTGGTCGTGACCGACGACGCGGGTGTCGAGCGGGATAAGACGATCAAGACCAACTGGGTGTTCAGCGCGACCGGCTACTACAACTATGAAGAGGGCTTCACTCCGCACTTCGAGGGCCGCGAGGACTTCGGCGGCGACATCCTGCATCCTCAGCACTGGCCCGAGGATTACGACTACAGCGGTAAGCGGGTCGTGGTGATCGGGAGCGGCGCCACAGCCGTCACGATGATCCCGGCGATGCTCGAGGGCGAAGGCGCCGCGGCCCACGTGACGATGCTGCAGCGCACACCCAGCTACATTGTTTCCGTTCCCAGAGTCGACGACCTGGCCGTCAAGTTCTCCAGATGGTTCGGCCCGCAGCGCGGGTACACGCTCACACGGCTGAAGAACATCTGGCTCGACTTCCTGCTCGTCACCACCCTGCGGAAGTTCCCAAACTTCGGGCGTAAGCAGCTCCGCAAGTGGGCGATGAAGGAACTGCCGGCCGACTTCGATGTGGACGTCCACTTCAATCCGCCCTACGCGCCCTGGGACCAACGCCTCTGCGTCACCCCGGACGGCGAGTTCTTCGCGGTACTGCGCGACGGAAGGGCCGATGTGGTGACCGACCACATCGTCCGGTTCACCAACGAGGGCATCCTGCTGAAGTCCGGCGAGACGCTGGAAGCGGATCTCATCGTCACCGCGACAGGACTGAACATGCAGATGCTCGGTGGCATTCAGCCGACGGTCGACGGGGTGCCGGTAAACGTGGCCGACACCGTCCTCTACCGCGGGGTGCTCATGTCCGGCGTTCCGAACTGGGCGAACATGCTCGGTTACACAAAGGCCTCCTGGACTCTCCGGCTGGCGAACGTGTGTCGGTTCGTCAGTGACGTGCTCCGCCGCATGGACGCGAATGGTCACGACATCGTCGTACCTGCCTTCCCCGAGGGCCTCGGCACCCAAGACCTTCTCGATCTCACATCGGGCTACATGCGGCGCGCACTGCACAAGATCCCTCGACAGGGGACCGCGCCGCCCTGGCAAATGCGTACCACGTTCGTGCAGGACAACAGATTGTTCAAGGGGCAGTTGATCGATGAGAGCCTGCACTTCTCCTCGCACACGGAACCCGCGAGCGATCTCACGAGGGTGGGGCAGACACGTGACTGAGACGCGTCTGTCGATGCGGGGCAGCGTGCACAGCGTGCGTTCCTGATCGCGCTGAGCCGCGTCCCGGCACCTGTCCTCCGGATGTTGATCCGGCCACCGGTCAACCGAAACGGCGAGCAGATGGCCGCCGATATCGCACTCCTGGCGAAGATCATGGCTGCGGGTGACGACTAAAGCGACCTGGATGCCGACGCAGCCCGAGAGACGACAGAGCGGGAATCGGTGCAGTTCGCCGACAGCATCCCGCCGTGCGCCGCCGAGCAGGAACTCACGATCTCTGACGGACTACTGGCGACCTGGTACGGCTCGGGCTTGCGGTCGCGAGGCTTGATTCTCTCTTCCACGGTGGCGGATTCGTCCTGGGAAGCCTCCGTGGGCGAGCATGCGTGCCGGGGCGGCGTAGCCGGCCGGAGCAGACGTTCTGTCTGTCGAATACCGACTGATAGCTCGGGCAGTCCCGACGACTCCGGAGGAATGCTCGGTCCGAGCTGAAGGGAATGGTGGAACTCCTGACGAGTGACCGGGTTGCACCCGCGATGGGACCAGGTCGAGACGCGGAGCTCTTCGCCCAGTGCGATCAGACGCTCGTAGCCCGGACCGACCAGCTGGCCCCTTCCTCGACGAATCGGCCATTGTCGAGCCGGTGGACCTTGGTGCGTCCACCCACCCTGTCCCGGGCTTCAAGGACGCGCAGCGATGTGATGCCTGCCTGCTCGAGGCAGCGGCTGTGACGAGCCCGGACAGGCCGGCGCCGATCACGATCACATCGGCGGTGGAGTTCTTAATATCGACGATCTCCTCGGTTCAGGTGGTCTGGGCGATGCTCAGCATTTGCTCCAGTGCGGCCGCGTCGACGAAGTAAATGTCGCGTGTGATTGCGAGCGAGTCCGGGTCGAAGGTCGAGAAGGCCGTTGCGAGCCACCGCATCTTCTTGCCTGAGGTGGCCGGCGCATCGACAGCGGGGAGGGTTCCCGTCAGCTCGAACACCACACCGATCGTGTTCTCGTCGACGTGGGCCGCCGCCACACGGGGGGTGTAGTCAGGGAACGTTGACCACATCTCCTCGAGGAAACCGATGAGTGAGTCCTTACCACCTTCCTGTCCGGTCCCGCCGTCGACGAAGACACAGTTGTCGTCGAAGTGAGCCAGTATGCGCTCGACATCGTGGTCGACGACCGCCGAGCAGACGCTCTTGATCTTGTCGACGTAGGTCTCAGCGAGTCGATCGGTGCTTGCCATGACGGCTCTCTTCCTGGTGCGGGGCCGGTCGTTCACGGCCGAGTGATAAGTTCCAGGTCTCACTCTTCTGGCAGGCGAGGCGCGTCGGCTATGGCAACACCCACTGGGTGCGGGTCAGCGCTGGTGCACTGTTCATCCTCCGTGGTCGCTCAGGTCGGTCGGCGGAGCAACCGGACGAGCGCGCCGAATCCGAGGTCTCCCAATCCGGCCTGCTCGGCTGCGTCCAGCATCTTCGCGGCCTGGGCGAGGTGCGTGCCCTGATGGCCTTCACTTCGCATGGTTGCGACGCCGTCCCGTGCACCCTGAGCAAACGTGGCGATCGTCGCCTGGTCCGTCGTGAAGTCCGCGGTATCGATCGCGGTGGCCATCTCCTCGGTGGCATAGGCCAGCAACGACATCATGCGTTCCGTCGTGATCCGGACCGCGGAAGCTGGCACCGACTCGGTGAACAGGTAGTCGACCGTCTCCAGGTAGGCACTCATCGCGGCGACCAGCCATCCTCCGAGGCCGAGAAGAAGCTGGTTGGCGGTAGCGATCGCGTTCGAGAAGTGGACAGACGCGCCCCCGAAGAGCAGGAGCGTCTCCTCGTGCCGGCTCCACACCTCTGCGGGCCCGGAGTAGGCGACCATCGTGGTCTGCCGGCCGACCTCGTACGGATAGCAGAACAGCGCACCGTCCAGGTACGCCGCGCCACGCGCGGCCGCCCATTGCGCCATCTCCTCGGCCTCCCGCGGCGAGCCGCTGGACACGTTCACCAGGGTCCTTCCGTGCCAGTCGTCGACCGGAGCAAGGGCCCCCAGCGCGGCCTCGTAGGTGGTCGTACACACGATGACGAGCGGCGCCGCCCGGACGGCATCCTGGATCGACTCCACAGGAGTGACCCCGGGGGCTGCCAGAGTTAGCGCGCGCTCGGGGGTCCGGTTCCAAACAGCAACCGTGCGCCGGTGATCCGCGAGGTTTCGAGCGAGCGCCGCACCCATCAGGCCGCACCCGATCACAGCGACGTCGTGGGAGGGCGCCGAGCTTGCTCGGTGATCTGCGGTCTGCGAGTGCATTTCGATCTCCCTACCGAGCGCTTGTGATCTGTGGGGTGGTGCGCCGCGAGCTGAAGGAGTACAGCAGCACCGGTAGCAGGAGACGGACGAAGCAGCTGACGTCGACGCCGAGCCACTCGGCGACAGGACCTTGATAGATGCTCAGGTTCATGAACGGGATCTGAGTGACGACGCTCGTGGCGAAGATGGCGATCGTCGTGACGTTGTAGCGTCCGTAGCGGCCGCTCGCGTCGAACAGGTCCCCGATGGCGTAGATGCCGTTGCGGATTCGCGCTGAACCACAGGGTGAAGAGCCTCTTCGGATTGCCATAGCGCTCGCCGAGAGGGATGAACTCGATGCTGTGCTTCTCAGTCTCCATGGAATCGTCCTTCACCGTTCAGCCACTGGAGCAGCGACTCAACGGTCGCCGTTGTCGGCGCACGGCACCTGAAGCGCCGTGCGCCGATCGATGGGTCGCGTGAGGACGGACGCTCAGCCCTCGATGGACTCGCTCACCACTTCGACGACCTCCTGGCCGCCAGTCTTCTCCTGGTCGGCGAACTGAGCCAGCAGCTGGAAGAACGCGGTCGGGTCGATTGCACCTTCGGGGCCGTGCACTCCAGGAGTCGCAATCTCGCCGCGCGCCGCCATCAGGGCGCCCACGGCGAGCGGGATGCCGGTCATGGTGCCCATGCTCGCGTTTGGAACCGCCAGCGGCCGAGCGCCGACGCGCACCGGCTTGCCGTCCTTGATGCCCTCGGCGAGTCCGAACAGCACGGGCAGATTGGGCGCGGTTCCTGCGGCCCGTCCCATGGTGTTCGGCTCCGCCACCAGCGCGTTCGCGGCCTCCGCCACGGTGAGCTCGCCCGATCGGACACGACCCGCGGTCTTGATGAGAGCCTCCATCAGCAGCGGACGGGAGCTCATGACATTCAGCGACTCCTGCAGCTCGGGCCGCACCCGACCGAGGGTCAGCGGCTCGGGATGGCCGCACACCCACACGGACTCCTCGTCCCAACCGGGGTAGGTGACCCGGCGCTCCTCCAGCGGCTCTGCGTCGGCGAGCCTGCCGCCGCGCCATACCTTGATGGTCGCGGCAAGATTGTGCACCCAGTGCACGACGGCGGCAGTAGCCTCTGGTGGCGTGGTGCCCTCTGGCACCGGCGGGTAACCGTTGGCACGCCAGCACGTGTACACGCGGTCAACGGTGTCGCACTCGCTCATCGCAAGTGCCGCGAGGAGGTTGCTGATGCCCGGGCTCGCGCCGAGGCCGATGACTGCCGTGACTCCGGCGGCGCGGGCTGCCTCGTCCAGTTGGAGCATGTCGAGGGTCGGCTCCCAGTCATCACAGATGTCCAGGTACGTCGTTCCCGCCTCGATCGCCGCGGTCAGGACGTGCTGACCAAAAAGATAGAACGGTCCTGACGTGTTCAGCACGATGTCCGCCTTGCCGAGCGTCTCCTTGAGGGTGCCCGAATCCGTGAGGTCGAGCTGGAGAGGCGTCGCCTTGTCGCCGAGCTTCGCAGCTAGCTCCCGAGCGCGATCCAAGTCACGATCAGCGATGACCACCTCGGCGATCTCGTCGGCTCCGGCCAGGACACCACATGTGTGGGTGCCCATCTCGCCGGCGCCGCCGATGACCAGGACGCGCTGCGGCGCGATTGCCGTGGGATGGGGATTGATGGTGCTCATGCCTCTCCTTTGTGCGGTTCGTTCGAAAGTGGTTTTGCGTCCCGTTATGGGATGAGTGGCGTTCCTGTGCCGGGCAACGTCGACAGGTCGTGCTCCAGGGCCGCGAGCTCGGCGGACGTCAGAGGACGTGGGCGGCGAGCTGTCGCGTTCCACGTGACGAGCGTGACCACGGAGGCGTTGCAGAGGCGGCCGGCGGGATCGAGAAGCGCTTCCTCCAACCGCAGACTTGAGGTGCCGACGCGGATGGGACGGATCAGGAGTTGGAGGGGCTCGCTGGTCTCACGGATCTCGGCGAGGTACTCCATCCGGTGCGAAGCAACGACATACTCCGGCCGCGACGTGCCCCAGCGCGCACCGAGATAGCGGACCCGGCCCTCTTCGAACGCCTTGGGATAGATCGCCGCAGTCAGGTGGCCGAGGTAGTCGAAGTCGTAGGACCAGGGGTGGATCTCGGCGCACCAGAATCCGCCGATCTCCTCAGATGTGAGCTTGCGGGCGCCGGAGTGATCAGTCGAACCCAAGGGCATGGGCCCCTCCCTCGAGCGGATGCGGACAGCGAAAGAAGCGGTCAGCGATTTGTAACAAGTGAGGGGCGGCGGCGTCCGGTGCAGAGTGCACCACCATCGATGGGGTGCGCCTCACTTGGTCGTGGCGGCTGATCTCGCAGGTGTTGAAACATCGAGCAATTCCAGCGTTGTCCATCCACTTCGAAGGGGGTCAGAGTGAGCGGCACCCTGTGCCATGGGCTGGATTGCGTGGCGTTCGGCCGGGTCGGACCGGTTGACGATCTCCGTCGCGCGGGGGAGAGGACGCGCATCGTTTGGTACTGCGTTGCCGGGATGACGAGGTCACGGTTGGCGAACCGGTTTAGCGAGCTCGCGAGGTGGCCGCTACGCCGAGGCCAACCCGGTCGGCCGGGTCGGATTCCCCGAGGACATCGCGGCCACGGCCTTTGTCCCCAGTGACGAGGCGTCCGACATCACCGGCCAGAAGATCTACGTCGACGGCGGCATCAGCCTCGGCGCGTCACTGCCGTCCCCCGACCTTGGCCGCCCCGGGGTTGGGGGACGACAGTGACGTGTCGGTCGGTTTCCTCGTCGAGCCGCACCGATCATGAGCGTGGTGGCGATCGTCATCTGGCTGGCTCAGCGCATGGTCGCTTGCCGACGAGCACTGGGATATCTCGTCGGCGAGAAGACCTACCCATTCCTCGTCGAACTCCAGTTGCCCAAGTCGCTCTAGCCACGGGTGCAGCAGCTCATCGGCTTCCGTTCGCAGTACCCGAAGGGCTCTCCGGGGCGCTGGCAGATCGACTACAGCGACATTTTGCTGGAGGCCCGGACCGATGTCGGCACCTGAAAACTAGACAGGCACGATCTCGCAGTCCGGGCACTTCTGGTCGACCGGAGCCGGGAGGCCCTGGGTGATGGAGGTACCGATGGCCCAGATCCGTTTCACGAAGCTCAATGCAGGCTACCTTTGCCATCGTCAAGCTGCGCCAGCTCGAATCGCTCCCGGTTCACCGTTCACCGCCACTGAGGTGAGTGCGCCAACTGATTGCTCCACAGCCCGCTCCCATGAGCGAATCGCACCGCGAAACCGTCATGGTTAGTGCGATCTGACGCTTCCTTCCAGCCGGGTACCCGTGCCAGTGTGCTGGATCACTAAATGAGCCCGCTGCCAGGAGGAGAGGCGACATGGATCAGGTCGACGCGAAGCAGGCGCGCGACGGCGCACGGCCGTCACCCGTCCGATGGGCAGCGATGGCTGCCTACGCTGCGCTGATCGCGGCCGGCTCATGATGACGTTCCTCAGTTATGCCTCGGTCACGTCGAGCGTGCTCGATGGTCTCGGCGCCTCGACGTCTCGGAGCCATCCTCCCCAACCTGGTGTTCGTCGACACCGCACGAGTCATACTTGCAAGCCTCGCGGTGCTGGCACTCCCCGCGGTCCTGGCAGCTGTCCGGCTGCCAGGACCGCGATGCAGGACTGGCTTCGCCGACCGCTCTCAACGACGGTGCCGCGGTCGCGCCTTCGTGATGAGAAGGGCCGCGCCTGAGGATGCTCGGGTTCGGAGAGGCAGGTGGATCGCTCGACTGGCGAGAGGTGAGCCCGGGTTAATCGAGCATCCGGCCAGAGGCTGGCTTCGCTAGCATCGTGGAAAGTCGGATGTGCGCCCTGCGGGCATCGCCCCTGGTGGTGCGTAATGCGAGAACTCATTCAAGGAGCGCGCTGTGGAAGCAGAGGCGAAGGAGCCGTGGCCCCTGCCGAGCCTTGAGGTTCTCGAGGCGATGAGCAAGCTCGCCATGGACCATTCCGCAGAGGTACTTGACATCGCTGACGAAGGCTGGAAGGTCGGCCAGGAGCGACTGAAGCATCGGACCGTCGCCGACGGCGAGATCCTGGCCGACCTGGATCGGCGGTTCTGCCGAAACGGCCTGATGCACTGGGTGCAGATGACAATCGCGAATCCCGGCCGCCGCGTCGCGCTCCAGGAGTTTCCCGAACTGGACACGTACACCCGCGACCTCGCCCTCCGCGGTATCGATCCCGAGGAGACTGAGGCGTGGCGCGCCCTCCAGCGGGTCGTCTGGCACTGGTGGCTCTCCGCCTGCTTCACGACGTCCTTGGAGCCGGATAAGCTGCGCGAGCTGATCGAGGTCTCCGTGAACTCGCTCAACGCCTATCAGGACGATCTCATCCGGGCGGTCGCCTCTCACGTGGACAAGGTCCGCGAGGAGCTGGCGCGTGGGCAACAGGTGCAGCGTCTTGCCACGGTGCAGCTCATCCTCCAAGACGAACCGATCATCCGTGCACAAGCGGAGGGCCAGCTCGGCTATGTGTTGACCGGCCACCACGTCGCGGCGATCGTGTGGGTGGATTCCGAACACGAGGTCGACGGGCTGGAGCTCGCCGCTGAACAGGTGATGCGCGCGTGCGGTGCCAAGCGGCGGCTGACACTCGCTGCCGCTGTGTCGGCGCTCTGGATCTGGCTGCCGGTGGCCCGGGTTCCCGACACGGGCGAGCTTGACGCACGCCTCACGGAGATTCCCGGCGTGCGGGTCGCCCTTGGCCGCCCCGGGGTCGACGTCAAAGGCTTCCGGCGCAGCCACATCGACGCCGCGGCCGCGCAGCGCCTACTCGCCCGGCTGGACTCTCCTCGCCGTATCGTTCGATTCGGAGACGTTCAGATGATCTCGTTGCTGACCACCGACGTCGCTGAGGCCGAGCAGTTCATCGCTGACACGCTCGGCGCCTTGGCCACCGCAGACCCTGAGCTGCGGACCACGGTTCGGACATTCATCGCCGAGCAGTTCAACGCATCCCGGGCCGCCGAGACGCTTTTCACACACCGCAACACCGTCGACCGTCGTCTCGCCCGCGTCGACGAGCTCTTGCCGCGTCCACTCGGGCAGAACCCGACGGCGGTCGACGCGGCACTGGCCCTCCTCGAATTGAAGGAGGGGCGCTGACCGGTCGTGATGGTTGCCGGGCAGGACGGCTGCGTTTCGCCACCGCCCTGCCCGGAGCTGTTCCCCGTTAGCTGACCGCACGGGAGATCTCGGTGGTCACCCTGCGGACAGCGTCGCGGCTCGCGGGGCTGAAGGCCGTGAACGAGATGTAGCCATGCACGAGACCGGGCTCGCGGATGAGCTCGACGGGCACGCCGCTGGCGGTCAAGCGTTCAGCGTAGGCGATGCCCTCGTCGCGCAAGGGATCGAATCCGGCGACCGTCACGACTGCAGGCGGCAGGCCACTGAGGTCCTCAGTGGCCATCGGGGAGACGCGCGGGTCGTCCCGGCGGGTGCCCTCGGGCAGGTAGTGATCGATGAACCAGTCGATCTGCTTGGCCGTCAAAGCGGGCGAGTCGGCGAACTCCTCTTGCGAAGGGTATGCCGAGGTCAGATCTGTCACGGGGTAGAGCATCACCTGCAAAGCAGGTTGCACCTCGTGGCCTCGCAGCTGCTGCGCCAGCACGGCGACGAGATTGGCACCGGCACTGTCGCCGGAGATCACGATCCGATCGGTTGCGAGCCCCCACACCGGCGCGTGCGCAACGGCGTACTTCCACGCCACCAGTGCATCCTCGTGAGCAGCCGGGAAGGGATGCTCCGGGGCGAGTCGGTACTCGACCGACAGTACGTCGACGTTGGCGTGCAGCGCGAGAAAGCGGGCCGGTGAGTCATAGACCGAACGACTGCCCAGGACGAAGCCGCCGCCATGGAAGAAGACAACCAATCCTCGGGAGGTACGACGAGCACGGTAGCGGGTCGCAGCGAGGCCGCCGGGCAGCTCGAGGTCCTCGACCACGTCGAAGTCCGGGTACCGGTCGGCGTAGACAGCTCCCTCGGTCTCGGCAACCTTACGGGCGAGGGCGGGATCGAGGTCGCTGTAGTCGGGCTGCTTGGCGGCTGACTGCATCGTCAGCGCAACCTCGGGCGCCATGGTCTCGCCGGCGGCGTTCGTTGGTGCCTTGGCCAGGACTCTCAATAGTGCCTGCGGCGTCCGGCCCATCCACAGGGCGAGAGTGCGCTGGACCTTCTCACTCGTGGTCAACGCGCGCGGCACGGCAGCGGACGACATGATCTCAGGCCTTTCGCGCGGCGGTGACGGCGCCATTGCCACGCGCGCCCTTGCCAGCCGGCCCGGCGTTCACCGGACGGGCGCTGAAGTGGAGGTCCCTATCGACGAGCGGGCCCGCCAACAGCTTGCGGTCGGCTTGGTAGGAGTCGAGGGTCCGCCAGGGAAGGGAGGTACCTTGGCGCGGCAGCTGGTGCTTGGCCCGCAGCGCGTAGCCCGAGGTCAGGTCCAGCAGGGGCCGGGTCTCCATGTCGGGGTCGGCGACGGCGACGACCTTGTCGTAGCCGTGGGCGTCCATGTGCTTGATCAACTTGGTGACGTAGCGAGCGGTCAGCCCCACCTTGAGCGTCCAGGACGAGACCTTGGTGTAGCCAAGCGCGACCGACCAGTTGGGGATACCGGACAGGAGCATGCCCCGGTAGCTGAGGGTGTCGCTGAGATCGACGGCGCGGCCGTCCACGGTCTGCGGGATCCCGCCGAAGAGACGGACATTGAGTCCCGTGGCAGTGACAATGAGGTCAGCCTCCAGTTCGCGGCCCGATGCCAGGAGGATCCCGGTCCTGGTGAAACGCACGATCTGATCCGTCTCCACGGAGGCCTTGCCATCAGAGATCGCCTGGAATAGGTCACCGTCGGGCGCGAGACACACGCGCTGATCCCACACCTTGTATGGCGGCGTGAAGTGGGTGGCGATGTCGTAGCCCTTCGGCAGGGCCTTTCGGTTCATGCCGCGGATGACTGCCGCGCCGATCCGCGGGAACTTGGAGACGCCCCGCACGAACAGCCAGTCAATCCACATGTCGACCTGCCGGGTCAGTGCATAACCACGCTTCACCCCGAACCACCTGGTGAACGCGAGCGCCGTTTTGTCGATGCGCGGTGCCGTGGCGATGTACGACGGCGTCCGCTGCAGCATCGTGACGTGCTGTGCGGAGGAAGGACCCGTCGCCATGGCTGGCACCATGGTGATCGCCGTGGCGCCACTGCCGATGATGACGACCTTCTTGCCCGCGTAGTCATAGTCCTCGGGCCAGAATTGGGGGTGGAGGATGTCGCCCTCGAACTCATCACGGCCCTCGAAGTCGGGGGTGTAGGCTTCGTCGTAGCGGAAGTAGCCGGTGGCACCGTAGACCCAGTTGGTGTTGATCTGGATCGTCGCCTCATCCGCGCCCGGTGCGGTGACCTTGACGGTCAGCGTCCACTGGCTTTTGTCGCTGGACCAGTCGGCGGACTGGACGTGGTGGTGGAACCGGATCAGGTCATCAATGCCGTTCTCCCCGGCGGCTTCCTCGATGTACTCGCGAATGTGGCGTCCGTCGGCGATGGCCTCCTCACGCGTCCACGGCTTGAACTCGTAGCCATAGGTGTGCAGCTGGGAGTCCGAACGGATCCCCGGATAGCGGAAGAGATCCCAGGTGCCGCCGATACGACCACGTCCCTCGAGGATCGCGATCTTCTTGTCGGGGAATGCCTTCGTCAGGTAGTAGGCGGCCCCGACGCCGGAGAGCCCGGCGCCAACGATGACGATGTCGACGGTCTCGGGGACATTGCGCTGCTCCGGCATCTTCGGGGCTCCTTGGTCTCGTGGCTGATGAAGTTCGGCGAAGACCCCCTCATGGTTGTCAGCGCGGAGTGAAGCCAGCCACAGCCAAACGCGCCGTCCTGCGTCCTCGGGCGGTGCAGGTTGCACACCAACGGCTCGGGGTCAGGCGTCCGCGGCCGGTTCTCCCTGGCCGAGCATCACGTGCTTGGTCCGCGTGTAGTCGTCGAGTGCGTAGATCGAGTTGTCGCGGCCGTATCCGGATTTGCCGAAACCGACCTACGGCATCTCGGTGATGAAGGCGAGGTGGTTGTTCACCCACACCGATCCGAAGTCCAGGCCCTCGGTGAAGCGCATCGCGCGCCCCAGGTCGGCAGTTCAGATCGAGGCCGTTTACCGCGATCGACGGCGCCGTGAAGAGACCGTTCGATACGGGAGCGCCCAGCATCGAGAGCGCACTGATCAACATCAGAGATGACCACATCGAGGCCGGACCGGGCGCACACCTCCGCGATGCCCGAACCCATCAGCCCGGCTCCAACCACTCCTGCGAATTGGAACTCGTCCAACGTCGTCTCCTTCACAGGTTGTGCTCGCGTTCTTGCCTTTGTGCAGCAAGGCTTTGACGGCCTCGTAACACGGTCGACACACGGTCCCCGACGAGTAGGTCTTCAGCCGTGGATCGATATGGCGGTACTGCACGTCGGTAGCTTCAAAACAGATGCCGTGGTGCCCGGCTTGATTGCACAGGCATGCGCAGAAGGGCTGCATCCTGTCCACCTGCCTCATCGCCGAGCGACTTCGTCGGTGAGTTGCGGTGCGACGGTGAACAGGTCGCCGACCACGCCGAAGTCGGCGATCTCGAAGATCGGGGCTTCGGGGTCTTTGTTGATAGCGACGATGGTCTTCGAGGTCTGCATTCCGGCGCGGTGCTGGATAGCGCCGGAAATACCGAGTGCGATGTAGAGCTGCGGGGAGACGGTCTTCCCGGTCTGCCCGACCTGGAACTGGTGCGGGTAGTATCCGGAATCCACCGCCGCACGCGAGGCACCCACTGCCGCACCCAGGGAGTCGGCGAGCTTCTCGACGACGTCGAAAGACTCAGCTGAGCCGACGCCGCGGCCACCGGAGACCACGATCGAGGCTTCGGTGAGTTCCGGGCGGTCCCCGACTTCAGCGGGCTGCCGCCCGGTGATCCTCGCCGCCTTGGACGCATCAGCCGCCGGGACTGCCGCAGCTTCTTCGGCGGCGGCGCCGTCGGCCGGCTCTGCCTCCACCGCGCCCGGTAGCACCGTGATCACCGGTGTGCCCTGGGTGACCTTCGCCTTCGCGTCATACGTGCCACCGAACAGCGAGTGCGCACCCACGCCCTCGGCATCGAGGTCCACGACCTCCGAGAGCAGTCCCGATGCCAGCCGCACGGCCAGCCGCCCGGCGATCTCCTTGCCGTCCACTGACGCCGTCACCAGCACCGCGGCCGGGGACATCTTCCGGGCCAACGTCTCCAGGACATCCACCGCTGGAGTTACCAGAAAGCTTTCCGCCTCAACCGACTCCGCCGCATACACCTTCGCCGCACCATACGCAGCCAGGCTGTCCTTGATCTTGCCGGTCGTGCCCGGCTCTCCCACGACGACCGCCGACGGCTCACCCAGCCGCCGTGCGGCTGTGAGCAGCTCCAGCGTGACCTTCTTCGTCTCGCCGGCCACATGGTCGACGAGGACTAGTACCTCAGACATAGCTTCCGCCTCTTCTTCCCGCGTTTTACTGATCAAAAACAGCAGACGCCATGCAGCGCCACCCCAGTGCCAAACCGGGTCACACCAGGTTCTGGCCGGCCAGGAACTCGACGATCTGCGCGCCGCCGGAGCCTTCGTCGGTGACGCGCTGTCCGGCCTGCTTCGGCGGTTTCGGCGCCGAAGCCACAACAACGGTGCCCGCATTCGCCAGGCCAACCTCGCTGGAGTCGATCCCGGCCTCAGCCAGCGTCAGCGTCGTGACGGGCTTCTTTTTCGCAGCCATGATGCCCTTGAACGACGGGTACCGGGGCTCGTTGATCTTCTCGGTCACCGACACCACCGCGGGCAGGTTCGCCTCCACATTGACGATGCCCGCTTCCGTCTCCCGCTCGATCGCAATCGTCGTGCCGTCGGTGGTGACCTTGCGTGCTGAGGTCAGTTGAGGCAGGCCCAGCACCTCGGCCAGCATCGCCGGGACCGCACCGACCCGGCCGTCGGTGGCCTCGTTGCCCGCAATGATCAAATCGACGGACTCCACGGTGCCTGTGACCTTCGCCAGTGCCTTCGCCGTCTGCACTGCGTCCGAGCCGCGCAGTGCCGCATCGGAGAGCTGAATCGCCTTGTCCGCGCCCATCGACAGCGCCTTGCGGATGGCATCGGTCGCACGATCCGGGCCCATGCACACGACGGTCACCTCGCCGCCGTGGGCTTCCTTGATCAGCAACGCCTCTTCTACGGCACGCTCGTTGATCTCATCCAGCACGGCGTCCGCCGACTCGCGGTCGAGGGTGTGGTCCGAGTCAGAGAGATTGCGCTCGGATCCCGTGTCGGGAACCTGCTTCACCAACACAACAACGTTCATCCCGCTCCTCCCTAACAACCTTTTACGAGGACGCCCACCGTGCCTCGGGGCCCATCGCTGGGCCGGCACGAACAAAGCGAGCATCGAGCTCTCGGGCAATCGATTAGGGCCCGAGATTGGCACTCAGTGCCGTTACAGCACCACATCTTTGCCGAAGAAAGTTGCGACCGTCACATAAGCTCAACTGGATCCGGGCCCGGTCAATCCAACATCGACGACACTCCGTGCCAAATAGAGACGGGGGAGTTCCGGATACCGGGCGGCTGGACCCGAAGACTCCGGTGGCTGGGCCTGGCCCTATTCAGCTTGCCGGGTGTTGAAGCGACCCCCACGACCGTCAGTCCGGAAGTATCCGCCAGGCGATGTAGCGGCGGATCGTGCTGGCTTGCTCGCGGAGGCTGGCGTGATCGGGGCCGTCGAAACGTAAGCGTTGGTCGCGATGATATTGGTGAAGACGTTGGCCATCGGGACGTCTCGCCCTTCGGCCAACCGCTGCGCCCCGCAGTGGACAGCTGCCGTTTAGCGGCGAAGTGGGCCCCGGGCTGCGTACGTGTCTATAAAGGTCAAGTGTTCAGTGCGAGGTTCTGCTGATCGTGACGACCATTGGCTAAACGGGATTGCGGACCGGATCGTCGGCGCAACGCCCACCGTGCTTTTCGTGTGGCGACCGTACGGTGTTCAATCCGGAAGCGCCGATCACCGAGCGTGGCCACCGCTCGGAGAGCGACCTCGATGGACATCTTGGGTTCGTCGAGCGGCTGCGGCAGCAATTCCTCGCCGTGCGGGCGCTGGGGCGGATCACGGTGGTTGCGCTGAGCTGGACGTCGTCGCCCATGGTGGATGGATAGCCGGTGACGACCGGTCGAGGATGCGTGGTCATGAGACGCCTCCTGTCAGTGGGCTGCCATGCGGAGGGCTCCGTCGAGGCGGACCACCTCGCCGTTGATCATCTGGTTCTCCACTTGGCGCCGCTGTTCCTGAGGTAGGCGGGTCGTTGGCTTCCTTCTGTATCGTTTGCGCGGCGGTTCTCTGATGCGGCGGCCAGGCTTGCTCGGCAGGTGCGGAGGATCTGCTGCGTCGCCGGGGTGTCAGGGCTTTTGTGGCAACGCGTGCAGGTAACGGACACGTCGCCTGTCAGTTCGTCGATCGCCACGGTTGCTTCGGCCTCACATTGGCGGCACCAACGGTGTCCGGTGACGGCGATGACATGGATTGGTGAGCTGATGCATCCATGTGCCCATCTGCGATGTACGTGGCAGCTGATGCGTTCGAGGGCGGAGAGCTCCTCGCGCTCCTCGGCAGCGTCCTCCCTGGTCAGCACGTCGGCCAGGCGACGGTCGCGCAGGTCTGTGTAGCGGTTGCAGAAACCTGTGATCTCGACTGGTGTCGGTCGGGCCGTCAGCAGGGAGTCTCGCCGTTGCCGGTCGGACTCGAGTCGTTCCGAGTGGGTCGATTGCGGGTGCATCAGGTATACCTCGGTTGAGCCGTTCTCGTTGGCCTGTCGAGTGTCTTTCGGCCTGGCTTTGGAGGCACCCGTGCGACTGCCTGGACCACTACGGGGATCGGACGCGCGGTTGACGAGTTTGGGGCCTTCGGGGACGTCGGTGATTGCAGGGCGCGGCGGGTTCGGCGATCTGAGCACTTACCGCCACGCGGTCTGAGGTGCCAGGCCGCTTGGGTATTTGCGGTGACTCCATGCGGGGCCGGGCGGGGCGGGAGTTCCGGACTGCGTAGGAACCTTGGTAGTTCTGCCGTGGTTGGGCTGGGTGCTCGGGGAGGAGATTTGCGGGTGCTAGATCAGCGCACCATCTCTAAGAATGGCTCGACCATGTACTCGTCTCGAATCAGTAGGCAGCAGTCGCATCGCCGGACACCTCACGTGTATCGCAATCCCTGCACTGGCACCTGGATATGCGACTCCGAAGGCACTCGAGCCCGGCCTGGGCCCGACCGCGCCCGAACCGTTTGCCGGACCCATCTCGACGCGGTGCGCGTGGCCGTGAGCCAGGACTCGATGGTTCAACTTCCGGCGGATTGAGTCTCCCCGAGTGCAGCGGGTAGCTGAACAGGATGTCGGGTGAGCTCAACTGCCGCGCCGCATGGCCCTAGTTTGGGTGCCCGAACACAGGGTCGATCACTATCCCGGTTTGGACGAATTCATTCCGGATCGGCGGCGAACTCGATTGTCGCGCGAAGCGCTCCTTTTAGTCAGGCGGCGAGGGGATCCTGTCGATTCCGTATCGCGAAATGCGCCAGCCTCTAAGGTTGCTGGACGCCATTGCTGGCTGCGGGGCGCCGGGGGGAGAGAACTACCTGGTTCGAGTACCCGCCGGCGGTGTCCTGGCGTGCGCTTTGGGGGTGGCCGAGGCGGTACGATCGCCCTACTACTTCCAATCGTGCTGGTTGGGTCGGATGGCAAAGGTGCCGAGTACTGTGCCGGCGGATCTCACGAGTTTCGTGGACCGACGACATGATGTCGCTGCGGTCCGACAGCTCTTTTCGACGACACGACTGGTGACGTTGACGGGCATTGGCGGGGTGGGGAAGACCCGTCTCGCGCTCCGTGCGGCGCAGGAAATGAAGCGCGCCTTTCCGGACGGCTTGTGTTTGGTCGAGTTGGCGTCGTTGACGGATCCAGCTCTGTTGGCCGATTCCGTGATCGACGCCCTTGGGTTGCGCGAGCAGTCCACGCGTGACCGGGCCACCGTCGTGTGCGACTACCTACGTGAACGGCGCATGCTTTTGGTCCTGGACAGCTGTGAGCATATGGTGGGTGCCGCTGCGGATTTCGTGGATCGAGTGCTGCGTGCTGCGCCTGAGGTTCGAATCCTGGTCACCAGCAGGCAGGCGCTGCGGATTGCCGGAGAGTATGTCTATCAGGTGCCGCGGCTGCCCGTGCCCGACCCAGACGAGCCAATCGAGCCTGGCACGGCCACGAGGTATCCATCGATTGCGCTGTTCGTCGAGCGTTCAGAGTCGGTTGTCCCCGGATTTGCTTTCACGTCGGAGAACGAGGCAGCGGTGGTCCGTCTCTGTCACCGGCTGGAGGGAATCCCGTTGGCCATCGAGCTGGCGTCGGTGCGTCTTCGTGTGCTCACGGTCAATGAGCTGGCGAATCGCTTGGATCACCGGTTCCAGCTCCTCCGTGAGGGGAGCCGCAACCTTCCCGAACGGCATCAAACCCTCCAGGCGCTCATCGACTGGAGTTATGACCTGTGCACGCCGGAGGAGCAGACGCTGTGGGAACGGGCGTCTGTGTTCGCCGGTGGATTCGACATCGATGCGCTCGAAGTGGTGTGCACTGACGAGACCTTGCCTAGCCAAGCCATTCTCGACACGGTTGCCGGATTGCTCGACAAGTCGATCTTCGTTCGTGAGGGACAGGACAAGTATTCCCGGTTCGGCATGCTGGAGACCATCCGAGCTTACGGTCAAGCGCGCCTTGCCGAATCGGGGCGGGAACCGGCGCTGCGGCTGCTGCACCGGGACTGGGTGCTGCAGATGGTTGAGACCGCCGACTCCGAGTGGGCTGGTCCGCGGCAGGAGGAGTGGGCGAACAGGCTTCAGTTGGAACGGCCGAACCTTCGCCGAGCACTCGACTATTGCCTGGCTGAACCCAGTGAAGCGAGAGCGGGTATGCGCCTGGCTGGGGTGCCGTGGTTCTGGCTGGCGATGGGACACCTCGCCGAGGGCAAGCTCTGGCTGGACCGGGTGCTGGCGCTTGACGCGGAGCCAACCCGAGAGCGCGCCTGGGCGCTGGCGACGGACGCTTGCCTCGCGGCCGTGCAGGGAGATGCGACGGCCGCGACAGCTCTTGTGGAAGAAGCCCGCGCGCTCGCCGTGCGACTCGAGGACCCCGCCGCACTCGCCTATACAACATACGTTCGAGGGGTGTGCCGTTTCCAGGACACAGACCTTGCGGGCGCCATCCCGCTGTTCACCGAGGCGCTCCGGCAGTACTCGGACACAGCCGTGGCCGCCCAGTACTCGGACCTCGTTCGGATGGACTTGGCGACCGCTTATGTCCTCCTCGGCGAGGCAGCGATGGCAGCAGAAATGATCGACGAAATACTGGAGCGCTGCAGGGCAACGGGAGAGCGTTGGGAGTTGTCGTACGCCCTCTGGGGGCGAGGCTTCCTGAAACTGACCGACGGCGAGTTCGGCCAAGCGGAAGCGGACCTGTGCGAGGCCATCAAGATCAAGCGGGCCTTTCACGACACACTCGGTCTGGCGCTCTCCCTCGAGCTTCTCGGCTGGACCACTGCCACGCAAGGCAACGCAGACCGGGCCGCCACGCTGCTCGGCGGCGCGAACACGTTCTGGAAAACCCTTGGTTCCCTGCTCATGGGTTCGATGCACCTGATCGCGCAACGAAGCGAGAAGGAAAAGTTGGCACGAGACGCCATTGGGAACGCCCAGTTCGACGCAGCCTTTGAGCGCGGCGGTGCGTTTACAGTTGAGGAGTTGCTCGCCTTCGCCCTGCGCGAGGAAATGCCATCGGTTCCGGAAGCCCCGATTTTTACGCCGGCGCTGACGCGGCGCGAACGTGAGGTTGCGGATTTGGTGCATGAGGGACTGGCGAACAAGGACATTGCCGCCAGGTTGGTCATATCGCTGCGCACAGCGGAAGGGCACGTCGAGAATATTCTTAGCAAACTCGGGTTCACCTCACGCGCGCAGATCGCGAGTTGGGTCGCTCAACAACGGGTTGACTGAAATCCCGTGCGGGTAAAAGTTCGCCACGTGATCGAGAAGTTGTGGCAACGGATCCCGAAGGCGCGGCGGTGCAGGGGTTGCTCAGTGCTGGGCACAGCCACGCTGCTGCAACTGGTGTAGATGGCAGAAGGCACGTGCCCACCGCCCTTCAAGTATCTTGCTCGCCAACGCGACTCGAACGTATTACGCGATCGATCGAGGGCGATCAGGCTCCTACGATGCGCAGAGCCATCGCGGCGTAACGCGCCCCGATGTCGTCAGGGCTCCATCCTCGGTCAGGGCGGAACCAACGCGCGAGATCAATGCCCAGCGAAAGCAAGGCCGCCGTGGCAATCCGTGGATCGTCGGTATCGAAGTCCCCGGCTTCAAGCCCGCGCATGACCAGGCGGCGGATCTCGTCCTCGATGGCTTGCCGGAGGCCACGGATCTCCGCGAGGTGCCGGGGTGCGAGGGCGGCAAGCTCGTAGTTCACGACTCGGGCCTTCAAGTGGTCACGCGCATGGTGAGCAGAGAAGTTGTGGACCACGTTGCGGAGCGCCCTGGCAGGGCTTTCGCTGGATGCGATGGCCTCGCGGATGAGGTGGAGGACGACATCGTGGCCGTCCTTGGCTATCAAGTAGAGCAGCTCTTCCTTCGATCTGTGGTGCACGTACAGCGCTGCGGGGCTCATGCCGGCCGCCGAGGCGATGTCTCGCGTTGTTGTGCCGTGAAAACCCTTCTCGGCGAAGGCAATGACCGCGGCTTGGAGCAGTCGGGCACGCGTCGCGTCGGCGCGGGAGAAGTCGGTCTGCTCGGTCATGGCGGGTCCATTGTCTCGCTCGGTCGGGCTGCATTCGAAACCAGGGTAGGCAGTGGCGCTCCTCACAGTGCCCTGCCCACCTGCCTCATTGACGAACGGCGGCGTCGTACCTGAGTCTATGACTAAGCAAGCGCTTAGTCACTTGGGAGGCTGCGTGTCATGTCCGAAACTGTGATCGTCTCCACGTCCCGTTCGCCGATAGGCCGCGCCGTCAAGGGCTCGCTGAAGGACATGCGCCCCGACGACCTCGCCGTTGAGATGGTGCAGGCCGCGTTGGCAAAGGTGCCCGAGCTTGACCCGGCCGAGTGTTCGACCTGGTACTGGGTGCGGGCCAGCCGGCAGGCGAGTCTGGCAACAACTTGGGCCGCGTGGTCGCCGTGTTGAGCGGGATGGATCACCTGCCTGGTGTCACCGTCAACCGTCGCTGCTCAAGCAGCCGGCAGACCACCAAGACGCTTTCGGGCGTGATGCTGTGATGACGACAGCCGAAACACCCCCAGGTCTTGATCTCGATGCTCTCGGTGACTGGCTCGCGAAGGAAGTCCCTGGCGCCGGTGACGAGTTGCGGGCGATGCTCATCGCCGGCGGGAAATCCAACTTGACCTACGCCGTGACCGACGGGGTGCACGAGTGGATCGTACGGCGGCCGCCACTCGGCCACGTGCTCGCGACTGCTCATGACATGGCCCGCGAATACCGAGTGCTGTCGGCGCTCCAAGACACCCGGGTGCCGGTCCCGCGGACTTTCGCCATGTGCACCGATCCGGCGGTGCTGGGGGCCACCTTCTACGTCATGCAACGGTGCGTCGGTAGACCGTACCGCTGCGCGGCCGAACTCCAGCTTCTCGGTCCTGAGCGCACCCGCGCGATCTCCGAGCGACTCGTGGATACCCTGGCCGCACTCCACTCGGTCGAACCAGCCACGGTCGGGCTCGGTGACTTCGGTCGTCCAGAGGGCTTCCTGGGCCGGCAAGTCGCACGCTGGAAGAAGCAGTTCGACGCGTCGTACTCCCGCGAGCTGCCAGCCGCCCACGAACTCCACCGGCGGCTCGCGAGGTCGGTGCCGGTCGAGTCCGCCGCTGGCATCGTGCATGGTGACTTCCGGCTCGACAACGTGCTCGTCGACGGCACCGGCCAAGTGACCGCGGTCCTCGACTGGGAGATGGCCACGCTCGGCGACCCGCTGACCGACCTGGCGCTGATGCTCGTCTACAACCGGCTCGGCGCGCTGACGGGTGACGGTACCGACACAGTGAGCGACGTATCAGCCGCGCCCGGCTTCCTCAACGAGCGCGAAGTGATCCAGCGGTACTCGCGTGGTAGCGATCGTGACCTGCCCGAATTCGGTTTCTACATCGGACTCGCGGCCTTCAAACTCGCCGCGATCCTCGAGGGCATCCACTACCGGCACCTCAACGGCCATACCGTCGGCGCCGGCTTCGACCGGATTGGTGAGGCGATCCACCCGCTGCTGGATGCGGGCCTCGACGCACTGAAGGGGAACAACTGATGGACTTCCAGCACGACGCGCGCACGGAGAGTCTGAGACAGAATCTCGTCGACTTCATGGACAGCCACATCCATCCCGCCGAGCAGACCTTCCACAAGCAGCTGGCCTCCCTCGCGGACCGATGGGCGTGGGACTCAGTCCCGATCCTGAAGGAGCTGCGGAAGGCGGCACGCGCCCGCGGTCTATGGAACCTCTTTCTCCCAGGCGAGCAGGGCGCGGGGCTGACCAACCTTCAGTACGCTCCCCTGGCCGAAATCTCCGGCCGTAGTGGCCATCTCGCACCAGCGGTGATGAACTGCGCGGCTCCGGACACAGGGAACATTGAGGTGCTCCACATGTTCGGCACTGCCGAGCAGAAAGAGCGCTGGCTGCGACCGCTTCTAAACGGCGAGACCCGATCGGCGTTTGCGATGACCGAGCCAGGCGTCGCCTCCTCCGATGCGACCAACATCGAACTCAGCATCGCTCGGGACGGTGACGAGTACGTCCTCAACGGCCGCAAGTGGTGGATCACCGGTGCGATGAATCCCAACTGCACGATCTTGATCGTCATGGGAAAGACCGACCCGACTGCGGCGCGGCACCGCCAACAATCGATGGTGCTCGTTCCGCGCGACACCCCCGGCCTCGACGTCGTACGCGGCATGGAGGTCTACGGGTACGACGACCACGAACACGGCGGGCACGCGGAGCTGCGCTTCACCGACGTACGGATCCCGGTCGCCAACGTGCTCGGCGAGCCGGGAGCCGGGTTCGCGATCGCGCAGGCCCGGCTTGGTCCCGGTCGGATCCATCACTGCATGCGTTCCATCGGCATCGCGGAAAGGGCCATCGAGATGATGTGCGAGCGGGCCGAGTCGAGGATCGCGTTCGGCCGACCGCTGGCCGACCAGGGCGTGATCAGGAGCTGGATCGCAGAATCCCGAGTCGAGCTGGAACAGTTGCGACTGCTGGTGCTCAAGACCGCATGGCTGATGGACACCTTCGGCAACAAGGGAGCACGTACCGAGATCCAAGCGATCAAGATCGCCACGCCGAAGGTCGTCCAAGGAATCCTCGACCGCGCGATCCAGGTCCACGGCGCCGGCGGCCTTTCTCAGGACCTCCCACTGGCCAATATGTACGCCGGTATCCGCACGCTGCGGATCGCAGACGGTCCCGACGAGGTCCACAAGAACGCCCTAGCCAAGAGCGAGATACGGTCCCGGTCTGCGAAGCGAGTGGCTCCGGCGTAAGCGACGGAGTTGGGCAGGTGGCGAACGCTGTTCGAGCACGACCCGACAGAGGAAGTGCAACTGACCTCCGAGACCTAAAGCAGCCCGGTATTGAAGCGTGCAATCCACGAAGCAGACCACGACACCTTTCGCAGTTCCCAGGCCCCGGTCCCGTGCGGGGGTGGACGAGGCGTGCCGGCAGGCCTCCATCTCGCCGTAGCAGGAGTCGCCAGCACAGGTTCGTTCTCGGCGTCTTCGAACTCTTTGCGCAGCGAACGGTAACGACACTGCGAGTCTTTTCCGAGGAAGTTGGCGACACCGGGTAGATCGGGAAAACCGGCGGTCCTGCCGCGGGACTTGCTACGTCCGGCACCCCACGGACATTTCTCGGCCAGGACTCAATGCGAGCCCCATCGCCACGCCAGCGGCCACCGCCGCCGGCCAAACTGACACTTCCGCGGCGGCCGGTTGAACCGCCCGTCTTTCCAGTCGCGGCTTATCCAATTGATGCGCTCCAGCGAACCTGTAACACCGAAGATCCACATCAGGCAGGGGTAACCGCGTGTGCTCAGATCGCCCAGCTGGGTCGTGCATCAGCGAAGCGAGCGGTCCTGGACCCTTTGCGGAAGTGAGCGGGCATCCCCCGGGAAGGTGCCGTCCCGCGGCGTGCTACAAAGAACGATCCGACCGGGAGCTAACCTCGGACTGACGGAAGTCGACTCCGCAGCCGTCGAAAGATGACCGCTTGATGAAGGAAGCCAAGGGCATGCGCACCGTCGACCGCACCGCCGGGGCCCGCGTGCTGGACGTTCCGGTTTCACGGCGATACTTGGACGGCGGCATGGCCGAGCAGGTCATGGTTCAACCGGGTTGTCTGGTAGCTGTGAACGCCTCGGTGGACCCGTGGTCGGTTGAGCTCGTCGAGTGTAGCTTGGCCAACGCGATTCGCGACGGTGCTCAGTGGTGATCGCGTAGTGCGAGGGAACAGCCGACGTCGTCGCTGCGGTCCGCCGTGCGAGAGCGAATCAGCTGGAGATCGCCGTGCAGTGCGGCGGAGGGCGCATGGCAGGGTACGCCTCGACGGACGGCGAGCTCGTTGTCGATTTCTTGCGCATGTGTGGGGTGAAAGTCGACCGCGCCGGGGAGACGGCGTGGGTGCAGTGTGGCGCCGTTTGCGGAAACGTCCTCGTCGAAACCCTGAGCTACGGCCTGTGGCTGCGGTCGCCGGTGCCGGTCCCACGACGGGTATCGGCGGGGAGAAGCTCCGCGGTGGGATCGGGCCGGCTCTGCTTCGGTTGAGCTGGTCGCCACGGCCGAAATGTCTTCGGTCAGCGAGTCAGTTGTCGGTTCCGCGGGCGGAGTAGGGAGTCCGGGCAAAGATTCGGCGCACGGCCGGAACGAAATGCTCGAGGGGAAGGGTGTCGTACTCAGGATCGAACGAGGGGCAGTCCCAGTCGCGGCAGAACGCCTCGCAAGCATCGAACCAGGGGCGGCTGCGGAATTTCTCGCGGGCGTTCGGATCCATACCGATCTTGTCCCAGTAGTACTTTCCCTGGAACACGTCGTGCTGCTCTATGATCCAGTGCGTTCGTTCGCTCACATACGGTTTCAGGATCGTAGCCGCGAAATCGGCATGAGCGTACGGAGCGAGATCGTCACCGATATCGTGCAACAGCGTTGCGACCACCAGCTCCTCCTCGGCACCGTCGCGTTCGGCTCGCGTCGCAGCTTGCAAGGAGTGCTGTAGGCGGGTGATCTGGAACGGCTGGTCGGTTCCGGGCGACCCCAAGCGGGTCAGTTGTTCCAGAACGCGTTCGGCCAGGGTCGCCAGGCTCGCTGCTCCGCAGCGCTCGACGATCTCCCAGTCAGCCCTCGTGCTTTCGTCAATCCGGGTGAAGCTCGCCTTCTCCACTAGTCCTCCGTCAGCGGTTTTCGAGCGGGATGGGGCGGCTCAGTCGGCGTAGTCGGGATAAATACGCTCGACAAGGCGAACCAGAGATTCCCAGGCGAGCTGGGAGCCGATCTCGTCCTGGAAGTCGTCGCCGGTCTCCTGGCCCTCCGACTGCCGGGCCGTGTGCTCGCAGATCTCGGGCGAGGGGATGACGGGACTTGCGCCGCCGGACAGAGCGTCGATCTGGATCTGGCAGCTGCGGTCGAGGTAGAACATGCGCAGGAACGCCTCGGCCGGCGACTCGCCGAGGGTGAGCAAGCCGTGATTGCGCAGGATGAGGGCGCGGTGCGGGCCGAGGTTCGCGACCATGCGGGCCTGCTCGTCGAAGTTGAGCGCGACCCCCTCGTAGTCGTGGTAGCCGACGCGGTTGTAGAAGGACATCGACATCTGGTTCAGCGGCAGCAGCCCGTTCGACTGGGCGGCAACCGCGCATCCCGCGCGGGAATGGGTGTGCAGCACGCACTGGGCGTCGGGCCGGCTCCGGTGGATCGCCGAGTGGATGACGAAGCCTGCTGGGTTGACGACGGCGTCACGCTCGGGCCCGACCACGTTGCCGCCGAGATCCACTACAACGAGGTTCGAGGCGGTGATTTCCTCGAAGGACAGACCGTACCGGCTGATGAGGAAGCGGTCTCCGGGACCGGGGAGCCGGGCGGAGATATGGGTGAAGATCAGGTCGGTCATCTTGAAGTGGTGGACGAGCCGGTAGACAGCGGCCAGCTCGCGGCGCAGCTGGATCTCCGCGGCGTCCGGCCCGGCGGTGCTTGCTTCTGCCCTGACTTCGTGCGCGGTGGTCATGACTGGTTACTCCTTGCAACGGCGGTGGACGCGACAGGTTTGCTCGCGTGAAAAGTGGATATAGAACCGGATTTTCCGCTTCTGTTCGTCTTCTCGATGCGCTCGGACCAGAAGCGTTCGAACCCGGCTGTCGCCGAGCGCTGAGCGTGTTCTCTTCTCGCGCCAGGTCCGCTTTGACACGACCAGGCCTGGCGGGTTTTGGCGACGCCACCCATGCCGGTGAGGGGCCCCGGCGGTGGACTGCTACAACTGGCGCATGGCAGAGAGATCGTGGCCCCAACCCACGGAACGGTCCGCTCCACGGGTTGCGTGCTCGCTTGCTTGCTGGGCCCTTTCGGGAGACCACGGAGTCCTGCGTGCCGTGCCGGCCGAGCTGGCGGGAAGGGCGCGGGCTCGGCCCGCACCGCTGATCCCGGTACGTCATCACATCGGCTCAGTGACGACCTCGACCTCCGGGCCGTCGGGGCGGTTTTCCACCAGGGCGGCGAGTTCTCGGAAGTAGGTGTCCGGGTCGACCGCTCCTTCCGGGGCGTGCACTCCTGGTCGGTCGACCTCACCGCGAGCCATCATCAGCGCTGCGATCGCCAGCGGATAGCCGGTCATTTCGCCCATGTTGGCGTTGGGTAGGATCAGGGGCTGCGCCCCTGCCCGGATCGGTGCGCCGTTCTTGCGGCCTTCGGCGACGGCGAAGAGATTGGGCAGCTTGGGGGCCGGACCGGCAGCCTTGCCGACGAGATTCGGTTCGCGGAGCAGCTGAACCGAGGCAGAATACACGTCCAGCTCACCGGCTCGGACGCGGGTAGCGATGCGCTGAAGCGCTTCCATAAGCCCGCGCCGTGACACCATCAGGTTGAGCGATTCCTTGACCTCGGGGCGGGTGCGCGGCAGGGTCAGTGGCTCCGGATGGCCGCACACCCATGCCGCGTCCTCGCCCCGGCCGGGGTAGGATAGGGAGATCTCCTCCAGCGCATGGTCGTCCGTGAGCACGCCCTGTCGCCAGGTTTTGATGGCTTCGGTGCAATTGTGCACCCAGTGCAGGGTGGCGGCGCTGGGCACTGGGTCCGGGGCGTCCGGGGGGAGCGTGGGAACCCCTGAAGCCCGCCACACGGTGTAGGCCCGGTCGACCTCGTCACACTTGTTCATTGCGAGCAACGCCAGGAGGTTGCTGGTGCCGGGACTCGCACCCATGCCCAGCACTGCGGTCACCCCGGCGGCGCGGGCCGGGGCGTCCAGCTCGAGCATCTCGAGTGTGGGCTCCCAGTCGTCGCAGATGTCGATGTAGTTGGTGCCGGCGGCGATGGCGGCGCTGAGTACCTCCCGCCCGAAGCGGTAGAAGGGGCCAGCGGTGTTGAGCACGATGTCCACTCCGCCGAGCGCGCGGGCGAGCGCATCGGGTTCGGAAATGTCGAGTGTCAACGGGGAAGCCTTCGAACCGAGCTCGGCGGCGAGGGATTCAGCCCGCGCCTGGTCCCGGTCTGCGACGTACACGACGTCGACCTCATCGGCCTTGGCGAGTGCCCTGCAAGCGTAGGCTCCCATCTCGCCGGCACCGCCGGTCACGAGGATGCGCTTCGTACCTGCGGAGATCGTGGAACTCGTCTTCATGTCCCCGATTGTGCAGGCGCACAGTGGCGAAATGTTCTCGCCCGCCCGCCTTTCTGCCCAGACGGGGGAGCGGACCACGGCGAAGAAGCTTCATCGTTTCCCGGTTCGCGCAGGCGAAACGCGAACCGCCGCGCGTCCGGCGGCCTGAATGGTGTTCAGTCCGATCCGGTGCCACGCGGCGGCCGGTGATGTGTCTTGTAGCTCGTTCCAGAATGATGTTGGTAGTTGGCGGTAGTAGATGAGGACGCATCCGAGCTGGAGGAGTCCGAGGTGGATTTCGGCTCGTCGTTCGTAGCGGATACGGAGTCGTTTGAACTCGTGCAGCCAGGCGAAAGGGCGTTCCACGACCCACCGGACGATCCCGAGACCGGAGCTGTGATCCGTGTTCTTGCGGGCAAGGCGTGGGACGATGTCCCGATCTACGGGATGCCGCCGCCTTCGTTGATCACATGGTGTTTCGAGCCGAGTCGGGGCGGGCCCGATCGACGAGCGAGGAGCCCGTCACTGCCCTCCTTTCAGCACCCGTACATGCGAACCATCCACCACGCCCGTATCTAGGTCGAGTCGGTCCAAGTCCGCAGATGGACCAGCAACGGCTCGTGCACCGCCTCGAAAGCCCCGGCATCTGTCAGGTCCCGCAACCTCCGCCAGGCAGATCACGCCCGAACACCCGGCGACCTTGTGCGGCAACCCGCCACGTGATCCGGGTGCTGAGCACCAACACGATTCCGGCCAGCGCTGCTCGATCGTCGATCGGCAATCTCCCGGGACGCTGACGGCGACCGGCGACGTGGCGGACGTGGTGGCAGCAAGGGCTTCACGAGCTGTTAGGCGTCCCGGAATCGTTCCCGGAGCGCGTCGCGGTGCCGGAGCCGCGAGATCGCGGCTGCGACCACCACCAGCAGCGCGAACCCGGCGGTGACCGCGAAGCCCACGGTGTACAAGTGCTCTGCAGGAAGCCCGGTGATGGGATCCGGCTGTGCCGTCAGCAGCCCGGTGAGCACTGCCGCGCCGAATGAGTAGCCGATGGCCATACACGTGCCCGCCATCCCGCCGGCCATCCCTGCCTCGCCTTCTGACACGACCAGCTGCGGCACTGCGAAGGCTCCGCTGTAACCCGCCCGGCTGCCCAGCCCGATCAAGGCGGAACCGACGAGGTACTGCCACAGGTGCTGGTGGGCGATCGCGAGCAAGCCGAGACCGACCACGCAGACGACCGCGCCGACGACGAGGACCGTCCCCGGACGCCCGCTCTGGATGACCTTCTCCGCGGCCTTGCCGCCGACCCACATCATCAGCGCGAACGGCACAACGACCAGCCCGGTACCCAGTGCGTCGAGACCGAGCCCGTACCCGGCTTCCGGGGGAGTCTGGGTGTAGTACGTCACCGCGAGCAGGAATCCGGCGTCGATAGCGCCGAAGAGTCCAGCGGAGACACATGCTGTTGTGACGTACGGCCTCTTCAACAGCTTGACGTCGAAGACCGCTTCCGGAGAACGTCGTTCCACCACCGCCCACATCACGCCAGCGGTAATGCCTGCCAGGAGGAGCGCGACCGCGCCCCACCCCCAGGTAACGCCTTCCGTCAGGGCGAGCAGCACCAGGGTGACCCACCCGATCATCCACAGCGTGCCGAGCACACCTACCCGGCTCGACGACGCCGGCTCAGACGACGGGATAACGACGGCCAGCGCGACTGTGGTCAGTGCGAACACCGAAGCCAGGATGTAGAAAAAAGCGTCAAGTGACAGAAACTTGACCGTCAGCCCCCCGCCGACCATCCCGCCGACAATTCCTGCGCCCGAGGACATCACCAGAACGCTCACCGCTGTCGAGACAGCGGTGCCAGGCAGGTGCCGACGCAGGAATCCGAGCGTCAGCAGCATCGCTGAACTCCCGAAACCGAGCAGCGCGCACCCTACGAGCATGGCCAGGTACGACTGCCCAACAGCTGCCACCAGCGCCCCGGAGGTCAGAACGATACCGGACACCACGGTGATGCGGCGATCGCCGAGCACGTCCGCGATGCGTGGCAAGAGCACGAACCCCGCTCCTCCTCCTAAAGTCAGCGCGGTGAAAATCCACGCGGACGCGGAAAGCCCGATTCCGAACTGCGTCTGCATCAATGGCAGCAATGGCGGCAACATGACGGATACCGCATTGGTGACGACAGAAAGTAGAAGGGCGACTCCGATCAGGGCGCCTCGTCTTGAGGCACCGCTTGGTGGAGCTGCGGTGGATCGGTCGGATCGGACGGAATGGACGTTCTCTGCCATTTTCGTCTCCAATGGTTTGGTGCCGGAGCCCGGCCGAGGCCGCGCAGCGTACAGCGGGCTAACCAGTACTTCTGCCTGTGTTGAGGGGAACGCGCCCAGACGGGGGGTCTGTTGTGGTTGACGCGGCGAAAGGAGCTAGCGGTCGCACCCAAGGAACGTCAGTCCGATTTATGGATGCTTAAGTTGATTCGGCATATTCCGCTTTCGTACCTGGAGGCCCCTTCGAGATGATGATCAGTAAATGGCGCGCGGGTGTGCGATCGGGATTAGGTCAGGGCTGTCGTCAGGAGCGGCAGTGTGGTCGCAGTTGACCGGCCTGGGCGATGAAGTGCGAGATCTGAAGAGCTAGGGGTTGGTCGGCCAAGTTGCCCTCGATCCCGAGGAGTGTGGCCAGCGTCGTAGCCGCCTCGCTCCTGAACGAGCAGGACCGCTCGGAACACTGCGACAGGGTTTCGGAGCGCTCGGGCAATCGTGCTCGGCATCTCCTGCCAGCGCGTGGGCGTGCTCATGAGTAGCTGGCCCTTTGATCGCGGAAAAGACAGCTTGCGCCGCGATGGTGCGGCCTCGCTGGGGCACGTTCGAACTGTGCCCATGCACGGGATGCCTACGGCTGTCCGGTGCTGACTGTCTCGAGTGGATGTTGAGCATCCGCCCGGTGCGGATGGGTGCTGGCGTGCCAGCAGCCGGGTGAGTGGAGAGGCGGACGTTTGCGATCAGGACCGGAAACGCGGCTGCCTTCCCTGGGTGAATGCGGCTGCTGCCTCACGCGCGTCGGAGCTGAGCGCTGCCTCGACACTCGCGGCGGTCTCGCGGCTCATCACCTGCTCGGGAGCGCCTTCCCAGCCTTGGTCAAGCAGTTTTTTGGCTAGCCGCAACGCCGTCGGAGACTTGTCTCGCAATGCTAATACCAGGCGGTCGACTTCGTCGTCCAGGCCGTCGTCCGGGACGACGCGATTGACCAGGCCCCAGGTGTGCGCTTGCCCGGCGTTGAACGGTTCACCCAACATGATGATCTCTTTCGCGATCGCCATGCCGGCAGTCCGGGGCAACCGCGCGGTGAATCCGTTGGTTACGACTAGGCCGACGGATGTCTCAGTAAAGCGGAAAACGGCTGACTCCCCGGCGACGATCAGGTCCGCGCTCAATGCGATCTCGGCTCCACCGCCGATCGCATATCCGTGGACGCGGGACACTACGGGCACCGGACACGCCTGGATTCGGCGAGTGATCTCGTGCAGAGCGTCGGTAGTCTCGGCCAGTTCCTCTTTGCTCATCCGGGTGCTCCGACTGTGCTCGGCCGACCATTTCAAGTCGTGACCGCTGGAGAACGCGCGGCCGGCACCCTGGATGACCACTGCGACCAGATCGTCTTCAGCTTCGCGGAAAGCGTCATCGAACGCTCCCAAGAGTTCGGGGGTGAGCGCGTTCAATCGGTGTGGGCGGTTGAGTGTGATGGTGACGACGTCATCGGTTCGTTCGACGAGAACCGTCGGTTCGGTCATAGACCGCAGGCTGCCGGTAGCGGGCGGGGGATCCCGCGACCGGCGTCAGAATTGTGCCCGAGCGGGGGAAGGGCCAGACACGAAAAGCGGATAGCGTGCTGCGCTAAGCAAGCGCTTAGTTTGGGTTGAACAGTGTGTTTCGTACTACCAGGGAGGTGCCGATGCCTGATCGGAGCGGGCAGTTCGCGCACTGGACGGGGAACGGCGGAAGCCGGCGGACGGGACTCGCGGCCGGTCCGCGACAGGGCTGCCATAACAGCGAGGAAACAGCATGCTGATCGGGGTGTTCAAGGAGGACCGGCCGGGGGAGACGCGGGTCGCGGCGACTCCGGAATCGGTGGGCAAGCTGCGCGGGCTGGGTTACGACGTGGTGGTGGAGCCGGGCGCCGGGCTGGCGTCGGGGTTCGTCGACGAGGCGTACGCGGAGGCGGGCGCGGCGGTCGGGTCGATCGCGGACGCGGACATCTTGTTCGGGGTGAACGCGCCGTCTTCGGAGCAGTTGGATGCGGTGAAGCCGGGGGCGGCGGTGGTGGGCCTGCTGGCTCCTGCGTCGAAACCGGAGTTGGTGGAGGACTTGGCGAGGCGGCCGATCACGGCGTTAGCGATGGATGCCGTGCCGCGGATCTCGCGGGCGCAGTCGCTGGACGTGCTCAGCTCGATGGCGAACATCGCCGGGTACCGGGCGGTAGTGGAGGCGGCGCATAGGTTCGGGCGGTTCTTCAACGGGCAGGTGACGGCGGCGGGGAAGGTCAACCCGGCCAAGGTGCTGGTGGTCGGCGCGGGTGTCGCGGGTTTGGCGGCGATCGGTGTGGCCGGGTCGCTGGGGGCGGTTGTGCGGGCGACGGACCCCCGGCCGGAGGTGGCTGATCAGGTGAGGAGCCTGGGCGGGGAGTATCTGTCCATCGAGGATCCGGAGGCGGAGATTTCCGCGACGGGTTACGCGAAGGAGATGGGCGAGGATTTCAAGGCGCGGGAGGCGGAGCTGTACGCGGCCCAGTGCAAGGACGTCGACATTGTTGTCACGACGGCGTTGATTCCGGGTCGTCCGGCGCCACGGATCATCACCGGCGAGATGGTGGCGTCGATGAAGCAGGGTTCGGTGATCGTGGACATGGCCGCGGCGAACGGCGGCAACGTAGAGGGTTCGGTCGCGGGGGAAAGCATTGTCACGGACAATGGGGTGACGGTCCTCGGGTACACGGATCTCGCGGGGAGGCTTCCGGCGCAGGCGTCGCAGTTGTACGGCACCAACTTGGTGAACTTGATGAAGCTGATGACGCCGGAGAGGGACGGCCGGCTAGTAGTGGACTTCGAGGACGTGGTGGTCCGGTCGATCACGGTGGTGAAGGGCGGCGAGCTGACATGGCCGCCACCGCCGGTGCAAGTCTCCGCGGCACCCTATGCGGCCGCAGCGGCGCCGGTGAAGGAGGAACCGAAGAAGGAGCCGATGTCCTCGGGCCGCAGGCTCGGGATCGTGCTGGGGATCGCGGCGGTGGTCTTTTTGCTAGCGGCGTTGGCTCCGGCGGCGTTGCTGCCGCATTTGACGGTGTTCGCGCTGTCAATCGTGATCGGCTATTACGTGATCGGGCACGTGCACCACGCGCTGCACACGCCGTTGATGTCGGTGACCAACGCGATTTCCGGGATCATCGTCGTGGGCGCTCTGCTGAATCTGGTCAGCGGCAACACGTTGGTCATGGTGTTGGCGGCGGTGGCGACCTTGCTGGCGACGATCAACATTGTCGGCGGGTTCGCGGTGACGCGCCGGATGCTCGCCATGTTCTCCCGCAGCTGACCCGAGAGGCGTTCCTCAGATGACTGTGCAAACTGCGAGCCAGGCCGCCTACATCGTGGCAGGGCTGTTGTTCATTCTAGCGCTGGCTGGGCTATCCCGGCACGAAACTGCGCGAGTCGGCAACCATTTCGGCATAGCCGGGATGATCGTCGCGGTGATCGCGACCATCGCGCAGGCAGTGTCCGGGGAGATCACCGGCACGTCGATCGCGTTGGTGATCGTGGCGTTGGTGATCGGCGCGGGGATCGGGTTGCGTCGGGCGGCGCTGGTCGAGATGACCGGGATGCCCGAGCTGATCGCCCTGCTGCATTCGTTCGTCGGGTTTGCTGCCGTTTTGGTGAGCTGGAACGGGTATCTGCAGGTGGAATCGGATCCGTCCGGGGGCGAAGCCACGCATCTCGACAGCTTCGGCATGTTGGGGATTCACAGCGCCGAGGTGTCCATCGGCGTCTTCATCGGGGCAGTGACGTTCACCGGGTCGATTGTGGCGAACCTGAAGCTGTCGGCGAAGATCAAGCCCGCTCCGTTGACGTTGCCCGGCAAGAACGTCCTGAACCTCGGCGCGCTGGCGTTGTTTGTGGCGTTCACCGCGTGGTTCATCGCCAGTCCGGCGCCGTTGCTGCTGACCGTCGTCACCATCATGGCTCTCGCGCTCGGTTGGCATCTGGTCGCCTCGATCGGCGGCGGGGACATGCCAGTGGTCGTCTCGATGCTGAACAGCTATTCGGGCTGGGCCGCGGTGGCGTCCGGGTTCCTGCTGGAAAACGACCTGCTGATCATCACCGGCTCTCTGGTGGGCTCGTCCGGTGCGTACCTGTCCTACATCATGTGCAAGGCGATGAACCGGTCGTTCCTTTCCGTGATCGCAGGCGGATTCGGCATCGAAGCGGGCCCGTCGGGGGACAAGGAATACGGCGAGCACCGGGAAATCACCGCAGAGGGTGCGGCGGAACTGCTCACCGCGGCCTCACGGGTGATCATCACGCCGGGGTACGGGATGGCGGTCGCGCAGGCGCAGTACGGGGTGGCGGAGCTGACCCGGAAACTGCGCGACAAGGGCATCGAGGTCCGCTTCGGCATCCATCCGGTGGCCGGACGCCTGCCCGGGCACATGAACGTGCTGCTGGCCGAGGCGAAGGTCCCGTACGACATCGTGCTGGAACTGGACGAGATCAACGACGACTTCTCCGACACTGACGTGGTGCTGGTGATCGGCGCTAACGACACCGTGAATCCGGCTGCTGCCGAGGACCCAGACAGCCCGATCGCGGGCATGCCGGTGCTGACCGTGTGGGAGGCAGCGAATGTCGTGGTATTCAAGCGGTCAATGGCTTCGGGCTACGCGGGCGTGCAGAACCCGCTGTTCTTCCGCGAGAACTCGGCGATGCTCTTCGGCGACGCCAAGGACCGCGTCAACGACATCCACTCCGCATTCTAGGTGAGTAGGAAAACAGGCACCTTTGTTCATATGGGACGACCGCGCGACAGTGACGCTTGTGTCATGTCGGATTCCGCCCAAGTCGTCCCCGCTGGCTCCGTCGCCAAACGACAGGCAGCAGCTCTGTGTGACCTTGCGACGCGAGAACTTTGCTGAGGAAGATGCCGGTCTTTCGCCGCACGGTCGGGTCAGCTGCGCTGTGCATCGGCGTTGGCTCTGTCAATGCGTTTTTCGCCCGCGCATGCAATCCGGGTCACTAGACATCGTATGTGTCGGATTTGCGACATGGCCGCGGGAGCCGGACTGCGCGGCGAAATCGCCGAGCGCTCCGGGCCTGCCGAGCGCCGACGACACTCGGCAGGCCCGGAGACGACCGGCGGCCTTGGGAAGTGCCAAGCCTGGCGGAGTAGGTTACCGGCCGAGGCGGTCGGTCAGCCGGTCGGCGATCCAGCCCAGGCGGATGGTCGCTGGGTTGACAACCCCGGGGGCGAACCGTGGAAGTTCCCGCCACACGGTGCGCAGATCGTCGTGCATGCCTTCGCCGCCGAGGAAATCTGCGAGAAGGGTTCCGAGGTAAGGCGCTTGCGGCAGTCCGTGTCCGTTACAGGCCATGGAATAGGAGACCCGCGGGGTCGCTTGCCCGGCGACGGCCAGGTTCGCGGGCGTCATCCCGATCCACCCGCCCCAGGCCCGTGCCGGAGCGATGTTGCCCAAAGTCGGGAACCGGTCGCGGAAACCTCGGATCAGATCCTCCACGATGGACTTTTCTGGCAGTCGGTCAGGCCGCGGACGCCGGGACATCTGCAGGTTCCGAGTGCTGAACACGATTGTGTTCCGGTCGGTCGTCCGGAAGCTCTGCATGATGAGATGGGTGGTGATGATCGGGACCCGGCTGGTCCACCCCGCGGCGTCGAGGAGTTCCGGCGGCACAGGTTCGGTTTCGACTGCGGTCACCCACACCGGAGTGCTGAGATGGCGGGGCGCGATCTCCAGCTGGTTCATGAAGGCGTTGGTCGTTAGGATTGCCCGTTCGGCGCGGATTCGCCCGCCCGGCACCGTGACAGTGACTGAATCGCCGTTATCGGCGACCATCCGAACCGGCGTCTGTTCGAAGACTCGGACGCTTGAGCTGCGAACGAGTTCCCTGACGCCGAGAGCGAACTCGGCGGGGTTGAGGACGCCGCCGACGCGCAGATGGATTCCACCGTGGAAGGCCGGTGGAATCCCTGCTTGAGCGGCGTCCGCGACTGTCGACCGCTTGCCCGACTTCGTGGTCGCGAGGACGCGGCGGAACCCAGCCGCCGTGGTGGCGGCGGAGAATACGCCGGTCTGCCGGTAACCGCAGTCGAGGCTTTGCTCGCCGATGAGCTTCTCGGTGTGCGTCACGGCATTTCTGGCGAACCGGAACAGGCCGGTCGCACGGTCGGGGTAGAAGCGCGCGAGGATCCGCGGATCGCTGCCGATTGTTCCGGTGACGTAACCGGCATTGCGTGCACTGGCGCCCCATCCGCAGAGGTCCGCCTCCACGAGGGCGACGTCGTGTCCTAGTTCCGCGAGCCGCAGTGCGGCCGCCATTCCACCGAGTCCTCCTCCGAGCACGGCGATTTCGCACGATAGGTCGCCTCGCAGCGAAGGTTCGAGTGTTGCCGGCCGGTCGGCCCAGCCGCTACCGGACAAGTAGGTCATGTTCACCGGGCAAACTCCGTTCACATCTGTTCGGCGACGACTTGCACGACCGGGTCGGACGGTCGGTTATCGGCGAATTGCGAGAGCTGGTCAAAATAGATGTCGTGGTCGACTACGTTGGCCGTGCATGCCGAGCGAGCTGAGCTGGCGCTGCCACAGCATCAAGGCGGCGACTTCGACGAGGTATCGCCCGACCTCGCCCGTTTTCGCAGATGGCCTGATCAGCGTCGACGTTACCGACACGGGTATGCAAGCGTCCTCGGCGCGTTCGGCTACCGAGACAAGATCCCCGTGGATCGTCGCGGCGCTGGCCGCGGGACAGTTGACGCTGGGTTTAGGCGTGATCGACTCAGCGAAACTGAGAACGTCGAGTTCGCCAGACCGGCCGCGGAGCCATGCCGAATCGTCGCTGATACGGTGGTAGCTGAGCTCGATCTCATCGAGGGCGCGGGAATCGGCGAGTTCCCCGCCGCGGCGGATCTTGTCCGGCTCGGCGCAGTAGTGGATCAGGCGTTCGCTCGCTGCGTTTGGCTCTCCCTCCTCGCAAGGGTACGGCGGATCGGGCCCGACAATGAGCTTCGCGATGTAGGCCCGCTCGACCACGTCGTGAGCGTTCATGCAGAACATCGCCAGCAGGGTGCCGGTCCTCGCACCCATGCCGAGGCCCCCGGTGGCTCCGGCAGCCCGCGTAGTCCTGTCGACTCGGAACATCTCTGCAGGCGGCTCCCGGGCGTCGCAGATTTCGAGGTAAATGGGTGTCCGTCGGGATTGTTGGGACCAATACTTCGTGGCCGAACCGGTATGATGGGTCCGCGCAGTTGAGCACGATGCCGACCACCTGTAGAACGGCGCGGAGCGCGGCAGCATCCGCGAATTGTCAAGTCCGGTCGCTTGCGCATTCGCGCCGAGTCGTGCGGTTAGTCCGGCGGTGCGTTCGACATCGCGGTTGGAGTTCACGGTGGCCATGACCTCCTCTGTCTGCGCGAGCACACGGCAGGCGTACCTGGCCATCTCGCCGGCTCCGCCGGTCACGAGGAACCGTTTGCGGGCATAGGACCTCCAGGCGCACCTATCATGCGTGCATTGTGGAGGCGCCGCGATCTGGCGGACGTCTTACGCAGCTGCGTTCTGCCCGTCCGGGGGAGCACTGAGCGCCACAAGGTCTGTGCCCGCACGGAAATCCCAGGTGGCCAAACCCGCCGCCTGCGCGGCGGCCAAGGATTGCCGGGCGGCGATACGCGTGGTCCGCGCCTTCCGCGAAGATCTCCAGCGGACCTGTCGCGTGTACGCCGGCCCGGATCGGGGACGCTTCGGCTAGCACTTCCTTCCGTGGACTCCGCTCGGGCGGAAGTGTGCAGTCGGTTTTATGAAGAAGCCGATCACCGAATTGTGGAGCGTGGCCCACCTTGTATCAGGCTGATTACAGCACTGGAGAGCCGGGCAAATAGGGGGTGTGCTACTGGAGTGTTCGGGCACGCGGTGATTGAAGAATGTTGAACCGTTGACGTTCCGTAATTCACGGCACATGCGAGGACGAGCTCCGTGAAGGCGGCGACGTGGCGGGCCGCAGGGGCATTCGCTACGGCCAACGCTTCCGCGCCGTGCGAAGATCCGATTACTGGCGCACACGAGCAACTCGTCGGGGACGAGCGCTCGGACCAGCGCCGTGCCCGCGAATTCACAACCGACGACACATACGTCATGAGGGGCCTGCTCTTCAACTGCGCATCGTCCAAGGCAAGTGCCGGGTGCGCTCGACGTGGGTCCTGAGATGGCCAGAGGGGGGCGCGCGCCGATTGGACGCGGCTCCCCCGGACGGGCACACAACGATCGTTTGCGCCCGGTCGCGGGGACAACGTCAGGCAGAGTCGTCCCCAGTCCCGTCCGCACTGCCCGAACTGGAGTTATGGTCCGATGGCGATTCCCGACAGTCTCTTCGCGGCGTTACGGCGATCCGCGTACGAAACGCCCGACACGGAATTCTTGCGGGTGTCGGGAGAGGTGTTCACCTACGCGGAGGCCCTGGAACGGGTCGAGGCGACGGCACGCGGCTTTCGTGCGCTGGGCGTCGAACCAGGGGACCGGGTCGGGGTCATGGCCGGCAACTGCCCGGAGGCGGTGTGGGCATGGCTGGGCGCCAACGCGGCGCGGACGATCGACGTGCCCTTCAACGCCGAAGTGCGTGGCCGGTTGCTGGACTACCTCGTCACTGACGCTGCCCCACGAGTGTTGATCGGTACGCCGGACTATCTCGACGCCGTGGCGGAAGCGAGTGCGTACGATCCTGAGATCGTGGTGTCGGTCGGTGAATCCTCGCCGACGGCTTACAGCCAGCGCTCCCGGGAGGTTCCGTTCGACGAGCTTCTCGAAATCGGGCGGGCGGCGGGCGGCGAACTGGAATTGCCCAGTCCGCAGGAGATCGCCACCATCATGTACACGTCGGGGACGACCGGTCCGTCCAAGGGCGTGATGCTGCCGCAACGGTATTACCCGGCGCAGGCGGGCCACGCCGACAACCTCTTTGGGTTCGGTCCGGAGGAGGTTTACTATCTGGTGCAGCCGCTGTTCCACATCGACGCGCGCTCCTACGTGTCGGCGTGCTTGTGTCTGGGCGGCGTGGTCGCGCTCGGCACGCGCTTCAGCGTCCGTGACTTCTGGAACGAGGTGCGAGAGCACGGTGCGACGGTCTTCAGCACGATCGGCACGATGCTGTGGCTGCTGTACAAGCAGGACCCGCGTCCAGAAGACGCCGATCTCCCGGCGCGGATCGCGGTTTGCTCGTCCACCCCGCGCGAAATCATGCTGGACTTCGAGAAGCGGTTCGGAATCAAGATCGTTGAGAGTTACGGTATGACCGAATGCCTCTTGATCGCTGCGGTTCCTCCGGACCGCACGCGGCTGGGCAGCATCGGGATGCCGATCGCCGAGATCGAAGCCCGAGTGGTGGATGACTATGATGCGCCGGTCGGACCTGGAGAGGCCGGAGAGCTGGTTTACCGGCCACGTGACCACTTCTCGATGATGCAGGGATACTGGCACAAGCCGGAGGAAACGGTCGAGGCGTGGCGCAATCTCTGGTTCCATACCGGGGATCTCGTGCGGCAGGACGAAGAAGGTTGGATCGAGTACATCGGCCGGAAGAAGGATTCGATTCGGCGGCGTGGCGAGAACGTTTCAGCATGGGAGGTGGAGCAGGCGGTGGCGGCGCACCCCGGCGTGCTGGAAGTCGCGGCGATCGGGGTGCCTTCGGAGGTCGGGGAGGAGGACGTCGCCGTCCTGGTCGTCACGGCACCGGGCGCGGACCTCGCGCCGGCGGCTCTCGTCGAGTTCCTGGACAAGGGTCTTCCGCGATTCGCCGTGCCGCGTTTTGTCGAGTTCGTGGAGAGCTTGCCTAAGACGCCCTCGGAACGGATCGAGAAAAGGAAGGTGCGCGAACGCGGGATCACGGCGGCAGCCTGGGACGCGAACGTCGCGCTCGGACGGCGCTGAACGCGCCTGATCGGACGGTATGGATAAGCGGAGGCCGGCTCGTCCCGTGTGGGCGAGCCGGCCTCCGTATCAGCGCGTTACCTGCGCACGGATTCGCGCCAGTTCGCTGGCACGACGGCGAAGTATACTCGTGTTCCGGCAGTTGCGGACGAGGATACTTTTGCACCCTTCCGGACGGCGATGACATCGCCCGCCTTGCCGACGACCTTGTCGCCGTTCGCACGGATCGTCAATTCGCCTTCGAGGACGTACAAGGCTTCCTCGTAGGGTTGGACCCATTCGTCCGCCGGCGTTTCGTCGACGAATTCGGCGAATCCGGCGGAGAGGTCGATCAGTCCCGAGCCAACGGTGCGCCGGTCGATGCGGATCGGCCCAATGCTGTCGTGGTGGGCCGGGTCGAACTCCAGTTTGCGCGCTGCGGGCTCAGTCATGGTTCATTCCTTTCGACTGCGGTCCGGGAGTGCCGGTGAAATCCCATGCTTTCGCATTTGACTGGCTGTGCCCTCCCCCGTATGGGCATCCAATCGGCATGGACGTGCTGGTCGTCCGGCGGTGTGATTACGGTCTCCCTGACCCGAGCGCAGGCTCGGGCCCACTGAATCTGGCAATAGACGAAAGCGAAGGCAGCGCCTGATGAAGCCAGACGACACGACCATCGAATCCGCATTGGAATCCGTTCGCGCTAGGTTTCTAGGCGAGCTGATCGAACCGGACGACGCGGCATACGACGAGCAGCGCAAGCTCTTCAACGCTTATCATGACCAGCGCCCGGCGTTGATCGCGCGCTGCGCGGGAACTGCGGACGTTGTAGCCGCCGTAAGGTACGCCACCGCGCAGGGCTTCGATATCGCGGTCAAGTCACAGGGACGGCACATGGCCGGTTTCGCCTCGGTTGACGGAGGAGTTGTCATCGACCTGGCGCCGATGCGGTCGGTCAAGGTTGATCCGAAGGAACAGACCGCCTGGGTGCAGACCGGTGCGAACGGCGCCGACCTTGAAGCGGCGACGCTCGTCCACGGACTGGGCGCGGTTGTGGGCGGGGCGACGTCGACCGGGGTCGGCGGCGTCGTGTTGCACGGCGGAATCGGTTGGATGTCGCCGAAGCTCGGATGGGGAGTGGACACCATCCTCGAGGCTGAGGTCGTTACGGCAGACGGCGCCGTCCTCCGCTCCGCCCCGGACGAACATCCGGAGCTTTTTTGGGCTCTGCGCGGCGAAGCCGCCAACTTCGGAGTCGTCACTTGGATCAAAATGAAGCTGCACCCGATCGGGCCGATGCTGGCGGGCGGGCTGATCTACGACGGCGCGCAGGCCGAAGAGATCCTGCGATTCCTGCGCGAGTTCAGCCTCAGTGCATCCGGCGATTTCTCTCTCATGCTCGATTTCCTCCCGGCCCCGCCGGAGGAGTGGATTCCGGAGCACCTGCACGGCAAGCTCGTCCTGTCCGTCACGATCGTCCATGTCGGCGACGACCTGGATCAGGCGCGAAAAGAAGTCCAGCCGCTGCTGGACGCGTTCGCCCCGGTCGTCGGCGAGCTTGGGGAGCGGGAGTTGCTCGAGTTCATGGCTTCGATGGACGGCGACTATCCGGCCATCCGGCAGTGGTTCGACGAGGAACAGGTCGGGGAGCTGACAGACAAGGTGATCGACACCGTTGTCGCGCGGGCGCGCTTGCTCGCCGAACGCGGGCTGTCCGGCTACCTCATTGCGTACCCCTACCGCGGTGCGGTGGCTGAGGTGCCCGACGACCCAGGCTGTTTCCCGCGCGGCCGCCGTGGCGCCTGGAGTGTCGGCACTGCCGCGTTCTGGGAAGACGAGTCGGGCGACGAGTCTCATTCGTCTTGGTCGGACGAAACCATCGCGGCCGTGCGGGCGACCGGTACCACCACCGGAATCGTGTACGGCAATGTCCAGCAGGTCCCGGATGCCGAGCGGCACCGCAAGGCGCACGGCGCCGAGGCGTGGGCACGGCTGCGGGCGGTCAAGGCCCAGTACGACCCGCACAATGTGTTCCACCGCAATCACAATATCCCGCCCGGGGACTAGTAGCCGCACCGGTCCCCTGAATGGGCGCCGTCTGCCTTCGATTCCGTTGCGGGCCAGGTGGGATCGGTATGAGTAGAGCAAGAACTTCGGCCGCCCAAGGCGGCACGCGATCGACGTCTGGAGGGCCTGATGGCCGCAAGCGAACAGCCTGTTGAGCAGGTCAATGTCGGCGACCCCGAGTTCTGGAAGGACGGTCCGCCGCTCGAGCTCTTCGCGCGGATGCGTGCGGAGTGCCCAGTGCACTGGTCCGGCCCGCCGGGACCGCCGGACATGCCGGGCTTCTGGTCGGTGACGAAGGCCAAGGACATCGAGGCGGTCAACCGGGACTGGAAGACCTATTCTTCGCAGCGCACCGGGATCGACAACCTCGACAACAAAGTGATCACCGCGTTGGACAACAAGACGTTCATCGCGATGGACCCGCCGCGGCACGACCGGTTTAAAACCCTGTTCCTTGAACGGTTCACGCCGTCGCGGATCGCCGCCGACGAGCCGTGGATCCGAGGGATCGTGGGCACCGTCCTCGGCCGCGTGGAGGGGCGGGAGACGGTCGATCTGGTCGACGAGGTCGCGCAGCCGATCGTCTCCCGGGTCATCCACGGGATGTGCGGGATCCCGGAGGAAGAAGACGCCAAGTGGAGCGCCTACATGAACCGCTACATGGCCCGCGAGGACCCTGGGTACAACCCGGGCGGGCTGGACGAGTACGTCAACGAGTTCGTCCCGTTCCTGGTCCGGGAGGCGACGAAGCTGATCGAACCCCGCCGCCGCGCGGACGCCGGCCCGGTGGCGGGGACCGAGGACCTGATCAGCGTGATGGTCAACGGGGAAGTCGAAGGTGCGCCGTTGACCGACGAAGAGATCGCGATGACCATCCTGCTGGTGCTCTCCGCGGGCAACGACAGCACGAAGTCGACCTATGTAAGCGCGATGAAGGCGCTGATGGAGAACCGCGACCAGTTGCGGTTGCTGGTCGAGGACCCGTCGCTGATCCCCGGCGCGGTTGAGGAAGCGCTGCGGATGTTCCCGCCGTTCACGAACTTCTGCCGCACAGCGACGCGCGATGTCGAGCTCGGCGGGAAACTAGTGCGGGAGAACGACAAAGTCGCCATGTGGTACTCGTCGAGCAATCGGGACGAGAGCGTGTACGAGAACCCGGACGTGTTCGACGTCCGCCGCAACCCGCAGCACCAGGCGTTCGGGGCAGGAGGCAGGCACTTCTGCCTCGGTGCCGCGCTGGCCCGGCTCGAGTTGCGGCTGATGATCGAAGGAACGGTCAAGAGGTATCCGGATATCCGGCTCGCCGGGGAGACGGCGATGGCTTCGTCGTATTCGCTCAACCAGTACACGGCCATGCCGGTGCGGCTGAGCTGATCGCGATCGCTTCGCCTGGCCCGCGTTCACGCGTGCGGGCCAGGCGAAGCGGCTACGCGTCACCGGCCCGCTGCCGGGCGAACCAGCTCGCGATCTGGATGCGGCTCGTGAATACCTGTTTGGTCAGGATCTTCTTCGCGTGCCCTTCAGCGGTGCGGACCGCGATCACCAGCTTGTCGGCGATTTGCCTGCTGGAAATCCCTTCGGCGACCAGGTCCGCCACCTGCCTTTCCCGTCGGGTCAGGCGGTTCGCTGCGCGCGCCGGAGCGGTGTCGTCCGTGCTCCCGGGCAGCGCGTAACGCAACACTTCGTCGACGCTGAGCGCGCTCCCGCGTTCGCGCACGGCTTCGTAACAGAGGCTCGGACAGTTGGGCCAAGTCTCGGTCGAGCCACAGCCGCGCTTCGTTCAGGTGATCTGTCGCCGACCAGAACCACGGCTGGGCCGCGATCCGGAGCCCGGTGGGCACGTTGTCGGGACGCGCCATCGAGGGGTTGAGGGCCAGCCGGATGTCGGCGTGATCGATGCGCAGCTCCAGCTGGCGTGGCCCCGCCCGCTCTCGGGTCGGTGTCCACGGGATCCGCGAACCAGTCGCGGTGTCGCCGGGCCAGGCACGACCCTTCGGCTCGAGTCCGCGAGCCGGCCCTGGCCGTACTCGCTGATCGTCTCCAGCATCCGGAACCGTACCTGCCCGCGGTGCTCCTCCCGGGCAAGGACGGACTCGTCGACGAGCCCCGCCAGAGTATCCAGCAGGATCGACGCAGGCAGGGCGCGGTCGTGTGCGCACCGCTTCGAGCGCGTCGGTCGCGAACCCGCCCCCGCGAACACCGAAGCGCGCGCCGAGAGGAGCTGTTCGGCGGGGGTGCAGAGATCGTGGCTCCAGCCGATGAGCACGCTGAGCGTCCGATGCCGCTCCGGTAGATCGCGGGCACCCTCGCGGAGCACTTGAAAGCGGCCGTCGAGCCGGTCGGCCAGTTCCCGCAGGGGCAGGAACCGCAACTGGACGGCGTCGAGTTCGATCCCCAGCGGGATGCCTTCGAGTCGTCGGCACAACGGACCGCTGCGGCTTCGTTGTCCTCGGTGATCGCGAACCCGGGCACGACCGCGCTCGATCGGTCCTGGAAAAGCCCGACGGCCGGATAGTCCGGCGCTGTGCCGGATGCGAACAGGGCCTCGGCATCGGGCACGCTCAGCGGCGCGATCGGGCAGAGATGCTCGCCGGAGATGCGCAGCGCGTGCCGGCTGGTCACGAGGATCTTCAAGTCGGGTGCCGACCGCAGGAGACGGGCGAAGAGCGCGGCTGCGGCGTCGACGAGGGCTCGCAGTTGTCGAGCACCAGAAGCATCTGGCGGTCGCTCAGGTATGGCTCGAGTGCGACCGCGGCGTCCACTTTGGGCCGTTCCCGGATTAGCAGCGCGTCGAGCACGGCCTGGGTGAGCAGATCCGGCTCGGCGAGCGAGGCCAGCTCGACCAGGTAGACGCCCCCGGGGAACGCCCGCCGCATCTCGTCGGCGGCCTGCAGCTCCAGCCGGGTTTTTCCTACTCCGCCGATGCCGGTGAGTGTCACTAGGAGCTGTTTAGGAACGTGGGGGTGCTGTCGGGAAGAAGAGAGGTCTCCGGTAGATGGATCACCGACCACAAGAAGATCAACATCTATCCGGAGACCTCGGTGGGAAGCGTATCGGTTGGCGCGCGTAAGGATCTGACGGACCGGCAATGGGTGGCGTTGCTACGTGTGTTGCCGCCTCGACCCGTGGTAGGGCGGCGTCCGAAATGGACACGGCGGCCGTTGTTCAATGGGATCCGGTGGCCGGTGCGGGTCGGTGCTCCGTGGCGGGGCGTGCCCGAACGCTATGGGCATTGGCAGTGGATCTACCAGCTGTTTCGCCGCTGGCAGCGTGAGTCGTGTGGCCTTGGATCCTCTCGGCATTGCGGACGTGGGCGGATCAGACAGGGCTGATCGACTGGCAGGTGTCGGTGGATTCCACGATCAACCGGGCTCACCCGCACGCCGCCGGAGCTCGCCCGTCGGCCCGATGAGCAGGTCGAACCTCCCGGTGACGAACCGGCCGATCATGGTCTGGGGCGGCCCCGGGGTGACTTCACGACGAAGATCCATCTGGCCTGCGAGGAAGGCCGCAAGCCGTTATCGCTAGTCATCACCCCCGGTCAACGCGCCGACAGTCCTCAGATGACCGCCGTACTCGACGCGATCCGGGTGGCACGTCCCGGACGCGGGCGCCCGAGCACTCGCCCGAAACGGGTGCTGGTCGGCAAGGCGTATCCCTCTCGCGAACCGTTTCTACCCGTAGGCACGGGATCATGGCGACCATCCCGGTCCCGAGAGATCAAGCCGCCCACCGCCGCGCCCGCGGTTCGGCCGGAGGTCGGCCACCCGCCTTCGACTCCGAGGCCTATCGACAGCGCCACGCTGTGGAATGCGGGATCCACCGTGCAGATCGCCACCATCGACATCTGGCTACACGACCTCGCCAAGATCACTTCCTAAACAGCTCCTAGTCGCGCGGACGAGAACAGCTGCCGAATCGACATCAGCTCGCTTCGCCTGCCGAAAAAGCCGGAGACTTCGGCGGGGAAGGCGGGGTTCCGGTTTTGCCGGGTCGGGCGCCAAGCCCATCCTCCTCGGTGCGGCGCTGCACGTCTACCGGTGTCGCTCGACTCTGCCGGGAGCGGGCCGGAAAGCTAGTCGAGGATCGCGGTGGCGTCCATCTCCACCAGCCAGCCGGGTTCCGACAGCGCCGTGACGCCGATCAAGGTCATCACGGTCCGGCCTGCGCCGGCCTCGCGTGCGGCTTCGCCCAAGCCCTGGTAGAGATCATTTAGGTTCGACTCGGTCGGGTCGACGACGTAGAGCATCAGCCGCACGATGTCGGTAGGCGTACCGCCCGCGGCGGCGACGGCCGCGTAGATGCATTCGGCGGCGCGCCGCGCCTGTGACCGGTAGTCGGTGCCGACGAGCTTGCCGTCGGCGTCCACGCCCACCTGGCCGGAGGTCACTACCGTTCGGCTGCCGGTGGCTACGACGACGTGGGCGAACCCGTGCGGGCGGGCGAGGGCGTCGGGATTGATCTTCTCGTGCGGCATGCGGGCACCTTTGCCTTTCGTCGGGAGAAAATGCGGATCCCGGTCGGGACGGCACCCGGCCGGGCTAAGAGAGGTCAGGGCAGCAGGCCCAGATGCTGTGCGCGGCTGGCGGCGCCGGCGCGGTTGCGCACGCCCAATTTGCGGTAAACGGCACTGGTGTGCTGTTTCACCGTCCAGCGGGACAGATTCAGTGCCTCCGCGACCTCAACGTTGCTCAACCCCGCTGCGAGGTGTTGCAGGACAGACAGCTCCCGCTGCGACAACTGCTCCGGCAGCGGCGACTCCGGTTCTTTGGCGAAGACTCGCGCACCGTCGGCGACGCGGCGGATCGTCGTCACGATCGCGGCGGCCGGCATGTGCTTCGGGAAGGTTGCGACGGCACCGTGCAGTTTGGCGGAGGCGGCCGACAATCGACCTTCTCCGGACATCAGGACGATCCGGACGTGCGGCATCCGCTCTTTGAAGGTACGGCACAGCTCCAACGCGGAGCGCCCACCGAGCGCCGTGCTGACCAGCACGACCTGCGGGTTCTGCCGCCGCGCGACCTGCCACGCCGTGTCCGCCGAGTCGGCCGTCAGGCAGGTGCCCACCCAGCGCTCGGCTGATAGCACCGCACGCAGCCCTGCCAGCACCAGTTCGTTCTCATCCACTACCAGGATCTGCTGGACTTGACAGTGGTCCTCAGATGCCAGTTCGGCGTCCTCGCCGACCCGATCGACGGTGACCAAGGCCATGACAACACCTCCGCAGTTCGAAACCGGGTACAGACTCGCTGCGGGCGGCGGCGCCGGGCACGCGGGAAATTACCCGCACAGGTGCCTGTATACGGTTTCCGCCGTCTGGCCCAGGCAGCACAAGCGGACGTACGATCGCCCGAGCGCACCCCATCCGAGCACGTAGGGATCACATGGCAACGAAGCCGAACAGCGTGCCCGCCGACCTCACGAGTTTCGTTGGACGGCGGCAGGACGTCGCCGCGGTCCGGCAGCTGCTGACCACCGCCAGACTGGTGACGTTGACCGGCATCGGCGGCGTGGGGAAGACGCGGCTCGCCGCGAACGTCGCCGCGGAGGTTCGCCGGGCGTTCCCGGACGGGACCTGCTTGATCGAGCTGGCATCAGTGAAAGACCCCGCATTGCTCCCGCACACGGTCGCGGACTCGCTGGGGATCAGAGAACAGTCGACTCGCTCGCAGCTCGACGTCGTGTGCGACCACCTGCGGGAGCGTCGCCTGCTCCTGGTCCTCGACAACTGCGAGCACCTGATCGGGGCCGCGGCGGCGCTGGCCGGCCAAGTGCTGCGGGCTGCTCCGCATGTCCGAGTGCTCGCCACCAGCAGGCAGTCCCTGCGGCTCGCCGGCGAACACGTTTTCCCCGTACCGCCGTTGCCGGTCCCGGAGCCGGGCGAACCACTGGAACCGGGTACAGCGACCCGGTTTCCCGCGGTCGCGCTTTTCGCTGACCGGTCGGCTGCAGCGGTGCCCGGATTCGAGCTGACTCCCGCCAACGAGCAGGCGGTCGTGCGGCTGTGCCGCCGACTCGAGGGAATCCCGCTGGCGATCGAATTGGCGGCGGTGCGGCTGCGGGTGCTGACTGTCTATGATCTCGAGCGCCATCTCGACGACCGGTTCCAGTTGCTGCGTGAGGGCAACCGCGACGACCCGGAGCGGCACAAGACGCTGCAGGCGCTCGTCGACTGGAGTCACGAGCTGTGCACACCAAGCGAGCGGGTGCTCTGGGCCCGGGCGTCGGTATTCGTCGGTGGGTTCGACACCGAGGCGATAGAGGCGGTCTGTACCGACGAGGCGCTTCCTGCTCACGCGGTCCTCGACACGGTGGCCGGACTGCTCGACAAGTCGGTCATCATTCGGGAAGAACGGGACGGACACGCCCGCTTCCGCATGCTCGAGACCCTTCGCGAGTACGGCCAGGCTCGGCTCGCCGAAGCCGGGAACGAATGCGTGGTGCACCAACGGCATCGCGACTACTACGCCAGGCTGATGGACCAAGCAGCTGCGGAATGGCCTGGTCCCCGGCAGTTGGAGTGGGCGAGCCGGCTTCGCAGCGAGCACGCCAACCTGCGCCGTGCCTTCGAGTACTGCTTGTCCGAACCAGGGGAGGCGGTCCGAGGCCTGCGCATGGCCGGAATGGTGTGGTTCTGGCTGGCTATGGACCACACCACCGAGGGGCGGCTTTGGCTAGAACGGGCGTTGCCGTTGTGCCCGGAGTCGACTCGGGAACGGGCCTGGGGCCTGGCGACCGCCTCCTACCTGGCCGGTGTCCAAGGAGCCGAGCGCGAGGCGACCGCGTTCGTGCGGGAAGCGGCCGATCTCGCCGCGCGCTTCGAAGATCCCGGCGCGCAGGCTTACGCCAAGCACGCCCTCGCGGTGAGCCACTACTTCCGTTCCGACCTGTCGGAGGCGATCGTGCTGTTCGCCGAAGCTCTCGATCAGTACGAAGAAGCTGACGTCGAGGCGCAGTACCCGGACCTGCTGCGCGCGGAGATGGCGTGCGCGCTCGTCCTGTCTGGAAATCTCGCTGGCGGTGCACAGGTGCTCGAGGAACTTTTCGACCACTGCGAAGAGGCCGGGGAGCGATGGCAGCGGTCGTACGCGTTGTGGGTGCGCGGCTTGCTGAATGTGCTCGCCGGGAAGCCGGGGCAGGCCGAAGCCGACCTGACCGCGGCGATCCGAATCAAGCGCTTGTTCCACGACACACTCGGCCTCGCCTTCGCGCTCGAACTCCTGGCGTGGGCGATGGCGGCCGAACAGAACGGCGACAGGGCGGCCGCGTTGTTCGGCGGCTCCGCTGCCTTGTGGGGCGCCCTGGGTTCGCCCATGGCCGGATCGGTGCACTTGATCGAGCACCACGAGCGTTTCGAGCGGATGGCTCGACAGCAGTTGGGGGAGGTCAAGTTCCAGGCCGCGTTCGATCGGGGGCGAGCGTTGCCCTCCGATGCCGCCTTCGCTATGGCGATGGGCGAACAGTCCGCAGCGTCCGCTACGACGAGGAAACAGGCGACCGTGCTGACGAAGCGCGAGCGGGAGGTCGCCGCGCTGGTGGCGGAAGGCCTGACGAACCGGGACATCGCGGAGCGGCTGGTCCTCTCCCCGCGAACGGTCGACGGTCATGTCGAGAAGGCGCTGACGAAACTGGGCTTCACGTCGCGAACCCAGATCGCGAACTGGATCGCGCAGCAGCACAAAGACGCGATCTGATCGCACTGACCCCCGACCGGGCTGTTTTCGCACTCGGTGCCGGGGACGCCGGTGCTTCGGCTGCCATCGTGCGGGCATGACTAACGCAGCGGATTCTCCCTACCTCCCGGATTTCGACCTCACCGGCCGCCGCGCTCTGGTGACCGGCGCCAGCCGCGGCATCGGACAGGCGATCGCTGTGGGGTTCGCGCAGCAGGGCGCGCACGTGATCGGCGCGGCCCGTTCGGAAGACGGCCTGAAAGAGACTGCCGAACTCGCCGCGGACGCGCCCGGTAGCTTCGCTCCCTACCCGGTCGACCTGCGCTCGCCGGAGGCGATCGACGCATGCGTCGAGAACGCTGCGCAGACGCTCGGCGGCCTCGACATCTTGGTCAACAACGCAGGTGACGACCACGATTCGTCCATCGAGAAGACGGACTTGTCGGTGTGGCAGCGCATCCTCGAATTGAACCTGCAGTCGTGCTGGCTGCTCACCAAGGCCGCGTCGCCGTTCCTAAAGGACGGCGGCGGGAAGGTCATCAATATCGCTTCGGTGCTCGGACTGGTCGCGATGCGCAACGACAGTGCCTACATCGCAGCGAAGCACGGGCTGGTCGGGGTGACCCGCGCGATCGGTCTGGAGTGGGCGCGCAAGGGCGTCCAGGTCAACGCGATCGCACCGGGTTACGTCGAGACGTCGATGCTGCCGGACCTGTCGAACGAGGATATCGCGACGTTCATCCGGCGGCAGGTGCCCATGGGGCGCTGGGCTCAGCCCGAAGAGTTCGTCGGGCCGGCGGTCTTCCTGGCCTCGACGGCGTCCGACTACATCACGGCGCAGGTTCTGGTAGTCGACGGCGGCGTGACGGTCCAGTAGGACGTCGCCCAGCAACCAGCAGCGGGGTCCGACACCTCACGTGATCGGACCCCGCTGTTCACGACTCAACACTTCGATTCACATCAGAGAAAAGCGTCTGCGGTTGGCTGAAGTCAGCGATGATGAACGACGGTGCGGATTCCTTCGCCTCGCTTCATATGCTCGAACGCTTCGTTGATGTCGTCGAGTGCGATGCGCCGGGTGATCAGGGCCGCGAGATCGAGCCGGCCCAACTGGGCCAGGCCGAGGATCCTCGGGAAATCGATCGGCGGGTTCGCCGACCCGTAGTTGGAACCCACGATGCTCAGCTCCAACGCCGCGACAACCGTCGGATCGGCTTCGAAGACAACGCCCGAGGGCGGCATGCCCACGAGCACCGCGGTGCCCCTCGGCCCGAGCATCCCGATCGCTTGTTCGATCGTCGCCTTAAACCCGATCGCCTCGAACGTGAAATTCGCCCCGCGCCCAACCGTCATTTCGGCGACGGCTGCGACGGGGTCGGTCTCCCGCGCGTTGACGACATGAGTGGCGCCGAATCGCTTGGCCATCGCCAGCTTGTTTTCATGGACGTCGACCGCGATCACCATGCCGGCCGATTGGGCGACGCAGCCCTGGACCACCGACAGCCCCACTCCGCCGAGCCCGATCACGACGGCGGTGTCGCCGGCACTGATCCGCGCGGTCTTGGTCGCGGCTCCGAACCCCGTCGTGACAGCGCATCCGACGACCGCGGCGACGTCCATCGGCGAGCCGGCCGGAATTGGGACGGCACCGGTTTCCGGCACGACCGTGTACTCGCTGAACGAGCCGGTCCCCATGTAGGTGTAGATCTCCTGGGCACCCGTGCGCAGCCGGGTCGTGCCGTCGACCATCACGTTCGCGCCCGTCGTCGCCATCATCCGTTCGCACAGATTCGGACAGCCGGCCAGGCAGAACCGGCACCGATCGCATCCCGGCGTCCAGGACAGCGACACGGGATCGCCCACCGCGTGCCGGGTCACGCCCGGACCGACCGCCTCGATCGTGCCCGCGCCCTCGTGCCCGAGGACGATCGGCACCTGCGGGGGCCAGCTGCCGTCAAGGGCGTGGAGATCGCTGTGGCAGACGCTGCTCGCGGCCAGCTTGACCATGACCTCGCCCGGACCTGGTTCGGCGACCTCGATCTCTTCGACGGTCAGCGGCTCGTTGACGCCGTACATTACCGCGGCGCGCGTCTTACGCCCTTCGAATCCCATCGGGCTCTCCTTTCACGCGTTGGTTCGGATGAGCTTGCGGTTTGCGAATTCGTCCACGCCGAAACGGCCCAGCTCTCGTCCGAAGCCGGAACGCTTGATTCCGCCGAAGGGCACCTCAGGGCCTTCGCCGCCGAGGGTGTTGACCCAGACCATGCCGGCCTCGATTCGGTCGGCCATCCGCAGCGCCTGCTCTTGGTCCGCGCTGAACACGTAGGCACCGAGGCCGAACGGCGTGTCGTTGGCTGCCGCGATCGCTTCGTCCTCCGACGAGACCCGGTAAATGTGCGCGAATGGCCCGAAGAATTCTTCGCGGGCAGCTTCGTTCCCGGGAGCGATGTCCACGAGTACGGTCGGCTCGACGAACGCGCCCTCCTGTCCACCGCCGAGCGCGACTCGCGCTCCGCCTTCGGCCGCCCTGTTCAGCTGATCAGCCAGAGTCTCGGCGGCTCCCGCGGACGAAACCGGGCCCAGCAAGGTATCGGGCTTCGCGGGGTCGGACGGCCTCAATTCCCTCAGGGCGGCCAGGAACTTCTCCATGAATGGTTCGTAGATCTCATCGGCGAGGATGAATCGCTTGGCGCCGCAGCACACTTGCCCGGCGTTTTCGTAGAACCGCGCCCATAGCGCGTATTCGACCGTCGCGTCGAGGTCGTTGCTACTCATCACGATGAACGGATCCGACCCGCCGAGTTCGAGAACGACCTTCTTCAAGTGCTGCCCGGCGACCCGAGCGACCGCCGCGCCGGCAAGCTCGGACCCAGTGACCGAAACCCCTTGCACCCGCGGATCGGCGATGACGTCCGCGATCTGCGCGCTGGTGGCGTAAAGCATCTCGTAGGCGCCTACGGGAAAGTCGGCGTCGAGAAAAATCTGGGCAATCGCCGCGGCGGAGGCGGGACACTGCGAGGCGTGCTTGAGCAGGATCGTGTTGCCGAGCAGCAAATTCGGCGCGGCGAACCGAGCGACCTGGTAGTAGGGGTAGTTCCATGGCATGATCCCGAGAACTGTCCCGATCGGACCGCGCCGGATGATCGCTTTACCAGGGGTGTCCCGCAGCTCGAGCTGTTCGTCGGCGAGGAACTCCTCTGCCTTGTCCGCGTAGTACTGGAAGATGTCGGCGGAGAGGTCGACCTCGCCGAGCGCGGAGGTGATCGGCTTGCCGACCTCGCGCACCACGATCTCGGCGAGATTTTCGCGTCGTTCCCGGTAAAGCCCGGCGACCCGGCCCAGCAGCGCGGATCGTTCGGCGACCGGTGAAGACCTCGCCCATTTCCGATAGGTGGCGTCCGCGCGATCGATTCGGGTTCGCACCTCGTCGTCGGAATGGGTCGCGAACGTCGCGACTGTCTCACCGGTGCTCGGGTCGGTCACGCTGTACTTGCTCATCTGGTCCCTCGCTTTTCAGCTCGTCCGGCGCTGTGCCATTCAAAGCACATTGCCGGACGTGATCGGCCTCCCGGACGACATTGAACACCCTCACGGGGGAGGGTCTTAGGGAGGCGCGTCGGCAGCGCAGACTGGCGTACTTCAAGCGCGACTCCTCGCTCCCTGTCAGAGGAACGATCTGCTGGGAGGCGGAAAGGCGCTCGTTTCGACCTGGGGAGCGGACGTGTCCATGGAAGCGACGGGCGACGGCACGCGACTGGTTGCGGTGATCGGCGTGGGCGTAGCCTGGTTGGCTGCCGCACGACGGCTTTAAGTCGCCGGAGTACCGGTCGTCGTCCTCGAAAGCGCGCGACTGCGTCGGCGTGCCTATACCGACCGTACCGGTTTCGCCGCCGGACAACACTACGAGCTTGGCGGAGAACTCCTATCGGCGGGATTGCTGAGCCGTCGCTGAGCTCTGCGTCGACCTATCAAAGCCCTTGTTGGGTTCGAGGACACCGAACCGGACGAGTAGTTGTTCGTGCACTGCATGCGCAACGAAGGCCACCTCATAGTCGGTGGGGTACCCTTTCGCGGTAAGTGGCTCGCCGCCGTCGACTTCGAGAACCGAGCGGCGGGGAAAGAAGGGGCTCCTTCGCCTCACGAGATGGTCAGCCAATGGATCGGCCGATTGGGCTTTTCGCCGGACGTCGAGGCGGTGCTCGCCGCGATCTCCCGCTCCGAGCCACTTCGAGACGCGCCAGTTCGACGAGATGGGTTGTTTCACCGCGCGGTGGATGGCCGGCGGATCGCAGTCCGTGTACGAACCCCTTGCCAAGGGGCTCGACTTGCGGGTGAGTTCGGCAGTGCACACGGTACGTCAGCTCCTCGATGGAGCCGAGATCGAACTGCATACCGACGAACGTCTCGCCACCGAGTTGGCTAGTGCTGCCGCACAGTTCTCCGTACCGCACAATCGCATGCACTTTGCAGGAGATCACACGGATCTCGACGATCTCGAACGGGCCGCGATCGGTAGCCAGCCGGAGCGGCTCGCTGGCGTCCTCCAGGACTGGACGAGGAGGTGTACGCCGGGGGAGTTGTGTCGTCGTGCCCGCTGCGGACTTCCCGGGGCTGCCAGCGTTGCTCGCTCGTGCGTGAGCAGGGACGCAATCCATTTCGTGGTCGAGCACATGTTGGACGAGAGCCATGGACGGTGCACTGCGCTCGGGCGACCGCGTCGCTGACCAGGTGTTGTTGCGGCGTTCGCTTGCTCCTGTGCCGTAGACCGTCCGACTGTGGACCGATACGAAGTCCGACCTGCCTGTTCGGGCAGGTCGGCAGGAGGTCACGCTTCGCCGCGCGAGGCGCGCAGCATCTCGCTCAGCGCAATGAACTTCTTGCGCGACCTGCCCTGGCCGGCGCCGCGGGCCTTCTCGGCTTTGTCGATCCGTTGCCACCCGGCCTTATCGACAACGTTGAGGCCTCGGGCCGCGAGCAGTTCGGCCAACGCCGAGGGATCGTGCTTCGGTGCGGTGAGCCGATCGTCGGCGAGGTCTTGCAGAATGCTGTCGACTGTCTCGGTCGCGTCGGTCTTGTTGGTGCCGATCATGCCGCGTGGACCCCGCTTGATCCAGCCCGAGCAGTACAGTCCGGGGATGTCCTCGTCGGAGGCTGGGTTCACGACGCGGCCCGCGTCGTGCGGGACCGTAGCGGTGATGGGGTCGAACGGCAGGCCGTCGACTTCCCGCCCGCGGTAGCCGATCGCGCGGAAGACGGCCGCTGCCGGGATTGTCTCGAGCTTCTCGTCGCTGCGCCGGAAGGTGATCGACTCGACGCGATCGCTGCCTTCGATCGAGACCGGTTCCAGGCCGAAGCGCATGCGGATCACGCGATCGTGCCCTCCCTCGGCATCGCGTGCCGCGCGGAGCAGGATTTCGTGACGACGGCCGTGATCCGGTGCAGCGACGACTTCGCTGGGTTCGGCGACCAGGGAAATTCCCTCGAGTTTCGATAGGGCTAGCAGTTCGCCGAGCGAGTACGCCGCGTGCTCGGGGCCCCGCCGCGCGACAATGTCGACTTCTCGGATGCCGGACCTGGAGAGGGCGTCCAGCGCGGTATCGGAGATGTCGGTCTGCTCGAGCACCTCTGGGCCGAGCAGCAGTGTCCGGGCCACGTCGAGGGCCACGTTGCCGTTGCCCACCACGACCGCCCGGTTCCCGTCGGCGGCGAACGAGCGGTCCGCTAAGGCCGGGTGACCGTTGTACCAGGCTACGAAGTCCCGAGCGGACCAAACGCCGTCGAGGTGCTCGCCCGGCACCGCGAGTTCGCGGTCCGCGTCGGCTCCTCCCGCCCAGAGAACCGCGTGATGGTGGTCGAGCAGTTCCGGCAGCGTGATGTCCTGGCCGACTTCGACGTGGAAGTAGCAAGAGACGTTCGCGCGACGGAGATAGTCACCGAACCGGTCGGCGATCGACTTGGTATGGACGTGGTCGGGCGCGACGCCGGAGCGGATCAGACCGAACGGTGTCGGAAGGCGGTCGAACACCGACACAGTGACTCCGGGAATCTCGCTCAGTAAGCCGGTCGCGTACATGCCTGCCGGACCCGAGCCGACGATCGCTACCCGGAGGCTGTCGTGCCCGTCTGCGAGGACGCGGCGGGTGTAGCTGGGCATGTCTTCCGCGGTCAGCGGATGTGTGTCGAAATACTCCGCGTTGAGGTCAGCGTAGTCGCGGTAGCCGTCCGGGACCTCGTAGTCCGGGTAGATCGCTTCCACCGGGCAGGCGTCCATGCAGGCACCGCAGTCGATGCACGCTTTCGGGTCGATGTACAGCTGCTCGGTGTGGGTGAAGTCGGGGTCTCCAGGGCGGGGCCGGATGCATTGCACGGGGCAGGTCGGGACGCAGGAGCCGTCATTGCAGCATCCTTGGGTGATCACAAAGGCCATAGCGGGCTCCTAGGCTCAAGCGGAGACGAGGTCGTTCCATGGCGTTCGGTTCTGGACGGCCTGCCGATAGCGGGCTACGTCGCGGGGCGCGTTGACGCACAGCGCGCCACACACGACGCCGTTGCGCCCGAAAACGATCGAGATACTGTTCGTGTCGAGTCGGCGGACGGTCGACACATCGGCGTCGGCGGTGATCCCGACGCTGTGGATCTTCGCGTCGAATTGCTCGGACCAGAAGTATGGAACACGCGTGTAGGGCTCGTCCGAACCGAGCAAACTCAGCGCGGAATGCTGGCCCTGTTCGACCGCGTTGAGCCAGTGTTCGACGCGCATGTCGTGGCCGAACAACGGGTTGTGCCAGCGGGCGATGTCCCCGGCGGCGACCACTCCGGGCAGAGTGGTGCGCAGCCGTGCGTCGCAGACGATGCCGTCATCGATCGAAATGTTGCTGCCAGTCAGCCACGCCGTGGCGGGAGTGACCCCGACACCGGCGACTACGACGTCGGCGGTAAGACCCGTGCCGTCGGAGAGTTCGATCTTGACCTGGTCTCCGGAACGCTCGATCCGCTCGATCCGACTGCCGCAGTGCATCGACACTCCGTTGGCGGTGTGCAGAACGGCGAACCACCGCCCAGTCTCCGCTCCGAGCACCCGGGCGAGCGGGGTGGCTTCGATCTCGATCACGGAGACGTCGAGGCCCAGCTCCCGTGCGGTGGCGGCGGTCTCCAGGCCGATGAACCCGGCGCCGATGATCGCGAGGTGGCGTCCGGGGCGGAGTTCGGCGTGCAGGGCGGCGGAGTCGGAGAGCGTTCGCAGCACGCGGACCGGCCCGGTCTGCTCGGACTGCTCCAATGGCCGCACGGCGGAGCCGGTGGCGAGGACGAGGCCGTCGTAGCTCAGGCAGCTTCCGTCAGCGAGCACGACTTCCCGCTCGGTCGGGGACAGACCTGTCGCGGGCTGGCCAAGCCGGAGCGAGACGCCGTGGTCTTCGTACCATTCGGGCGGCTGGAGCGCGACGTCGGCGGTGCCGGTCTTCAGCGCTTCCTTGGAAAGCGGCGGCCGGTCGTAGGGCAGCTGCGGTTCCGCTCCGACCAGCGTGACATCACCGTTGAAACCATTCTTGCGCAGGGTTTCGACCGCATTGACCCCAGCGACCGAAGCGCCCACGACCACGATCCGATCCATGGTCAGCATTCCCGGAGTTCTAGTGCCTTCGTCGGGCACGCGCGGACCGCGGTCTCCGCCTCGTCGCGTCGTGCTTCGTCGATCTCGTTGACCAGCACGACGACCTTCCCGGTCGTCTCGTCGACGTCGCAGAGGCCTGGCGATTCCATCAGACAACAGGCGGTTCCCTTGCACGCGGAGGTGTCCGCGACGATTTTCAGTGTCATCGAGCGACCCTTCTCCATTGAGGCTTCGTTGATTTTGCCGCCGAATGGCCGGCCTGGGCACGTTCCGCGGCAAAGGACAGCCCGAGCGGGGGAGCGGGGCGGCAACCCGCCCGGCTGGGCGCACTTCCTGCGGGGGAAGGAACTGGGGATCGAGTCCGACGCGATCGGGTGCTCCCTGGCCATTCCTGAAGGAGAACGCATGTCGACTTCCGTGGACAGAGGCCTGGCAGTTCTCTGGCCAGAGCCGTTTCTCTGCACCATACGTAGCAGCCACGATCGTCGATTGCCTCGGCGTCGTCGAGGAAGAGGATGGGGACGAGGAACTGGACATCCAGGGAACGTTGATCCTCGCAGGCTCCGATCTCCGCTTCGAAGTGTTCGCGCCGCGACATCGGATCGAGAGCCCTATCACGCGATATCTGTCCCGGTCGGGCAGTGGGCTGCACCACGTTTCATTCGAGACGGCGGCAATCGGCCGTGTAAGGCGCTGGCTTTTCCGGTGGTGCGGCGATCATCGGGGAGTCCGCCGACCACGACGGCTGGGCGGACCATTTCCTCGATCCGGCGCAGACCTGCGGCGCGCTCCTGCACTGGATGCAAGCCGTCGGCCGGGAGCCGAACCTATCCGGGCGGGGCGACATCCCCCTGATGGGCACATTATCGCCGTCGTCAGGGCCGTTAACTCCAGGCTTCTGTAAGCGTGACGGGCGTCCGTAATAAGCAAGCGCTTAGTAAACTGGAGATTCGATGCGTGAAGCCGTCATCGTCGCCACGGCCCGTTCGCCGATTGGCCGGGCAGGCAAGGGATCGCTCAAAGACCTGCGCCCCGACGACCTGGCCGCGACGATGGTGCGGGCGGCGCTGGCGAAGGTCCCCGAACTTGACCCGCGGGACATCGACGACCTGATGCTCGGCTGCGGGCAGCCCGCCGGGGAATCGGGCAACAACCTGGGCCGTGCGGTGGCGGTGCTGGCCGGAATGGACCACCTTCCGGGCGTCACGGTGAACCGGTACTGCTCCAGCAGTCTGCAGACCACCAGGATGGCGCTGCACGCGATCCGGGCTGGCGAGGGCGGCGTGTTCGTCTCAGCTGGTGTCGAGACCGTGAGCCGCTACAGCCACGGCGTGGCGGACACCCCGGAGGGCCAGAACCCGCTGTTCGCGGATGCACTGGCGCGCACCAAGAAGTTCGCCGAAGGCGGGGAGGCCTGGACCGACCCCCGCGAGGAAGGCGGCCTGCCGGACGTCTACATTGCCATGGGACAGACTGCGGAGAACGTGGCTCAGCTGAAGAATGTCACGCGAGCGGATCAAGACGCATTCGGCGTCCGCAGTCAGAACCTCGCCGAGAAGGCGATCGCGAACGGATTCTGGGCTCGCGACATCACCCCGGTCACTCTCGCTGACGGCACAGTCGTGAGCGCGGACGACGGACCGCGCGCCGGGGTGACGCTGGACGACGTCGCCGGGCTGAAGGCGGTGTTCCGTCCGGGCGGGACGGTCACCGCGGGCAACTGCTGTCCGCTCAACGACGGAGCCGCCGCTTTGGTGGTCATGTCTGATGAGAAGGCGAAGCAGCTCGGACTGGCGCCGCTGGCGCGGATCGTCAGCACTGGCGTTTCCGGACTGTCGCCGGAAATCATGGGACTCGGCCCGGTGGAGGCGTCACGCAAGGCCTTGGCGCTCGCTGGTTTGTCTATGAGCGACATCGACTTGGTGGAGATCAACGAGGCGTTCGCGGCACAGGTGATTCCCTCGGCCCGCGACCTGGGAGTCGACGAGGACAAGCTCAACGTCAATGGCGGGGCGATCGCGGTGGGGCATCCGTTCGGCATGACTGGTGCCCGGATCACCAGCACGCTCATCAATTCCCTGCAATGGCACGATAAGCAATTCGGGTTGGAAACCATGTGCGTCGGCGGAGGCCAGGGCATGGCGATGGTGCTGGAGCGGCTCTCGTGACCGGGCGTTTTGTCGGCCGGACCGCGATCGTCACTGGGGCCAGCCGGGGGATTGGTCTCGCTATCGCCGAACGGCTTGTCGCGGATGGCGCGCGCGTTGTGATCACCGCCCGCAAGCAGGACGCTCTCGACGCAGCGGTCGAGCAGCTGGGCGGCGCGGAGCATGCACTGGGCGTGGCTGGGCGGGCCGACGACGCACAGCACCAGGACGACGTTGTCCGACAGGCGCTCGATACGTTCGGCAGCATCGACTTCTTGGTGAACAACACCGGAATCAACCCTACCTATGGGCCGATGCTCGAACTCGACGTCGCCGCCGCGCGCAAGATCGTCGAGGTGAACTGCATCGCCGCGGTGTCCTGGATCCAGAAGGCATGCGCGGCCTGGATGAGCACGCACGGAGGTGCGATCGTCAACGTGTCGTCGGTTTCGAGCATCCGGCCCGCCCGCAATATCGGCTTCTATGGTGCCACCAAAGCGATGCTGAACTCGATCACCGATCTGCTCGCCCTCGAGCTCGGCCCCGGCATACGGGTCAACGGTGTCGCCCCGGCGGTCGTCAAGACGCGTTTCGCGGCAGCTTTGTACGAAGGCCGCGAAGAGGAAACCAGCCAGATGTACCCGCTCAATAGGCTGGGCGTGCCGGATGACGTCGGCGGTGTCGTCGCATTCCTGCTCTCCGCCGACGCGGCCTGGATGACCGGCCAGACGGTTGTCCTCGACGGCGGCGGGACCCTCACGTCAAGCGTCGAATGACCCCTACGTACCGGAGTGATCTCCCATGACTTCAACCGAGGCACCGCGCACCGCCATCGTAACGGGCGCGGCGGGTGGTATCGGCAGAGGCATAGCGAAACGGCTCGCAGCCGGCGGTTTCGCTGTCGCAGTAATGGATCGCGATGAAACCGCGTGCGCCAAGGTTGTCGAACAGGTGACAGCCGAGGGCGGGCGCGCCCTCGCCGTTGCCGTTGACGTGACCGACGAAGCGTCGGAGACCGTCGCAGTCAGCCGCGTCGCGACAGAAATCCGCCGGCGAACTGAAAGGAGAGGAGTGCGATGACCCCCGACCAACTTCGCGAACGGGTCGGTCAGTTCCTGGCGTCCCACGACCCCGGCTCCACGGATCGGCTAAAGTACCTCCGTGCCCGCTTCGACGCCGGCCTGGCCTGGGTCTCCTACCCCGAAGGCTGCGGCGGACTTGGGCTCCCGCAATCGCTGCAGGCGGAGGTGGACCGGCTGTTCGCCGAAGCGGGCGCGCCGAACAACCGCCCTGAAGCCAACGGAATCGGCCTCGGAATGGCCGCGCCGACGATCGCCGCATTCGGCACCGACGAACAGAAAACCCGGTTCCTGCGTCCGTTGTGGACCGGAGAAGAGATCTGGTGCCAGCTGTTCAGCGAACCCGGCGCTGGCTCTGACCTTGCGAATGTGGCTACCCGCGCCGTCCGCGACGGCACAGACTGGGTGGTCAACGGCCAGAAAGTGTGGACGTCGGTCGCCCATCGGGCACAGTTCGCGATCCTTGTCGCGCGCACCGATCCAGACTTGCCCAAGCACGCTGGCCTCACCTACTTCCTCTGCGACATGACCGATCCCGGCGTGGAAGTTCGGCCACTGCGCCAGCTCACCGGCGAGGCGGAATTCAACGAGGTGTTCCTCACCGACGTACGGATCCCGGACAGCCAGCGGCTGGGCGCGATCGGCGAAGGCTGGAAGGTCGCCAACGGAACGCTGAATAACGAACGGGTCTCCATCGGTAGGTCAGCCGAGCGGGAGACTGGCGTGATCGGCGTCGTGGCGCGAACCTGGCGCGATCATCCGGAACGCCGCACACCGGAACTGCACGAACGCTTGCTGCGTCTGTGGGTCGAAGCGGAGGTCGCCCGCCTGACTGGTACTCGGCTGCAGCAGAAACTCGTCCAGGGCCAGCCTGGTCCGGAAGGCTCGACGATGAAGCTGACCTTCGCGCGACTGAGCCAGCAGCTGTCTGGCCTAGAACTTGAAATCCTCGGCGAAGACGGCCTGCGCTACTCCGACTGGACGATGGTGCGGCCCGAATCGGTGTCCTTCATCGGCCGCGACGCCGGATACCGCTACCTGCGCGCCAAGGGGAACTCGATCGAAGGCGGCACTTCGGAGATCCTGCGAAACATCGTTGCCGAACGCGTCCTTGGCCTGCCTGCCGAGCCCCGGTCCGACAAAAACGTGCCGTGGAAGGATATTTCCCGATGAACGAACTGGACCTGATCCCGAACGAACTGGAACAGGACTTACGGGCGACCGTGCGGAACCTGATGAAGGACCGGTGCTCACCGGAAGCGGTGACCGCCCTGTACGACGGCGACCGTTCGCTCGTCGCCGGCCTGTGGAAGGCACTGGCTGGAGACCTCGGCCTGGCTGGACTGCTGATTAGCGAGAAGCACGGCGGCCACGGGGCATCGGCCCGCGAGGCGGCGGTGGTGTTGGAAGAGCTGGGCCGCTTTGCCGCACCGGTCCCGTTCCTGACCAGCTCGGTGATCGCCACCACCGCGCTCGCCGACAGCGGCGCAGAGCTGCTCGGCCGTCTGGCGGAAGGCACTCGTACCGCTGCTCTTATGGTGCCGTGGTCGACCGCGCCCGACGCGGATCTGCCGGTGCTGCGCTTGGATGGGGGCCGGATCTCCGGCACTGTCACAAGCGTTGCCGGGGTACTCGAGGCAGACACGCTGCTGTCGATCGTCGAGGCCGATGGCGAGCCCGCGCTGTACGAGGTAGCTGTCGCTGATGCTTCGGTTCTACCGGTCGTCTCCCTCGACATGTCTCGCCAGCTTGCCGACGTGCGCCTCGATGCCGCGCCCGGTCGCGTCGTCGCCGCCGCCGACTGCTCGCTGTCCGTGCGGCGCGCACTGGAGTACGGCGCGGGCTTGCTCGCTGCGGAACAGGTCGGCGTGTCTCGCTGGTGTCTGGAGACTACTGTCGAGTACCTCAAAATGCGCAGGCAGTTCGGCCGCATCGTGGGCGGCTTCCAAGCCCTCAAACACCGCTTGGCTGACCTGTTCACGCAGGTGGAATCCGCGGCCGCGGCAGCGCAGTACGCCGCGGCCGCCCTCGCGACCGGTGATGCGGACGTGCCGGTCGCGATCGCTGTCGCGCAGTCCTATTGCGGCGATATCGCCGTGGTGGCCGCAGAGGAGGCCATCCAGTTGCACGGCGGCATCGGAATGACCTGGGAACATCCCGCGCATCTCTACCTCAAGCGAGCCAAGGCGGACCAGATCGCACTTGGTGCATCCGGCGCCCACCGTGCTCGGCTTTCCGCGCTCGTCGACCTTCCGGCATGAGCTAAGGCCCGGGTCGTCGGCGCGCGAGTTCCCGGGCGCCGACGACCCGGTACTATCGGTTCTGCACTAGCCATTGAACGATCGCTCCGTTCACCTTGGCAGGTTTCTCAAGGTGAAGGAAATGGCCCGCTTCGTCGACGACGGACGTCCGCGAGCCGGGGGCGAGGTGCGCGAGAGAGGTTTCGGTCCACCGGCTCGATACACAGCCGTCCTGTGCGCCGTGGAGGTACAGCGTCGGTTGCGGGGCAGGCCGTTCGAATGCCAGCGCGTGGTCGTCGTGCTTCTCCGACACGGGCCCGAATCCGGCGGAAGCGCGGTAGTAACCCAGAGCCGCCGACAGGTTGTCCCGCGCACCGAGTGACTTCCGCACGAAGGCCATGTCGACGTCGTGATCGTAGCCCGGCGACCACTCTTTCCAGAGACGAGCGACGAGCGCCATGTCGTCTGCTGAGGCCAGGTCTTCGGCGTATGGGGCCAGGAATAGATAGGCGTAGAACGAGCGTTTCAACTGGTTGAAGTCTTGAAGGACGACGTCGTCGAGAGCTGGCGGCGGAATGGACAGCGTGACCAAGCGTCGCCAGCGGTCCGGAGCGAATGCCGCGGCGCCATATGCGGCGACAGCGCCCCAGTCGTGACCGAGCAGCACCGCAGTGCCGTCACCGTTCAGAGCCTCGTGGAGCGCGTCGATGTCCGAAACCAGCGCCCCCGGACTGTAGCAGCCGTCTTCCGGGACTTGTGTCGGCGCGTATCCGCGCATGAAAGGGGCGACCGCGCGGAATCCGGCGTCCGCCAACGCAGGCAGCAGGTGCCGCCAGGTGTGAGCTGTGTCCGGAAAGCCGTGAAGGCAGAGGGCGAGGGGGCCAGTGCCTGCTTCAAGTATCGAGAACGTCAGGCCGCCTGCCTTCACTTCACCAGCGCGAATCGAGTTGCTCACCAAACTCTCCTGTCTGCATCTGCCTTTGATTCGGAATCGCTCGGTATTGCCATAGTTCACCCCTCGCCCCGTGAACTGTCCGCTGGCGGGCCATCGACAGTCCATCCGGGGGATTCAACGGCAAGACGCCGGAAGATCCCCCGTCCGGGCGCGACCGGAGGACGAAAAGGTAATTGCCCGCCCTCGGCCTCTAACCTCGGCGTCTCAGCTCGACGTCGTGAGGAGAACACGCATGAGGACACGCGCCGCTGTTCTGCTTGCCGCAGGCAAGCCGTTCGAGGTGATCGAACTACACCTGGCCGCCCCGAAGCGGGGGGAGGTCCTCATCCGCATGGTCGCGGCCGGGCTCTGCCACTCCGATCTTCACCTGCTGACCGGCGACATGCCCTCCCGGCTCCCGATGGTCGGCGGTCACGAGGGCGCTGGGATCGTCGAGGAGGTCGGCCCGGGAGTGACGAAGGTGAAGCCGGGCGACCACATTGTGTGCAGCTTCATTCCCAGCTGCGGTGTATGCCGATACTGCTCGACCGGACGGCAGAATCTGTGCGACCTCGGTGCCAACCTGCTCGACGGCCAGTTACTCGACGGGACGTTCCGGTTCCACCACGAGGGCGAGGATGTCGGCGGGATGTGCTCCGTCGGGACGTTCGCGGAGTATTCAACCCTGTCGGAGCACTCCGTCGTTAAGATCGACGATTGGCTGCCGCTCGAGACAGCGGCGTTGGTCAGCTGCGGCGTGCCGACGGGCTGGGGCTCCGCGGTTTACACCGGCAACGTCCGAGCGGGCGACACGACCGTGGTCTACGGCGCAGGCGGGATCGGCATGAACGCTGTGCAGGGCGCGGCGCTGGCCGGCGCCAAGAATGTCGTGGTCGTGGAACCCCAGGAGTTCAAGCGAGACGCGGCGCCGACGTTTGGCGCCACCCACGTCTTCGCCGACGCCGGCGCGGCGCACGAGGCGGTCGTCGAGCTGACCCGGGGTCAGGGCGCCGACCAGGCGGTCGTGACCGTGGGAAAGGTCGACGAGACGGTCGTGCAAGCGGCGTTCGCCGCCGTCGGGAAGGGCGGCACGGTCGTGGTAACGGGCGTATCGCCCTCAGGGGAGCTGACCGTCCATGTGCCGGGCGAAGAGCTGACCTTCTGGCAGAAGACGATCAAGGGCTCCTTGTTCGGCGAGTGTAATCCGCAGCACGACATCAAGAAGCTGCTCGGCCTTTACGATCAGGGACGCCTGAAGCTCGACGAGCTGATCACCCGCCGGTACAGGCTTGACCAGGTTAACGAGGGCTACCAGGACCTGGTCGACGGGAAGAATATCCGCGGCGTGATCGTGTTCGGGGGGTAAGGGAAAATGGCCATGAAGATCGAGACCGACTACCTCGTCGTGGGCGCCGGAGCCATGTCCCTGGCCTTCATCGACACGATCCTCGACGAGACCGACGCCGACGTCGTCGTAGTGGACCGGTACGACAAACCGGGCGGCCACTGGCGGGTCGCCTACGACTTCGTCAGGCTCCATCAGCCGTCGGACTTCTACGGCGTCAACTCGCGCCCGCTCGGCTCGGGCGTCGTGGAGACGCGCGGCCACAATGCCGGGCTCCTCGAACTCGCTTCCGCCGATGAACTCCGCGACTATTTCGAGAAGGTCATGAACGATAAGTTCTTGGCCAGCGGGCGAGTGCGTTACCTTCCGAACTCCGAATACCTCGGCGATGGCAAGGTTTCGCGCATCCTCTCCGGAGAGCTCCTCGAGATTACACCCCGCCGCCGAGTCGTGGACGGCACGTTCATGAACGTCGAGGTCCCGGCCGCTACGCCGCCCCGATTCCAGGTGCGCGACGGAGTGCAGCCGATCCCGCCCAACGGCTTGGTCCGCATCCGGAACCGCTACGACAAGTACGTCGTCCTCGGGGCGGGGAAGACGGCGATCGACACGGTGCTGTGGCTTCTCGAACGCGGGACCGCGCCCGAGGCCGTCAGCTGGGTCGTCCCGAGAGAAGCATGGCTTTATAACCGAGCTGTTTTCCAGCCTGGCCCCGAGTTCGCGCCGGTCTGCGACTCGTTCAACGAACTCTTCTACGGTGCCTGGCTGGAATCGGAGACGCTGGACGAGTTGTACGACCGGCTCGTGGACGCGGAGTACTTCTTCCGGCTCTCCGACGACGTGCGCCCGACCGCCTTCCGTTGCGCGACGGTAACGAAGTCCGAAGTGGAGGACCTGCGACGGATCGACGACGTCGTTCGGCTGGGCCGGGTTCGCGAGATCAACCAGTCGGGCCTGATTCTCGAGAACGGATCCCGGGAGTACGACGGAGAGGTTCTTTACATCAACTGCACCGCCGATGGCCTTAGCCGCATCGAAGGCGCCCCGGTCTTTGCCCCCGGCCTGATCCGGCTCCAAGCCGTGGTGGGGTGCCAGCAGGTTTACAGTGCGTCGCTGATCGCGCACATCGAGGCCAGGCCGGGCGACGACGAGATGAAGAACCGACTGACCGCCCCCGTTCCGCATCCTTACGATGAGCGGGACCTGATCACGACTTCGGTAATCTGGTTCCGCAACGAACTCCGCTGGGCGGATGATCCGGAGCTGCTCAGCTGGCGCGAAGGAGTCCGCCTGGCCGGCCAGACGACGCGGATTGGCACCCCAATTCCGAGCGCAGGCCCCGAACGCGAACTGGCTCTTGCGGAGTTCCGCCAACTGTTGGCGATGCTCGTGGAGAAGGGGGAGATGCTGATCGGTACTGCGGCCAACGCGGAACCGGGCGAGCGGGCGGACGCCGCGATGTGACTGAACATGCGTGAAGTCCCCGGGCGGGTGTGTTCGACAAGAGCCACTTGGTGCCGGGATCGTGGGGTGCCGACCTGCCGCACCGTGACGAGCGCGGCACGCTGCTCGCGTGGGCTTCGACGGCGGATCGCCGGTTTATTTGCCTGATTGTTTCAGTGGGTATTGAAACGTTATGTACAGTACCGAATTACCGCACGGACGGGCCTTGCTTTTCCGGAGCGAGGGGGTGCGCCTCGTCGGTGAGTGCGGCGAGGGCGGTGGCGACTTCTTCGATGTCGGCACGGATGTAGGTGGCCGTGGCGGTGGGTTCATGGCCGCGGGGTTGGTGGCCGGCGTATGCACGGGCGACGGCGTAGCCGAAGTGGCGTTCGACCCAGGTGAGCGTGGTGTGCCGGATCCAGTGGGCGCTGATCTGCTGTGCGGCTACCCAGGGGAGATGGTCTCCGATGCGGCTCCAGAGGTGGTCATAGCGGCGGCGGGTGATGGGCCGACCGTCGCGGTAGCGGAAGATAGTCGTGTTCGGGTCCGTGCTGTGGCGGTGGTGAATGTGTGCCTGTAGGTGGTGTATGAGGCTGGGGGAGACGGGTTGTGTTCGTCGTGTGCCGCCCTTTTCGGTCAGTTGGACAACGCAGAGTGCGGGGTCGAGGTCGCGTGGTCGGAGGGTGAGTGCGCCGGCGCGGCGGCATGCGGTTTCGGTGTGGAAACGGAGGAGGAGTGAATCGAGAGCGGGGTCGTTGCCGGTGGTCGCGGCGATGTGGTTGATCGCGGTGAGGTGGCGATTGGAGAGGGCGTGCCGGGTACTGGGCAGCCTGGTTGGTTTCGGTACGCGACTGGCCGGGTTGGCGGTTCCCGAGAGCAAGCCGTCTGCTTCGGCTTGGTCGTAGAGCCGGCGGAGCGCTGCGATGAAGTGCTCGGCGGCGCTGCGACCACCGCGACTGTTGCGCCGGATGAGCGCCTGCGCCTGGACGTGTTCGGCGAGGAGCCGGATCTCGGTACTGGTGGGCTCGGTGAGTCGACGTTCCGGCCAGTGTTCGACGAGTTGTCGCCAGTAGGGACCATATGTCCGTCTGGTGCCGACGCTGACCGAGGCCGCTACCTGGGGTACGTACTGCTCGAATGTCGGCGTCGGCGGATCTGTGGTGGTGAGACCGGTGGGGGCCAGGTTGAGTCGCGTCAGGAGGACGCGGAGTGCCTCAAGTTCCTCGCGAATTCCCTCAGTGTCTCCCTCGTCAGTTTCAGCGCGCATGTCAGTCCTGAGCGATGACCTGGGTGTGGAAGAGGAGAAGCATCTGTTCGACCATGGCCTCTGGGTATAGGAGGACGAGATCGTGGCTGGGCATGGCCGTGAGCAGGACGCTGCGGCCGGGCTCAATGCCACAACGTCCCCTGACTCTGGATGGAATCCCGAGGCAGCCGCGCCCTGGCAGTGTGACGGTGCCGTCTGCTGGGTCCCGGCGGATCAAGACGATACCGGCGACCGTGGTGAGCGAGAGCCGATCGTGGGGTGACCAGCCGAGTCGGTCGAGAACGCTGCGTGCGGCGATCCGCCCAGAACGATCGATGCGTCCCATGCTGAATGCTGACGAGCCGTCGGCCACCGGTCCCAGCTCGGGAACGGGAAGCGGAGGAACCTCTAGCCCGGCGTCAATCTTACGATCGGGGATCACGGCAGCGACGATGGATTCCGTCCATCCTGTCGGCCCAGTTTGTTCGTCCCGGTCAAAGCGGTCGATCCAGTCCATCTCCGTCGCCTCCCCCTGTTCCGTGCTCTGAGTGTGTTTGGAAAGCCCACCGAAGTCCCGCTCAAACCTCGGGTATATATGGGAAGGGTAGTCGGGATGGTGCGATTTCCGTCGCAGTCAGACGGTGCTCTCCCTGCGCCCGTTGATCGGCGGGGCCCGCGGAGCCAGCAGAAGCGCCAAGCAGGAGTTCGACCGGGAGTCCGGCAGAGTTGCTGGAGTGGGACGTGCGTGACCGGCTGCCTGACCCGGGCGCTGATCCCGGCGGGGTTTCAGTTAGTGGGGCTGGTCGTCCCGGACACCGGTCGCGCATCGGTGCTGTCCAGGCGGCCGAACGCGCGGGACAGGGCGAGCAGCTGTTGGGAATCGGCGTCCATGCCTGCTGCTTCCGGTGCCGCGAGCACTGAGGTCACCGACACTTGCTCACCGGCGGCGGCGCGCGCGAGCGCGTCGCGCACGATCTCGGCCTGTTGTTCGGGAGTCTTGCTCGAGTCAACGGGTTCGGCGACGAACGGGCTCAGACACACCAGCCCGTCCCGGCATTCGATGACGCGCCGGTAGTACCGCAGCCGCATCTGGCGGAGCTGGAGCGCTTCGCGCAGCGGAGAGACCTGCGGGAACAGTGCGATGTTGTCGAACTGCGCGCACAGCGCTGCCCATAGCGGACGCAGTTGGCGGTAGTGGCGGCGCACTTCGATCCACATGCGGGCTTTGACCAGGCCCGTGCGGACTCCGGGATAGCCGATTCCCAGGAAGAACGCCACGATCCCGATGGCCAAGATCGGTGTTGTCCACGTTGCGGTGCCGGGGATGGGGTCTTTGCCGGAGACCAGCCGTCCCGCGGTGGACAGGACTCGGGGCGTGTGGGTTCCGAGGCAGTTTACGGCCAGGCCGGCGGCCGCCACACGCAGGCTCAGGCGGGCGCGCGACCGGGTGTGGTCGGCCGTGGTCCAGGCGAGGTACGCGCCGCGTGCGGTCGCGTAGCTCATGTAGAGGTTGCCGATCAGGTAGAAGGCCAGCACCGCCGGTGAGTCGCCGGCGTGCTCGTAGCTGGCGCCCCGGTTGTCCGGGGCCGCCGCAGCGAAAGCCGCCACCAGGCCACCGCTGGCGACCAGGGCGAACATGACTTCAAGCCAGCCGCGCGAGCCGACCGCTGAGGGGGCGACGCTGGAGTGCAACAGCACCAGCAGCAGCGCGAAGAAGAAGGTGAGGATGACGTTCTGGATCAGCTTCGGTGACTGGCTCGGGAAGAACTCGGCCACCGGCGGAATGCTGACGGCCAGCTGGGCGGAGAGCGCGACGAGCACCAGGACGGTGCACATGGTCACGACCCGGAGCCCCCTGTCGTGTGGTGCCCGGATCAGCTGGGAGAGTTTCCAGATCGCCGCTATGGTTGCCGCGGCCCACATCAACAGGTTGGGTAGCGCCATCACAGCCATCCCTGGTGGTCGTCGAAGGCCCCCCGCAGTCGGCGGGCGGCATCGGTTTTCCGATCGGGAGGGAACTGCAAGCGCTCCAGCAGGGTCGCCCACTCCTTGATGACCGTGGCCACCATCTCGGCCTCGCGCTCGATCGCCGGTCCATAGCCATCCCGGCGCAGCGCGCGCAGCACGATTTCCGGGGGAATGTTCGGAAAAATCTGCTGCCAGATGTCGTCGTCGTTCTCATCGCTGCCGTGGCCGCTGATGATGTGGCCGATTTCGTGCAGGATGATGTGTTCTTGGTGCGCGACGGTGGTGTCGCGCTGGTACAGGATGTAGTCGGCGTCCGCTGTGCCGATCCAGAGCCCGAACACGCCCGGCGCGGGCAGCGGGTAGGCGCGGAGCTTGATCGGGCGGCCGCGGCGTTGCCCCAAGCGGTCGCACAGCTCGCGCACATCCAGCGGTGCGTCGAGCTCGAGTTCCCGCAAGAGGCTCTTCACGCCTCGGCGTAGTTGCAGGTCGTTGCGCCAGCCTCGGGAGTCGTTCTTCATCCGATCGACTCCGTGAACAGGCGGCGAAGCACGTCCGCTGTCGCCCACGGGTGGCTGACCAGTCCGTTGTGGCCTCCCGGCATCTCGACGAGCTTGCAGTCGAGCTCGGCGGCGAGCTGCTGGGCGCAGCGGTATTCCCACTGGCCGCGCGATTCCTCGCCGCCGGTCACGATCACCGGCGGCCGCGCTGGCCCCGCGAGCTGGTCGAGATCGAGCGCGGCGGTGCGCACGGCGGGAAAGTCGTAGGTGAAAAAGCGCCGCAAGTTCGCCTCGCCGTTCCCGACCGGCGGGGCCGGACCGGCTCCCGGTTCCTGTGTTCCTTCGCGGTGGCCGCCGAGAGCGACGAAGCGGCGAATCGCGGCGCCGACGTCCTCGCGCGCGAGCTCGGCGACTTCATCGAGCCCGGCTTCCTGGTCGGGATCGCGCACCAGCGAGGCCATCGGCGGTTCGTGGGCGACCAGGAGCGCCACCTGGTCGGAATGGCGGGCGGTGAGGTGCAGGCCGATCACGGCGCCGATGCTGGGACCGACCACGCGAGCAGGTTCGGAGGTCAGCGCGGCCAGCAACGCGGCCGCGTCGTCGGCATGGGTGGCCATCGTCAGCGGCTGCGGGTCGCGGGTGACCGTGCTGCGGGACAAGCCGCGCCGGTCGTAGCTGATGACCTGGTGCTGCTGCGCCAGTGCTGTCGCCAGCTGCTGGGTCGCACCGGCTTCGCTGAGTCCACCTTGGATGAGCAAGACCGGGGGGCCTTCTCCACACGTTTCGTAGTAGAGCTCGGCCCCTTCGGTCGTCACCGTCCCCTGATCTACGTGCACATCCCACCCCCGGCAGGTCTGGTCCACCTTCACGTTTACGTTCTGTCGCTCTTTTGCGCACCTCGCCTCGCGGGCGCGAAAGCTTTATGCAGAGCAGAACCAGCTGGTGGTGATGTGCACTTCACTCGGACGGGTTGTCGTCCCGCCCCGCCTGGAAGTCGATGAACTCCATCACGCTGCGCAGCTTGTCCGGCGAGAGCTCGCTGGCGCGGGTGGCCAGCTGCCGGACGTTCTGCTCACCGAGGCGGGCCAGGAGCTCGTACTGGCGGTTGAGTTCGCGCCCTCGCTCGGTGTTGGAGAAGTATTCGATCGGTACTTGGAAGAACTCTGCGAGAGCCACGACCACCTCGTGGCTGGGCTTGTTCTTGCCGTTGATCAGGTCGTAGAGGTAACCGCGGGACACCCCGACAGCCTCAGCGACCTCCGGCTTCTTGTAATTCGAGCCGTCTTCGCGTTTCACGCTCTCAAACAGCCGGCTGAGCTTGACCGCGAAGTCCTCGCCTCGCTCTGCCTCGGCCACTGTGTCCACCTTCTCACCCACATGGTGTCTTGTATCGCGGACTTCAAAGTCAACTGTCCGGAAAAGTTGACAGCTAATCCGGGTCACCTTACGTTCGAAGTACCTTGTCCAGGATACCTGACAGTGTCCGCCGGAGCATCGGTCACTCGGGGGAGAGTTGATCGCCCCGGACGGAGCAGTGACGGGACACGAGCCCGTCGCGTGAAGGACGGCTGTGGGGGCCGCCCTTCGCCAAAAGGGGAGTGCGCTGGCTGCGGCCGGCCGAACAGCGTGGGAGCCGATCCAGCTCTTTCGCGGGAGGTACCGCATGAATAACCACTCGGGCATCTGCGCCTGACGTAGCGCTCCTGGCGGCGCTGGAACCGCCCTCTTCAACGAGCGCTACCCACACAAGTCCCATACGGGCAGACCGCGGTGGAAGCGGTTTTGGTGATTCCGCCACACCGTGACGCATCCCTTTTCCGGCGAACCCGCCGGAGTGATCACTGTCGTGATTTGTGCAGCTCAGCAGCCCTTGTGTGCTGAGTGAGGGACAACGCGTCCTCGAATCGCCCGGCCTGCCCTGCCGCTGATCGCGCGCCACATCGCGCCTCGGACCGGTGCACGCACCCCGAGGCCGTGGACCAACGCGCCTTCATCACCGCCCGGCCCTGCGCACACCGGCCGAGAAAGGAGACGAAATCATGGTTGCTTCCGGGCAGAACTCGCTGGGGCACAACGGTTTCCGCAACGCCGCGACCGCCTCACTGGCCCGCACCGAGCAGGGCGAGCCTTCGGAACCACCGGCGGCGGGCACCACACCGCCGTCGCTGCCGGAGCCGGAGCGCACGGCCACCGCCACCCAGTGGCCGTGCGCTCCCTCCCCGGCCGATACCGAGCAGACCCAGCCCGGCCTCGCTGACCAGCCCAGTCCGAAACCGGCCGAACCGGGCGGTCTCGAGGTCTGCGACAGCCGCCTCGCCCGAGCCGCGGGCCAGGCGTGGCCGGAGCTGCCCACAGCAGACATCGTCGGCGCGGTCGAGGCCGGACAGTGGGCCACGGCCGGTGCTGGCGACGAGACGGGCCTGCGCACGGCCGCACAGACCGGTCAGGCGGCGGCCGCCGTGCAGCGACAGGGCCTTCCGCCGATCAGCGACACCCACGCGGACTGGGCCGGATTCGGCGAGCTCATTCCGGTGCTGGCCGCCTCACCCGGCGCCGGAGCGTCCCTGGTCGCCACCGTGCTCGCCGACGCGTTGCAGCTCGCCGAGCAACGCGTGCTCATGGTCGATACCGCCGATCCCGCGCGCTCCGGCCTGGCCGCCGCGGCCCGCTCGGAAGGCCCGGCCCTGGACGGCCCGCATCCCTCGGTGCGCATCCGGTTCTCCTGGCGCGCCCAAGCGCTACTGGCACGGGTGGAGACCGAGCTCCCGGTGATCACCCCGGGCATGGTGCCGCCCCCACGCTTCTTCAAACCGAAGCACCGGTCGGTGCAGGCCACCGTAGTCGACCTCGGTCACGACGCCTGGCGCGTGGCCGCGCATCCACTGGCAGGGGCCGGGGCCTGGCTGCGCGCCGGGACTCCGATGCCGAAACCGGTGCTGGTCTGCCGGGCCACCCGCCCCTCGCTTCTGCACGCCGAACAGGTCCTGGCCCGCCTGGATGCCTGGAACCGCGCCGGTGCCACGACCCCGCCGACCCAGCTGGTGGTCGTCGCCGCGAAGCGCTGGCCCACCGGCGTGCGCGGCAGCGCCGGACGCCGCGTGTCCGCCCTGTTCGACGACGCGCTGTTCCTGCCGCACGACCCGGACATCGCCACCTCCGGGATCAGCGCCGAGGTCACCCCGACGCGGCTGCGCGCCGCCATCACCCCATTGCTGCGCCGCTGGGAGCTGCTGCCCCAGACGGCGTCGTCGGCCGGGCTGCTGCCTGGCCTGTCCCGCCGCTCGAAGGGAGCCACATCATGATGATTCAGCAGCTCGCAGACACGGCCCTGCCCGTCCTGGCTCAGATCCCCAACCCAGGACCAGTGGCCCCGCCCGGCTCCGAAAAGGTCATCGAGGCCGTCGGCAATGTCAAGTGGGGCGCCGGTGTGGCGTTGATGGTCGGCTTCTTCATCGGCCTGCTGGTGTGGGCCGGTGGCCGGTGGGTCGACCACCACCGCGCGGGCAAGATCGGCGTGATCATGATGCTGTGCGCCCTCGGCGGCGGCATCTTGTACGGGGTCGGCTACCAGCTGATCTCGCACTTCGCGGCGGGGGCCTGAGTCATGGCCCCTCCCGACACGAACCAGCAGCAGCGCAGGCGCCGAGCCCGTCTGGGACTGGCGGCCCTCGCCGTGGTGGTCCTGGCCGTCGTTGCGATGGCTGGCGCGCTGGTGGTCTCGCACTACGTCACCGACCGGCCCGCACCGGCTCCCGCCCCGCCCCCGTCGAGGCCGGACCCGGATGCGGGCGGCTGGGACCTGGCGGCCGAGCACGCGCTGGCGACCGCTCCGATGGCGGCACTGCCAGCGCAATCGGCGCAGCCGCAGCCGATGACCACCGAGCGGGCTGGCGAGCCCATCACTGTTCCCGCGCCCACGCAGACCGCCGGGCGCTGGATCTCCGGTGGGTTCCCCGCCACCCCGGAGGGTGCGCTGGGGCACCTCACGGCCCTGGATGAGGCCGCGATGCGCGGCGGGGATCCGGCCACCTACGCACGCGGGTTCCGCGAGCTGGCGTTGCCCGGCGCCCCGCAGCCGGAAACGTCGGGGCTGTACTCGCTGCTGCGCTCGATGCGCAGCAGCGCCGGGCTCCCGCCCACCGGCCCGGTACCGGACCTGACCGCGAACTACCAGGTCACGCACGGCCAGATCAAAGGCGTCACCGATGGCGGCCGCTACGTCGTGGCCTGTGTGCTCGGCCAGTTCTCGGTCGACTACCAGGGCCAGACCCTCACCGCCGGTGTCGGGGACTGCCAAGCCCTGCGCCACGTCGGTGGCGGCTGGCGGATCTCGCCCGGCCCGCTACCCGCACCCGCCCCGAGCGCGTGGCCGGGCAGCGCGGACGCGGTCCATGCCGGTTACCGGGATCTGAAGAGGGGTGGCTGAGATGTGGCCCTTCGACGACATCGGTAGCGCGATCGGCGGCAAGCTCAAAGAGCTGGTCAGCTCGGCGTTCGAGACGGCGATGCAGGCGTTGTGGGACGCCAGCCTGTGGATCCTGCGGGAGGCGTTCCGGCTCGCCGACCAGTTCTCGGTGTTCACAGTGGACACACGCGAGGGCCCGATCTCCGTGCTCTGGCCCATGATGCTGTGGATCTCCGGCGCGCTGGCGCTCGGGCTGTTCTTCTGGCAGATGACCACGACCTCGCTCCGAGGCGGGCGCGGGTTCATGCGCCTGGTCGGCGGACCGGTCCAGTACGGGATCGCCCTGGCGATCACCGTCGGCATGGTGTCGGGGTTCCTCACCGCGGCCGACGGACTCACCCACGGCATCCTCCAGTACGGCCTCCAGTCGACCAACTTCCAGGACGCGCTCCAGCACACCACGTTCGCCGACGCCGCCCAGGACGGCGTGAAGGCGGTCGCGCTCGGGATCTGCGCGTTCATCGGGGTCATCCCAGCGGGCATCGGCTACGTGCTGGAAATGCTGTTCCGCGAGGCCGCGATCTACGTGCTCGTGGCCACGATCCCGATCACCGCCGCGGGACTGCTGGCCAACGTCACCAAGGCGTGGTTCTGGAAGGCGATCCGCTGGATCTTGGCGTGCATCGCCATGAAGCCCGTCCTGGCGATGACGCTGGTGCTGGGCGTGGCCATCTCCGGCGGCTCGAAGGGCCTGTCCGGGCTTCTGGCGGGAGTCGGCGTCCTGATCATCTCCCTGCTGATCCCGTTTGTGCTGTTCCGGCTGTTCGCGTTCGTCGACCCGAACGCCGACGCCGGTTCGACGTTCCGCGACGCCCTCTCCGGCGTCGGGGTGTCCTCCTACGGCTCCGGCAACCCGGCAATTCAGGCCGCGAACGCCCTCGCCGGCGGCGGCTTCGGAGGCGGGAGCAGCGGAAGCGATGCGCAGGAGTCCGCCAACGCCGACCGCTTCGACTCAGCGATGGCCGACTACGCCG
>NZ_BAAGZP010000015.1:0-193344 GCF_054778355.1 Saccharopolyspora tripterygii | reverse complement strand
GCCTGGCCGCGCAGCGGGTGGCCCTCCTGCATCGCGTCCAGCCGCTTGTCGATCTCGGCGTCCACGCGGGAGACGAAGAACGACGCCACCGACTCGATCGACGTGAGGTCGTGGCCGTTGGCCCTGGCCAGCTCCAGACCCGCCAGGAACGCGTCCATGACCTGCTCGTAGCGCTCCACCGAGAAGATCAGCGTCACGTTCACGCTGATGCCCTCGCCGATCACCTTGGTGATCGCCGGGAGGCCCGCCAGCGTGGCCGGGATCTTGACCATCAGGTTCGGCCGGTCCACGGCCTTCCACAGATCGATCGCCTCGGCCACCGACTTGTCGGTGTCGTGGGCCAGCCGCGGGTCGACCTCCAACGACACCCGGCCGTCCACACCACCGGTCCGCTCGTAGACGTTGCGGAAGATATCGGCCGCGTCCCGCACGTCGTCGGTGGTGATCGTGCGCACCGCGCGATCAACGCTGGTGCCCGCCTTGGCGAGCTCGTCGAACTGCCGGTCGTACTCGGCCTCCTTCGACAGCGCCTTGGCGAAGATCGTCGGGTTGCTGGTCGCGCCGACCAGGCCGTAGTCCTCGATGAGCTCGTCGAACCCGCCGGAGACGATCCGCCTGCGCGAGAGGTCGTCCAGCCAGATCGACACACCCAGTTCGTTGAGCGCCTTCAGGTTCGCATTCGACACGGGACGTTCTCCAATCCCACACGGGTCTTCCGCGGACCTACCCGGCCCACGGGCGCGGCACGCACCGCTCTGCTCGCCCGCGTCATGCGGCGTAGCGGAGGACGGCGCCGATGCCGCCGGTCAGGTCGATCGTGCCGGGGTCGGTGATCACCAACTCCGCGCTGGTCCCGGCCAGGGCGCGCACGACCGCGGCGCTGGCAGGCGCATCGCCCACGCCCTGGCCGCCCATGTCCTCCAAAGTCCGCTCGTCGGCGGAGAGCTCGGTCGCACCCGCGCCGACGCGCAGATCACCGGCGTGGTCATCCGCGGTCCACAGCAGGGTCTGCACCTGTCCCTGGCGCAGCGCGTCGACCGTGTCCGGCCATCCCTCCACGGCGCGCCGGCCTCGTCCGCTCTCGCGCTGGAACTCCTCGACGGCGTGGGCCACCTGGTCCTCGTGAACGCTGAACGTGACCTCCTGGCGCAGGTCCTCGGCCGACTCCGTCCGGGAACGCGGCTCGATCACCAGGTTCTGCGCCTCGCCCAGCAGCGAACGCACCATCGAGCGCTGCTGGTCCTCGCCGGTGAGCACGATCGCCTCGGCCTTCACCTTGGCCGCCCGCTCGGTGATCTCACCGGCCACGGCCTCAGCGTTGCGCTTCCAGCGCTCCTCGACGGCCATGTGCCCGCGCTGCTGGTTCTCCTGCTTGCCCGAGTGCGCCTTGTGCACCGGATGCGATTCGCCGTCGACCCGGACCTCATCGGCCTCGCCTGGCCCGTGGAAGATCAGCAGATCCGCGCCTTCGTGATCCACGTCCGCGGCCACGAACGCGATCCGCGTCCGGCATCGCCTCAGATAGGGCAGCAGATGCGGGAGCGGGCCGACGTGAGCCTGATCCTCGGTCGGCAGGTCGGTGGGCGGCTCGGGCAGCTCGTCCTGCACCACCACCTCACCACCTTCGCCGACGAGCACCTGCCCGCGCTGGCCGGTCTGCGCGCGGTGCTCCCGCACGTGCGCGCCGAGCGCCTCCACCGTGGCGTCGTCGGCGCCCTGCTCGCGCAGGCTCTCCTCGATCGCTCGCCAGCGCAGCTCGATCGCCTTGTCGGCGTCCTCGGCGTCGCCCGAGGTGTCCAGGTACGCGGTCACGAAGGGCCCCGGACGCTCGTACACGCGCTGGAGGGATTCCATCTCCACGGCCACATCACCCTGTTCTGCTCCACGATTCGCCTCCGCTGCGCGAAGGCCGTGTCCCGGAGGTTCCCCAGGTGGTGCGATCGGTTAAACCCGGCGGCCGACCCCGGCGTAGGCGTTGGAGCGCGCGACGTCGTCCTCGCTGGGCACCCGGTCCGGGTGCCACGTGGGCGTGGGTACCAGGCCCGGTGGGACGAGCTCGTAGCCGTCGAACAGCTCCGCGATCTCCTCCGGCGGACGCCAGCGGACGGGCGTCGGCGTGCGGGCCATGACCTCCTCGGCGGCCACGACCTGCTCGTCGGTGGCGGCGAGCTGCGAGATGTGGGTGAGGGCCAGGTAGCTGCCGGGCCCGCACATGTCCCGGTAGGCGGCGGTCAGCGCGGTGGCCTCGTCCTGGTCGGGCACGAACGGCAGGATCGCCACCGCCAGCACGGCCACCGGCCGGTTGAAATCGATCTTGGCGACTCCGTTGGAGTCGAGCACCGCCTCGGGATCGCGGATGTCGGCCTCGTCGATGGACACCATCGGGTTCTCGCCGAGCAGGGCCCGGGCGTGCGCGACGGCCACCGGCTCGTGGTCCACGTAGGCGATGCGCGCCTGCGGGTTGTGCTGGTGCGCGATCTCGTGGACGTTGCCGACGGTCGGGATGCCCGAGCCCAGGTCGATGAACTGGTCGACGCCCTCGCGCACCAGGTAGCTCACCGCGCGGCGCAGGAACGCCCGGTTGGCGACCGCGTAGTCCCGGGCGTGGGGCATGGCTTCCAGACCGGCTTCGGCCGCTTCGCGGTCGACCGCGAAGTTCGTCGAGCCACCCAGGTAGTAGTCGTACATCCGCGCCGAGTTCGGGCGGTCGACATCCACCGGGGCGCCCGTCGGTTTCGGCTCCGGCAGCACGGCACCTCCCACGCACACGAACGCGACCTGTCGAGGGTACCTACCGGCCGGTCGGCTCCGATTCCCCCATTCGGCCGCGTGCCGCGTCAGGCGAAGCGGGGGTGTTCGCAGCACGCGCGGTGCGCCCACTCCGGTTCGTGCCACCAGTACGCCGCATCGCGCTCCGGGCTCGCGCGACGGGTCCCGGTGACCGGGGCGACGCCCCCGGAGCCGGTCGATTCGAACGGAGCCAGCAGCGAATCCGGGGTGTGCACGAGCCCGCCCCGGATGACCGTGCGGACCGCCGCCGCGGCGGCGATGTCCGACAGCGGATCGCCGTCGACGAGCACGAGGTCGGCGTAGGCGCCCTCGCGGATCTCGCCGAGCTCTCCCGCCAGCCCCAGCCAGCGCGCGGGGTTCCGGGTGGCCGTGGTGAGCGCTTCGTGCGGGGTGAAGCCGTGAACGACCATGGCGCGGAGGTTCATGTGCAGCGAGACCGCGATGTTGTCCAGCGGCGAATCGGTGCCGGCGATGATGAACCCGCCGCGCCGCTGGATGCGCAGCAGCATGTCGACCTGCCCCGCCAGCTGAGCGCGCCGGATCACGCCATCGGGCCCGGCGGCGTCCTCGGCTTCACCGAGCAACCGCTGGTACTCCCACGGCGGGAACAGCACCCGCGTCCGCCGGTCCTCGATCAGCGATCGGTCCTCGGCGTACAAGCCCGACGAGCTGAACAGCGTCGGCGTCAGCGACATGCCGCTGGCCGCGAACAGCGACACCGCGTCGTCGTAGGAGTTGCCGAGATCATCGCAGGTGTGGGAGTAGCCCAGGCGGTGGGTGGCGCCGGTGTGCTCCATGCCGTCCATGCCCAGGTTGGCGGCCGGGTAGACGTAGTGCGAGCTCAGCGGCCTGCCCTGCGCGTGCGCCTGCGCGATCGCCGACCGCTGCAACGCGACCGGCAGCCGCACGTAGGTCTTCACCATGTCGTAGTCGAGCGCTGCCGCCCTCCGCATCTCCAGTGCGAGCTGCTGCTCGCTGAGCGTGCACCGCATGAAGTTGTAGTAGGTGCGTCCGCCGTCGATGGCCTCGCCGGTGCCGAACAAGCGCGGGCCGACGCGGTCGCCCGAGGTCAGCGCCTCCCGGGTCTCCTGCATCTGGTACGCCGGGTCGCCGGGTGAGCGGGTGGTCGTGATCCCGTAGGCCAGCCACGCGCGGCCTTGCCGATCACCCCATTGCCTGCCGCGCAGGTGCCAGTGCACGTGGGCGTCGATCAGGCCGGGCATCGCGGTCAGCTCGCGGGCGTCGAGGTGCGCGCGGCCCTCCTGCGCCGGGAGCACGGCCGCGATCCGCTCCCCCGCCAGCACGATGTCGACGCCCTGGCGCAGCCTCCGGGACGTCCCGTCCCACATCGCCCCGGCGCGCACCACGCGGTTCTCCACGACCTCCGCGGGCCTCCAGCGGAGGTTCAGCGGGATCGCGGTGACCTCGCCGGTGCCGATGTGCACCGAGCGCAGCTCGCCGCCGTTGAGGAACAGCAGGTGCTCGGCATCGCGCCAGCTCAGCGAGTCGGTCAGCTCGGTGGTGACCTGCCGGGGCGCTCCGGTGAACGCGCCGACGGCGTCGACGGGGACGATCCAGGCCGTCGATTCCACGACGAACGCGAGGTGCCGACCGTCGGGCGACCACACCGGCCCGTCGTCCCCGCGGGTCGCCAGCGACCGGAACGGCAGCACCTCGGTGTAGTGCAGCGCCCCGGTCTCCACATCCACCCGCAGGACCTGGCTGGTGCCCTCGCGGAAGCGGGTGCCGTAGGGCTTGACCGCGGCGAGCACCAGCGTCCTGCCGTCCGGGGACCAGTCGGGGCGCCCGGGCTGGAACATCGGTGAGGTCACCTGGCGCGGCTCGCCCCCGGCGAGGTCGGCGATCCACGTCGCGCCGTCCTCGTCCTGGTAGGCGATCCGCCTGCCGTCCGGAGCGAACCGGGGCGTGATCGCCGCCCCCTCCACGTCGGTGATGCGCCGCTCCGCACCGGTTTCCAGGTCGTGAGTCCAGAGATCGGCGGTGCCGGCGCGGTCGCTGCTGTAGAGCAGCTGACGCCCGTCCGGCGAGAAATCGGGATCGGAGGCGAAGTACCCGTCCCCGACGACCTTCCGGGGTTGTTCACCGATCCGCACGACCCACAGCGCGTTCAAGGCGCGGAAGGCGATCTGCTCCCCGTCCGCGGAGCACACCGGGCTCGCGATGCCGGTGACCTCCGGCCCGCGCACTCCGGGTCGCCGCTGCGGGAAATCGCGCCGGGTCAGCACCGGAACCGCTGCGGTGAAAGGAACTTCGCTGCGCCCACCGGAGAGAGCGCACCGGCGGACGACGCCGTCGGCGGTGTAGAGCAGTTCACCGGGACCTGTCCAGCGCGGCGCGAAACCGAAGACGTCCTCACCTTCGGTCACGGCGGTCTCGCCGACCACGAGGTCTCGCCGCGATCCGACGAGCCGCACGTGCGCGAGCCGACCATCGGGACCGAGACTCGGCCCGTACAGCGTGCTCTCGGCTCCGCCGTCCACCAGCGTGCTGATCCGGCCGGAGGCCACCTCGACCCGCTCGATGGCCGTGTCCCCGGCGACGTAGACGAGCGCCCCGCCGTCCGGCGACCAGCTCGGCATCGACACGTCCGGCCGGTCGCGGGTGATCTGGCTGATGACGCCGGACGCGAGGTCCATCACGAAGACCTGGTACCCGCCGGCGCGGTCCGAGGTGAACGCGAGAGCCCGGCCGTCCGGCGAGAACCGCGGCTCCCGGTGGTCGTGCCCGCCTGCGGTCAACTGCCGCAGCCCCGAACCGTCGGCGCTCATCATCCACAGGTGGAAGTTGCCGTCGCGGTACGACTGGAACACCAGGTTGCCGCCGTCCGGGGAGAAGTCCGGCTGGGTGGCGTCCTGCAGCTCGTCGGTGAGCCTGCGCGCCGGCCCGCCGCCGGGTTCGAGCACCCAGATCGCGTTGACCAGGTCGAACGCGATGCGCTCGTCCGGCGCGACAGCGGCGCAGAGGTTGGTTCCCTGCCGCAGCGTCACCTCGGATCCCGCCGCCAGGACGTGCCCGCGAGGCACGAGCGCGAATGCCGCCGCCGCACCGGTTCCCGCCTGCAACGCGCGTCGCCGGGTGATCGTGAACCGCGAATTATCCGCTGTCATCGACAAACTCCCGAAAATCCGTCGGATTCTGCGAATCGATTGATCGTCCGTCCACCGCCCGCTCGCGCACAATCCGCCGACGAGTGAAAACCTGAAGCATCACGGCCACTCTCGCCCCCAACATCGACATCGGCGAATCTTCGGCCTTTCCGCACACTCGATCGGGTACTGCAGTTGACGCCGAGGGGTGTCGATTACTAGCGCGTGGTCGTCTCGCAATCACCCCTCGAACTCAGCGTTGCTCCCCCCACGCGCGGCGCGCCCGCTCGGCCCCTGCCGGCCGACCGACGCGCGTGGTGGTGCGGTGTGCTGGCAGCGGTCACCGTGCTGCTGGGCGTCGCGATCCCCTTCGCTCCGGTCACCGCGTCGGATCCGGTGGTGTCCTGGCCGCAGGCGGGCAGCCTGCCCGCCTCCACGGCGCTGCCGCTGAGCCCGCCCCGGCCGCTGTCGCTGCGGGCGACGATCCCGTGCGCCGCGCTGCGCGCCGTCGGCACCGGGGACGTCCTGCGCACCGTCCCGGCCGGGGCGAACCCGACGACCGGGCTGACGGTGACGGCGGCCGCAGGCCGGGTCTCGGTGCTCGCGGGTGAGGACCGGCTGCTCGACGAACCGATCCCCGCCGGGAACTGCGACTACCGCGTGGAGGGCAACGCGGGCGGGCTCTCGATCACCCGGGACTCCACCCCGCTCGCGACCTTCCCCGGAGCCCCGGTGCCGGTGGTGTCGGCGCTGAGCACCGCGGCCGAGGGACTGCCGCAGAGCGGCAGGCTCGCGGTCACCTTGCACACCGACGACCGCTACAACTCGCAACCGAACGGGCTGAAAACCCTTCTGCTGCTAGGGTATCTGGGAGCCCTGACGGCCACCGCCGTGCTGGCGTGGCGGCTCTGGGGCCCGGTCCGGTTCCCGCGAGCACGACCGCGCCGGGTCGACCTGGTCGTCGGTCTCACCGCCGGGGCGTGGGTGCTGCTCGGCCCGGTGCAGTACGACGACGCCTGGTACGTCCTGATGTCCCGCAACGCCGGGGCGTCCGGGTACCTCGGCAACTACATCTACATGTTCAACGCCACCGAGAACCCGTTCGTGCTCAGCCAGTACCTGATGCAGTTCTGGGGCCAGATCGGCGAGTTCTCGCTGTGGTGGCTGCGACTCCTGCCGCTCGCCTACGGGTTGATCACCTGGGTGGTGCTGCGCACGCTGCTGATCACCGCTCTCGGCCGCCGCACCGCGAGCCACCGGTGGGTGCCGTGGGCGCTCGGGCTGGCTTTCCTGGCCTGGTGGCTGCCCTACGGGATGTCGCTGCGACCCGAGCCGCTGATCATGTGCCTGACCGCGGTGTCGATGCTGCTCGCCGACACCGCCCGCCGCCGCGAGAGCATCCCGGCCGCCGCAGCCGCGACCCTGGCCGCCGCGCTCGCGCTCAGCTGCTCACCCTCAGGGCTGGTGGCGTGGGCGCCGCTGATCCCGGCGCTGCCGTGGTTGTGGCGGTGGTTGCGCGACCGGACGTGGAAGTCCCGCGTGGTGGCGGGTTCGGTGCTGGTGGCGGCCGGAACTGCCCTCGTGCCGGTCGCTTTCGCGGACGCCACCTTCGGCGACGTGATCGAGGCGACGAAGGTGCACCGCTGGTACTACGGCGCGTTCGCCTGGTACGAGGAGTGGCGGCACATCGACACCCTCATGGCCGGCCCCTGGGCGCTGCGCCTGCCGGTGCTGATGACCCTCGGAGTGGGCCTGCTCGTGGCGCTGGGCCGGGGGCGGCGCACCGCCGCGGACACGGTCCGCTGGCTCATGCTCAACAGCGCCGTGATCACCGCGCTGGCCATGGCGTTCCTGGCGCTGAGCCCCACGAAGTGGGTGCTGCACTTCGGCGCGCTGGCCGCTCCGGCCATCGTGCTGCTCACCACGGCCCTGCTGCGCTCACCGCTCCCCCGCACCACCGGCGCGGTCGTGAGCATCGCCGGGACCGGTGCGCTGATCGCGATCGCCGCGGCCGGGTTCTCCGGGCCGAACATCTGGAAGCCCTTCAGCGATCGCGGTCAGTCCTTCGGCAACCACCTGCCCGCCTCGCTGTCGAAGATCGAGCTGAGCATGACCGCTCCGCACATCGGGGACGTGTTCCTGCGCGACGCGAAGCTGTGGGTCGGCCTGGCGGTGGCCATCGCCGCGTTCGGCCTCTGGCGCCGCCGGCACCACCTCGGCGTCCTGCTCCGCCCGGAGCGCGGCGTGCTGATCGCCACCGCGATCCTCCTGGTCACCGGCATGGTCGCGGTCTTCGCCTACGCGCCGTTCCGGCAGGCGCCGGGCTGGACGGTCGCCAGCGGCGGCGTCGAGTTCGCCACCAGCGGCAGGACGGCCGGGCTCGCCGACCACGTCCAGGTGCTCGGCAACGCGGACGCGCAACCGGGCTCTCCGGCGGAGCCGGCCGTGGTGCGCGGCGACTTCGCCGCCGCCCGGCCCCTGCCGGTACCGGCCTCGGCCCCGGGACCGGTGTGGCACAGCTACACCTCGACGCCGACCGGACGCGGCACGCTGGTCACCGGCTGGTACTCCGTGCCCGCCCGCGGAGACGGCACCCATGTCACGGTCCCGGTGCTCGGCGAAGCCCTCACAGCCCACCGGCTCGCGGTCCAGGCCGACACGGGCGCGGGCGTCGTCGAGCTCGCGCTGAGCCCGGACGACGCCTTGGGCGCCCGCCACTGGCAGGAGCTCGCGGTCGGGTTGCCGCCGTCCGCGCGGGCCGTCCGCGTCGTCGCGGAGCAGCGGGGGACCTGGCTGGCGGTCGGTGAGCCGCGCCTGACGAAGATCCAGCCGGTCACCACGATCACCGACGGCGAGACCGTGTTCGCCGACCAGCTCTCCGCGATGCTGTGGCCGGACGTCGAGCAGGCGACCGTCGCCCACGGCATGACGACCCCGCCGACGGTCCGGCTGAGCGCGGCCGAGCACATCGATCAGGGCGTGCTGTCCAACTCGACCTTCACCGACTGGGGCGGCAACTTCGGCACCAGCACCCACACCGCCACCTTCGTGCGCGTCGCTTCAGCGCTGCCGGGCGGCCCGGAGACGCCGCCCTGGGGAACGGTGGACCGCGTGCTCTACGGGCTGGAGCCGGGCAGGTTCGACATCGGGTACCGCCGCCACGACCGCGCCGGGTGGACGCGGCTGCCGACCCTCGCGGGAGAGGAGTACATCGGCCGGAAGTACACCGGCTGAGCCGTTGCCGTTTACCAGCTTGTGCCGGGCCTCTGACCAGCGGAATCGCAACACCGCCAGCGGCTCGCACCAGGTCGGCCGTTCGCAGTCAGGGCTGTTTCGCCTTCTGGACAGTCGGGATCATCACCTTGACATTAGGCTACCCTAACCTAAGGCTCGAGGGTGTCCACTTGCACCCAGGGAGTCGCGAATGTCCAGTCTTGACAGGAAAGAAGCCGCCCTCGCGCCCTACGCCCTAGGCGCGTTCCGCATCGTCGTCGGAGCGCTGTTCGCCAGCCACGGCGCGGCATCGCTGTTCGGGGTGTTCGGCGGCGCACCGGGGTCCGGCGGCACCGTCACCGTCGGCGCGTGGCCCTCCTGGTGGGCCGCCGTGATCCAGCTCGTGTGCGGACTGCTCGTGGCCTTCGGCGTGCTGCACCGCGGCGCCGCCGTGCTGGCCTCCGGCTCGATGGCCTACGCCTACTTCGTGGTGCACCAGCCCGACGGCCTGCTGCCCCTGCAGAACCAGGGCGAGCAGGCAGCGCTGTTCGCCTGGTCGTTCCTCCTGCTTGCCTTCACCGGACCCGGCGCCCTGGCCCTCGGTCGAGCGCTGCGCCGCCAGCCCCAGCTGGCCGCGGCCTGAACGCCGCTGGGGGTGGCGGTTTCAGCTGAAACCGCCACCCCCAGCGGGATGAGCTCAGGTGGGCCGAGCGAATCCGCTCAGGCGCACACCTTCCACTTGCCGTCTTCCTTGACCAGCTGGAGCTGCGCGGTCTCCGGCGGCGCACCGGGGACCGAGGATTCCATCGTCACGGTGCCCGAATCGCCCTGCTCCTGCACGGACTTGACCGCGGTCTTGACCTGCTTGAGCTGCTCGAAGTCCTGCGGCTTCGCGACCTTGAGGAACTCCGCCTTCTGCTGCTGCAGCTGCTCGATCTGCGGCATCGCCTTGCTGCAGACGACCTCGCGGTAGTCGTCGACGGTCACGCTGCGCGGGTCCTGGGTCTCCTTGCTCGACAGCGCCGCGTAGTCGTCGGCGGCCGACTGAGCGGTGCCTGCGCTGAAGAAGAAGTAGGCACCGACGGCCACCGCCGCGAGGACCAGCACCGAGGCTGCCACCGCGACGATCATGCCGACCTTGCTCTTCTTCTTCGCTGGCTTCTCATCGGACTCAGCGGTCCCAGCGGCCTCGGAGGACGCGCCGGACACGGAAGCCCCAGCAGTCGCAGCGGTTTCCGACGTCGCGTCCGACCCGGAGGTCGCAGCAGTCCCGGAAGTCTCAGCGGCCTCAGGCGTTTCGGCGACCGGCTGGACCTTCTCGGTCTGCTCGGCCTCGGCCTGCTCCGTCCCGGACTCGTCCTGCCCGGCACCCGACTGCTCGGCACCGGCCTGCTCGGCACCCGACTTTTCCGCGCCCGTCTCGGCGTCGCCGTGGCCGGCGGCGGTCGAGCTCTCCGACTGCTCCGCTGCCGAGGCCTCGGGCTCCTCAGCGGGCTTCTTCTCGGAGCCGCTCTGGCCGGGCTCGTTCGGCGAAGAGGTCATGAACACCTTCCTGGTTCGGACTTGTCAAGTGCTGTCCCCAGGTGTACGCGACCACGCCGTTGAGTTCCACCCGTGTCGAACTCCGGAAGGCGTTTTTCCCACGCTCCAACATTACGATTCGACCACGCGAAGGATCTCCGCCGTTCTAGGCCACCAGGAAGTCACGACTCGATCCGGTGAACGGCGTGATTTCGCCCGATCCGGGCGCTTTCCAATCTCCGTTGTGGACGATCCGATAACGACCGGTCGGCAAACCTGCCGGGACGTCCCACGTGATGGTCGCCGTGGACGAGGCGACACCACTGCGCTTCCAATGGTACTTGGTCGACCAGTGCCGGTCGTCGGCCACCGGCACCCAGCGGCCGTCCAGCATGCGCTGGACCTCGACGTAGGTGCCTCCGCGACGGAGGTCGTTCTTCGGGTGCCCGGTGACGAACTCCACCGCGACCTGCTCACCCCGCCGGTACCCGCTCGCGGGCTCGGCGATCACGTCGCCAAAGGCGCGGCCGGGCGGCGGGGCGTCGAAGACCACGCCCGGCTGGAAGTTCGGCAGCGTGCCGCTCAGGTCCGGCGGCGTCGGCCCGTGCGGGACCGGACGCCCTGCCCGCATCGCGGCGGCCAGCCTGGTGAACTCCTGCTGGTAGGCGGGCTGGGTGTAGCGGCCGAAGAGCGTCGAGGCGCCTTCGTACTGCTGCGCGTCGTACTCCTCGGGCGTGGTGACGTACTGGCTGTAGGCGTTGGCGTAGCCCTGCATCAGCACGTTCTCCAGCGGCACGCCGAGCTCGGCGGCGACGCTGCGCCGGATCCGCAGACCGGCGACGATGGTGAACTCCGCGGGGCCCGCGACCAGGTAGAGCTCACCGATGCGCATCAGCTGCAGCGGCAGGACCTGCGGGCACCACGGGTGGGGTTTCATGGCGCCGAAGGGCACCGCGACGGGCTTGGGCGCCTGTTCGTCGGCGAGCTCCGGCGGGATCGGGACGTTCGCCCCGCCGAGCCAGTCCAGCAGCGGGTTGCGGATTCCCTCACCGATCGGGATCCCTGGCCCGTCTTCGGTGCTCCCGGCCAACATGGACAGTCCGATGGCCGCGGTGCAGGTGCGATGTTGCCTGCCGTCCGGGGTGAATCGTCCGTCCACTGTGACGTCGGAGAGGTCGACGTAGCACAGCCGGGAGTCGACCGGACCGCCCATCGGCGCCTCGGCCGAGCCGAAAGCCCGCTTGGCGGCGTCGAACTGGCGCTGGCCGATGATCCGGGTGTTGTCGAACTCGTCATCGGTCGGACCGGACCCCGGCGCCAGGTTCAGGTTCGGGGACATGTCGCCGGAGTTGGTCTGCGAGAAGCAGGCGACGAACCCGGCGTCGTCGCGCTCCCAGGCGAACGCCGCGTAACCCTTGTTGTCGGAGCTGATCAGGTGGTTGCCGTTGGTCATCGACGTGCCGTGGGTGGCGAACCAGGTGATCGCGCCGACGTCGCGGCCGCCCTGGGAGAAGCGCAGCACCGTGACCGCGGGGTCGATGGCCTGCGGGAAGTGCTCGGTGTCCTGCGGCGGGTTGAGGTCGAAGGCGCTGCGCGAGCGGTTCACGCTGGCATCGGTGAGCTCGGCCCGCCCGAGCGACAGGGTGCCGGGCTTGAGGTCGTCGTGCGCCCGGCCGATCGCCTCGACGATCCCCTCGACCACGGCCTGGAAGGTCTGCTCCTGGAACCCCATGGTCGCCAGGTCGTAGGCGGCGTGGTGCGAGTCGCCGCCGCAGGCCGCGTGCGTGTGCGTTGCGTTGAGCAGGACGTTGCGCTCGGAGTACAGCTCGCCGTAGGTCTCCCCCAGCCGACGCAGCACTTCCTGGTGCACCGACTGGAACAGGGCGCCCAGCTCGGCGGTCACGAACACCACGCGGTGGGCGCCGTCGTCGACGACGAACGCGCGGGCCAGGGTGCGCAGGTGGATGCCGGCCGTCTGCTGCTGCGGCATCGAGTAGCCCATCATGCCGTTCTCCGCGGCAGGACCGGTGACGTCGGCGACCCCGCGCCCGACCAGGTATCCGGTCGATCCCTGTGCGGACGCGGGGGTGGCGCCGAACATCGTGGAAGCGAGCGGCGCGGCGGCGGCCGCGGCCAGCACCTGCCTCCGGGCTACGGGCATGACCTGCTCCTCCGAGAATGTGAAGTGACTTCACGTTCATCAACTCGGGCAGGTTAACCTGATCAGCTCAGGCTGCCAAGGCTCACTTGGGCGCGAAGCGCTGCCCCGCGTCCAGGCGCAGGCACTGGCCGTTGAGCATGGGGTTGTCCACGATGGCGCGCACCAGCTTCGCGTACTCCTCCGGACGCCCCATCCGGCGCGGGAACGCCGCGTCCTTGACCAGCGCTTCCTTCATGTCCTCCGGCGCGCCCTTGAGCAGGCCGGTTTCGAACAGGCTCGGCGCGATGGCCAGCACCCGGATGCCCATCGAGCCGAGGTCGCGGGCCATGGTCAGGCACATCCCGGCGATCGCGGACTTGGCCGCGGTGTAGGCCACCTGGCCGATCTGCCCCTCGAACGCGGCGATCGACGAGGTGTTGATGATGACGCCGCGCTCCCCGTCCTCGGGCTCGTTGTTGTTCATGTGCGCCGCCGCCAACCGGCTGATGTTGAACGTGCCGACCGTGTTGAGGTCGAGGATCCGGCGGAACGCGTCGAGATCGTGCGGGCCCTTCTTGCCGAGCGTGCGCTGCGCCAGCCCGCCACCGGCGGTCGTGACCGTGATGTGCAGTCCGCCCAGCTCGGCCACGGCCGCGTCCAGCACCCGCTCCACACCGTCGAAGTCGGTCACGTCGACCTCGTGGAACGTGCCGCCCAGCTGCTCGGCGACCTCCTCCCCCGCCGAGTCGGCGAGGTCGGCGATCGCGACCGAAGCCCCTTGCGTCGCCAGCAGTTCCGCGCTCGCTCGACCCATGCCGGACGCTCCGCCGAACACGACCGCCTTCTTGCCGTTGATCTCCACTGGATGTTCCTCCTCGTTGGGGTCAGCGAACCCGTTCACGGATCTCGCGCTTGAGGACCTTGCCCGCGTTGTTCCGCGGCAGTTCGTCCACGACCAGCAGCTGCCGCGGGCACTTGTAACCCGCGAGGCGCTGGGCGCAGAACTCGCGGATCTCGTCCTCGGTGGGAGGGCGGTCGCCGACCGCTTCGACGACCGCGACGACGCGTTCCCCCCACAGCTCGTCGGGGGCTCCGACGACGGCCGCCGCCGCCACGGCGGGGTGCTGGTGCAGGACGTCCTCGACCTCGCGGGAGTAGACGTTCTCGCCACCGGTCAGGATCATGTCCTTGCGGCGGTCGACGATCGCGAACCGGCCACCGGCGTCCCGCCGCGCGAGGTCGCCGGTGCGGAACCACCCGTCGCGGAAGGCCTCCGCGGTCGCCTCCGGGCGGTTCCAGTACCCGGAGAAGACCTGGTCGCCGCGGATCTCCAGCTCACCCACCTGCTCGGTGCCGAGCTCGACGCCGTCGTCGTCGACGATGCGCGCGGACGACAGCAGCATCGGCTCGCCCGCCGAGGCCAGCAGTTCCGGACGTCCGGCCGCCGCCTCCCGGTGCCCGTCGGGCCCGTGCGCGAGGGCGTTCCCGGCGAGCTCGGTCATGCCGAACCCCGCGCGGAACCCGGCGTTGGGGAAGCGCGTCATCGCCTCGCGCAGCGTCTCCACCGGCATCGGCGCCGAGCCGTAGCCGATGCGGGTGATCGAGGTGGTGTCGCACTCCTCAAGCGCGGGATGCCGCAGCAGCATCGCCAGCATCGTGGGCGCGACCGTGGTGGCGGTGACGCGGTGGCGCTGCACGGCTTCCAGGAAGCGCTCCGCGCTGTAGCGGCGCAGCAGCACCACGGCTTCGGCCGCCAGGTGGGCGACGAGCACGTTGTACCCGGCGATGTGGCAGAGCGGCCACGGGATCAGCGAGACCGGACGCTCCTCCGCCGCGCGCGGCCAGCTCAACGCGGCGTTGACCGCACCGGCGACCACGTTGCGGTGGGTCAGCACGGCACCCTTGGCCCTGCCGGTGGTGCCGGAGGTGTAGATCAGCCAGCCGGGCGCGTTCTCGTCCGGGCGCTCGGGTTCGGTCTCCGGCCGACCGTCGAGCAGCGCGCGCAACGGTGTCGTGCCCGCGACGTCGTCGATGGTGATGACCGTGCGCACCGACGGCACGGTGTCGGCGGCGTGCCTCGCGGTGTCGAGGTACTTCGCCTCGGTGATCAGCACCGTCGGCGCGGCATCGGTGAGCAGGTCGGCGATCTCGCGGGGCGCGAGCCGGTAGTTCAGCGGCAGCAGCACCATCCCGGCGAGCGGGACCGCGTAGTAGCTCAGGACGTACTCGTGGCTGTTCTCGGTGAGCACCGCGATCCGGTCACCGCTGCGCGCGATCTCCCGCAGCCCGTGGGCGAGTTGGCAGACCTCGGCGTGCAGCTGCCCGAACGTCCAGGTCGTACCGCCGAAGATCAGGGCCGGCGCTTCGGGCTCGCGCCCGGCGGCCAGCGCCACCACGTCGCTGATCAGCATCGCGCCTCCCGCGCCCCACCTCGGACAGCAGAGGCACCGTACCAAACAATCGCTTGGTCAGGAACTCACCAACCGCACCCCCACAGCAGCGGTGGCGTCGCATAACGGCGGCGGCGCGGCGGCGGTGGCGGTGGCGGTGGCGGTGGCGTCGCACCGAACTCAATTTCGCGCGAAATTGGAATTCTCCCCCGCGCTCGGGCGTGTAGTGCCTGGTCGGGAGGATGGATCCCAATTTCGCGCGAAATTGACACGGGAACGCAGCCCTCCAATTTCGCGCGAAATTGAGAATTCCCCGAGCCGCACCCGTCATGACCTGGTGAGACACGCCCGGCCGCGGGGAGCTTTTCCAATTTCGCGCGAAATTGGAGAGGGGGTGCGGGTTAGACGAACATGCCCGCGATGGTTGCGCTGAGGAGGTTGGCGAGGGTGGCGGCCAGGACCGCGCGGATGCCGTCCTTGGCGATCCAGCCGCGCCGGCTGGGCACCAGCCCGCCGAGACCGCCCAGCAGGATCGCCAGCGAACCGAGGTTGGCGAAGCCGGTCAGCGCGAAGGTGACGATCGTGGTGGTCTTCTCGCTGAAGTTGCCCGCCTGGGGACCGAAGTCGGTGAACGCGACGAACTCGTTGATCACCAGCTTCTCGCCGACGAAGCCGCCCGCGGCCACCGCTTCGTGCCACGGCACGCCGATCACCCACATCAGCGGCGAGAAGACGTAGCCGAGGATCTGCTGCAGGGTCAGGTCGGGCAGGCCGACGAGGCCGCCGAGCGCGCCGACGATGAGGTTCAGCAGTGCGATCAGCGAGACGAAGGCGAAGAGCATGGCGCCGACGTTGAGCGCCAGCTTCAGACCGTCGGAGGCACCGGTGGCGGCCGCGTCGATGACGTTGCGCGGCTTCTCCTCCAGCGCGGGCGCCGCCGTTCCGGGAGCGACCTGCTGGGTCGCCTCCTCCTCGGCGGCCTCGTCGTCCTCGGCGGCGGAGCTGTCGTCGGAACCCGGCTCGTCGGCGGTCGCGGGCATGATCAGCTTGGCCATCAGCAGACCCGCGGGAGCGGCCATGAAGCTCGCGGCGATCAGGTTCTCCAGCTTCGCGCCGAGCATCGCGTAGCCGACCATCACGGTGCCCGCGACGGTGGCGAGACCGCCGACCATGACCGCGAAGAACTCGGAGCGGCTCATGCTCGACAGGTACGGGCGCACCAGCAGCGGCGCTTCGGTCTGCCCCAGGAAGATGTTGCCGGTGGCGTTGAGCGATTCCGCTCGCGTCGTGCCCAGCGCCTTCTGCAGCCCACCACCGATGATGCGCACGACCCACTGCAGGACGTGCAGGTGGTAGAGCACCGCGGTTAGCGACGACACGAAGATGATGATCGGCAGGACCTGGAAGGCCACGACCGTGCCCTCGGAGGGCATGATCGGCCCCACCAGGAAGTCGATGCCCTCCTTCGAGGACTCGATGACCTTGGTGACGCCGGCCGCCACCGCCGTCAGCACCTGCTGCCCTAGCGGCCAGCGCAGCACCACGACCGCGAAGACGAGCTGGATGGCCAGCGCGCCCAGCACGGTGCGGAGGTTGATCGCGCGCCGGTTGGTCGACATCGCGAACGCCAGCAGCAGTACGACGACCATGCCGCCGATGCCCCACAAGACCTGCACCTGGAATCAGCCTTTCCTCGAACCGCCGCTGCCGGGCGCGACGCGATGTTGGGTTCGGGGGATGCTCGCACGCAGATCAACCCGCACGCACCCGGGTGGCGAGTTTGTGACTCCGCTAACGGCAGGTCAGAGCGAGGTGATCACTCCACAGTGCACAGGACTCCGAGGGTGTGTGGTGGGGAAGTTTTCATGAAAACTTCCCCACCCCACACGCACCAGCCCCAGGCGAGCGGCCGGAGGAAGACCACCGGCTTAATATCTCTCGCACAAGATGATTGCGTGTAAGATTGTGGGTCGGAGCCGTCACCACGTCGGCGAGAACGGGAGACCCGATGAGTCCTGAGAAGGGATCCGAAGACGTGCCCCGCGAGGGGAACCCGCTCGATGACGACGAGACCGTGACCTGGTGGGGTCTGGTCATCGAGGGTTACCACAGCACCCACAACCTGCTGATGAGCGAGATCAGCAAGCGCGTGGAGCTGGCCCCCGGCTCGTTCGACATCCTGATCAGGCTCCTGCGGTCCCCCGGCCACCGGCTGCCGATGACCCGGCTCGCCGTGGAGGCCGCGCTCAGCAGCGGCGGGTTCACCAAGGTCGCCGACCGGCTGGCCAAGGCAGACCTCATCCGCCGGGAGCCCTCGGCCGACGACCGCCGCGTCGTCTATGCGGTGCTCACCGAGCACGGCCTGGAGGTCGCCGCGAAGGCCCGCGCGGTCTGCGCCGAGATCCTGCGCAGCCGCATCCTGGAGCCGCTCGGCGAGCAGCAGTCGCAACGGCTCGCCGAGGCGATGCGGACGCTGCGCAGCGCCAACGCCGCCTGACGGCGACCGTCTCAGCGGGTCGCGGCCTCGGCCTTGGCGAACTCCGCCTTCCACTCGCGGAAGGACTCCTCGGTGCGTCCGTGCCGCCAGTAGCCCGAGATCGACGCCTGGTCGCGCGCCACCCCGCGCTCGCGGAACAGGTAAGGGCGGATCCGGCGCATGACCTCCTGCGCCTCGCCGTGGACGAACGCGTGCACGCGGCCCGGGAGCCACTCCACCTCGCGCACCGCCTTCTCCAGCGCACCGTCCTCGCCGACCTCCGACCGGTAGACGAAGGTGACCTCGCCGCCCGCGGGCAGCGTCAGCTCGGGCGCCTCGGCGGGCGAGCCGAAGAGCATGACCACGCGCACCACGGCGTCGGAGGGCATCCCGACCAGCGCGGCGGAGATCGCGGGCAACGCCGACTCGTCCCCGGCAAGCAGGTGCCAGTCGGCTTCCGGATCCGGCCGGTAGGCGCCGCCGGGGCCGTTGATGATCAGCCGGTCGCCCGGCGCGGCGCCGGCGGCCCACGGGCCGGCGATCCCCTGGTCGCCGTGCATGACGAAGTCGATCGCCATGGTCCCGCGCTCGGTGTCCGGGAACAGCGCCGTGAACGTGCGGACGGTGGGCATGTCCTCGGCCGGGAAGACGCCGCGCATCGCCTTGACGTCCAGCGGTTCCGGATAGGTCACGCCCGGCTTGGGGAACACCAGCTTGACGTAGCGGTCGGTGCACACGCTCTCGGCGAAGGCCGACAGGTCGTCACTCCGGAACCACAGGCGCCGCACCCGGGGAGTCACCATCTCCGCATCGGTCACGGTCAGGTAGGTCGCCATCGAACTCCTCAACACGGTCACAGGTAGTTAGGTCAGCCTAACTTACTCCCTCGCCGTCTCGCAGCACCAGCACCTCAGGAACGCTCGCGGCCCGCGCGCAGGTAGCCGATCACCAAGGCCTCCAGGCTCGGCCGCTCGACGTCCCCTCCCGCAGCGCCGACCTCTCCCCTGACCAGCACCGTCGCCTGGCGGTCGGTCCGACGCTCGTCGATGACCGCCTCCGCGGGCACCGCGCCGCTCACGTCGTGCGGACCGACCAGAACCCGGTGGCCGGACAGCAGGTAGTCGATCTCCCCGGCCAGCCGGACGCAGCCGTCCTCCAGGAGGACCAGGTGATCGCAGATGGCTTCGAGGTCGCTGAGCACGTGCGCGGACATCAGCAGCGTCGTGCCGCGATCGGCGACGTCGGCCATCAGGATCCGCAGCAGGTCCTCGCGGGCGAGCGGGTCGAGGCCCGCCAAGGGCTCGTCGAGCAGCAGCAGGTCGGGTTCGCGCGAGAGCGCCAGCGCCGCGCCGACCATCGCCCGCTGCCCCTCGGAGAGGGTCCGCACCTTGGCCTCGAGCCGGATCCGCCCCCGGTCGAGGACCTCGCGCGCCCGGTCGTCGTTCCAGCGGTCGTTGAGCGCCGCGACGATGCGCAGGTTGTCCCGCACGGTCATGTCGGCGTAGAGCGGGCGGCGCTGCGCCAGGAACGCGACCCTCGGGTGGGCGCCCTCGCCGAGGTCCTCGCCGAAGACCGACACCGTCCCGGCGTCCGGTTCGAGCAGCCCGGCGAGCAGCGACAGCAGGGTGGACTTGCCCGAACCGTTGGCTCCGACGAGCGCTGCGATGGCGCCCTGCGGGAGCGAGAAGGACGCGTCGTCGAGCGCCCGGCCGGTCCGGTAGGTCTTGGTCAGCCCGTTCACGGTCAGCGCGCTGGTCTGGATCTGCGTCGTCATCATCCCTGCCCCGGCGATTCGGCGGTGTGCGGAAACTTCTCGTTGCGGGCGTCGTGGAACAGGGCGTCGACGTCGTCCGCCCCGAGGCCGCCCTCGATCGCGCGGTCCATCCACGCCGAGAGCTCCAGCCTCAGCGGCGAATCGCTGGCGGTCTGGCTGTGGGCCAACGACTTGCGCACGAAGGTGCCCTGCCCGCGCTTGCCCTCCACGAGTCCTTCCCGCTCCAGCTCGCGGTACGCCTTGAGCACGGTGTTGGGGTTGATCGCGGTGGCTTCGACGACCTCCCGCGCGGTCGGCAGGCGGTCGCCCTCCGACAGCAGTCCCAGCCGCATCGCCTGCTTGGTCTGCTGGACGATCTGCACGTAGGTGGCGACGCCTGAGCGGCGGTCGATCCGGAACTCGATCACGTCACGACCCTCCCCTACAGCACCAGCGCGTTGCCGCGCAGCCGTCGGACCGCGCCGAGCAGGAGCGCTCCGCCGATCGCGAGGAACACGGCCGCCTCGACCGACTGCATGGACCAGAAGTGCTCCGGCGCCAGCAACGTCGCGTACGAACGCCCCTCGTCGCCGCCCAGCGCGAACGCGAGCTGCCGACGCATCAGCACCACACCGGCGAAGCGCAGCACGACGTAGCCCGCTCCGGCGATCAGCATCGCCGGCACGGTGCGCCGGGTGACGACTCCCGCCCACACGCCCAGCAGGTACGCGAACACGGCGTGAACGACGGGGAGGACTCCGTCGTTGTCGAAGTTCAGCGCGGTGTAGAGACCTTCCTTGGCGGGCCCGAGCGGGCCGACGGTGGCGAGCCACTGCTGGAGCAGCGCGCTGTGCACGGCGAGCACCACGACGGCGGGGACCAGCGCGACCGCGAGCTTGACGGCCAGCCACCGCATCCGGCCGACCGACTGGCTCAGCGCGAGCACGTGCGTGCCGCTCTCCAGCTCGCGTGCCAGCAGCGGCGCGGCGCAGAAGACGCCGAGCACCAGCGGAATCGCGATCAGGATCAGCTCGGCGTATTTGATCCGGTCGTAGTGCACGTCCTGGAACTCCTGCACCGGCAGCCTGCACCCGGGCTCGAGGAACCAGTTCTCGACGAGGCAATGCGCGATTCCGCGCTCGGCGATCGCCGCTTCGGCATCGAGGCGCAGGAGCACCATCGCGACCGCCCCCACCACCAGCAGGGATGCCAGTACCAGCAGTGCGACCCGCTGCTGCCGCCACGCCACCCAGACCATCTGCCACCCTCTCGTCCGCGACTCGGCCGGAACCCTAGCACAAAACACTAGCTAATTAGTGAAATGACTCGATGGGTGCCCCTCGGTGGCGGGAGGCCGCTCGGCGAGGTGGTCGATCCGGTCGGGAAGTGATCGCGCACGTCGATCTGGCGCTGCAGGCGGCGGTCATGTCGTTCGAGACGCGCCACCCACGCGCCACCGACTCAAGAAACCCAGCGCCGCAGTAGGATTCGATTCCGTCGAGCCTGGACGCCCGGCGCAACCGGCGTGGTCAACCGCCCAGTCGCGGGTGGGCTCCGACGGTCATCAAGGAGATGTCGACGTAGCGGGCCGCGAGGTCTTCGGGGCTCAGCGGGCCGTCCGGGTGGTACCAACGAGCGACGGACTGGCACATCCCGAGCAGCGCGCGCGAGGTCTCCGCCGCATCGGCGATGCGGAAAGTCCCGTCGGCGCTACCGGTTTCGATCACCTCGGTCAGCACGTTCTCAACGGTCTTGCGGCGCGCGCCGTAGCGGCGGCGGGTGCTCGGTGACAGGTAGCGCATCTCGCTGTCGATCACGGCCAGCCGGAACCGGTAGGCCATGTGCAGCACGACGGCCTCGATCACGCTCACGAACTGCTCGCGCGGATTGCCCCGGGCCTCGCGAGCCGCAGCGCGCACGCGCCACGCGACCTCGCCGGTGCCCAGCTCCAGGAGGGCGACGAGCAGCCCCTCCTTGTTCTCGTGGTGGTAGTACAGCGCGGGGACGGTCATGCCGACGCGGCGCGCGATCTGCCGCACGGTCGCGCCGTGGAACCCGCTCTCGCGGAACTCGTCCAAGGCCGCGTCGAGGATGGGCGTCAGCCCGAGCGGCCCGAACTCCCGCCACCCGGACTCGGTGTCCGGCTCCGCTGCACCCGCCTGAGCCATCACGTCTCTCCCTCTCCCGCCTGCGGCGACCATACCGGCCGGCGCCGCGCGCCGGCCGGTTCGGTGAACGCCTCAGCGCGGCGCCATGCGAATGGCGCCGTCCAGCCTGATGGTCTCGCCGTTGAGCATCGGGTTCTCGACGATGTGCCGCACCAGCGATCCGTACTCGGTCGGGTCGCCGAGACGCGACGGGTGCGGGACCTGCGCGCCCAGCGAGTCGATCGCCTCCTCGGGCAGCGTGGAGAACAGCGGGGTGTGGAACAGGCCCGGCGCGATGGTCGAGACCCGGATCTTCAGGTTCGCCAGGTCGCGCGCGATCGGCAGCGTCATGCCGACGATGCCGCCCTTGGACGCCGAGTACGCGGCCTGCCCGACCTGACCGTCGAACGCGGCGACCGACGCGGTGTTGACGATGACGCCGCGCTCCTCGCCGACCGGTTCGGTCTTCGAGATCCGCTCGGCCGCCAGCCGCAGCACGTTGAAGGTGCCGATGAGGTTGATGTTGATGACCTTGGTGAAATCGGCGAGCGGGAACGCGCCCTGCTTGCCGACCGTCTTGGCGGCGTTGCCGATCCCGGCGCAGTTCACCGCGATCCGGAGCTGCCCCAGCGCTTCCGCGGCGTCGAGAGCTGCGGTGACCTGCTCCTCGTCGGTGACGTCGGCGCCGGCGAACACGACGCCGTCCCCGAGCTCCTTCGCCACGGCCTCGCCCTGCGACGACGGCAGGTCCACGATGACGACCTTCGCGCCCTGCCCGTGGAGCTCCTTCACCGTCGCCAGGCCCAGCCCGGACGCGCCACCGGTCACGAGCGCGACAGCACCCTTGATGTCCACTTCCGCCTCCTCACATGTCGACCGGATCGCAGCATACTGAGCGAGCGATAAGTAACCAAGTGCGTTCATGTCACTCGTCGCCGTATTGACACCCGGCACGCGCTTAGCGATCGTTCAGTAGGCCGTCGAAGGAGGAGCCATGGACGCCGTCATCGTCGACGCGATCAGAACCCCGTCGGGCAAGGGAAAACCAGGAGGGCAGCTGTCCGGGATCCATCCCGCCGAGCTGCTCACGCGCACGCTGCGCGGACTCGTCGAGCGGACCGGCATCGACCCGGGCGAGGTGGACGACGTCATCGGCGGATGCGTCGCCCAAGCCGGGGAGCAGGCGCTCAACATCACCCGGAACGCGGTGCTGGGAGCCGGTTTCCCGGAGTCGGTACCCGCCACGACCATCGACCGGCAGTGCGGTTCGAGCCAGCAGGCCGCGCACTTCGCCGCGCAGGGCGTCCTCGCGGGCACCTACGACGTGGTGATCGCCTGCGGCGTGGAATCGATGAGCCGGGTGCCGATGGGCACCGCACCCATGGGCACCAGCCCCGGCGGACCGTCGGTGGCAGCGCGCTATCCCGAAGGGCTGATCAACCAGGGCGTGTCGGCGGAGCTGATCGCCGCGAGGTGGAAGTTCGGCCGCGACGAGCTCGACGAGTTCTCCGCCCGCTCCCACGCCCGCGCCGCGCTCAGCGCCGCGGGAGGCGCCTTCGACGACGAGATCCTGCCGATCGAGATCACCGGCGGGGACGGCACCGCGCGCACGGCCACCGCCGACGAGACCGTGCGGGTGTCCACCACCGCCGAAGGGCTCGCGGGACTGCGCGCGTCGTTCACCGACGAGGCGCTGGCCGAGCGGTTCCCGGAGATCGACTGGCGGATCACGCCGGGCAACTCCTCGCCGCTGACCGACGGCGCCTCGGCCGTGCTCATCATGAGCGAGGCCAAAGCCCGGGCGCTCGGGCTGCAGCCCAAGGCCCGGTTCCACAGCTTCGCCGTCACCGGCAGCGATCCGCTGCTCATGCTCACCGGGGTCATCCCGGCCACCCGCAAGCTCCTGGAGCGCTCGGGCGTGTCCATCGGCGACATCGACGCCTACGAGGTCAACGAGGCGTTCGCGCCGGTGCCGCTGTTGTGGCAGCGCGAGTTCGACGCGGATCCGGCCCGGCTCAACCCGCGCGGCGGCGCGATCGCGCTGGGGCACCCGCTCGGTGCCTCCGGCACGCGACTGCTCACCACGCTGGTCAACCACCTGAGCACCACCGGGGGCCGCTACGGGCTGCAGACCATGTGCGAGGGCGGCGGCATGGCCAACGCAACCCTCATCGAGCGGCTCTGATCGTTCCATTCGTGGTGGGGTGTCGTGGGGTGGGGGAAGTTTTCATGAAAACTTCCCCCACCCCACGACACCCCACCACACCACCGCTCCTACCGAACGAACGGAACGGCCGGCGGGCGGTTTCGGCGAAACCAAGCCCGCCGCAAGCCCGTTCATCCCATGAGCGGCTTGACCTTCGTGCCGAAGTCGTGGACTCCCCGCTCGAAGTCATCGAAGGTGAACATCATGCCCTTCACGCCGGGCAGCTTCGCGACCGCGTCGAGGTGGCGGGCGACGGTCTCGTAGGAGCCCACGAGCGTGGCCATGTTCAGGTTGATCGCACCCTCGGGCAGGTTGATGGTGCGGGCGGTGCCGGTCGGGTCGGCGGTGGTGTCCTGGGCGCCCTGGTCCGACATGTAGTCGAGCGCCGCGACGTCCGCTCCCGCGTGGTAGGACTCCCACTTCGCCCGCGCGGCCTCGTCGGTCTCATCCATGATGAGCATGAACAACGGCAGCGAACCGACGTCGCGCCCGGTGCGCGCCGACTGCTCCGCCAGCCGCCGGACCGGTTCCTCGTAGGTGCCAGGGGTGTTCACACCCGGGTTGAGAATGAAGTTGTAATCGCCCATCTCGGCGCAGAACCGCATCCCGCGCTCCGACTGCCCGGCGCAGACGATGTCGATGGTGCCTGACGGACGGGGTTCGAGGCGGCAGTCGTCCATCTGGAAGAACCGCCCGTCGAGCGTCGAGGTGCCGTGCTCCCACAGATCGCGCATCACGCGGACGTACTCGGTGGCGTAGTCGTAGCGGTGGCCGAAGTAGTCGTCGCCCGGCCACAGCCCCATCTGCTCGTACTCGGCCTTGGCCCACCCGGACACGATGTTGATGCCGAAGCGGCCGGGGGCGATCGAGTCGATGGTGGTGGCCATCCTGGCCACGAGCGCGGGCGGCAGCGTCAGCACCGCGGTGGACGCGTAGAGCTTGATGCGCTCGGTGATCGCGGCCAGTCCCGCCATCAGCGTGAACGATTCCAGGTTGTGGTCCCAGAACTCGGTCTTGCCGCCGAATCCGCGGAGCTTGATCATCGAGAGCGCGAAGGCGAAGCCCTGCCGCTCCGCCTCCAGCACGACGCGCTTGTTCAGCTCGAACGAGGGTTTGTACTGGGGTGAGTTCTCCGAGATCAACCATCCGTTGTTGCCGATCGGGATGAACACGCCGAAGTCCATGCGATTCTCCTGACGAACGTCGGTGCAGTGGCACGAGGAGCCCAACGGCGTGGATCGACCTTCGCAGGCGCTCACTTCCGCGAAGTCGCGCGACTCCGCATTCCGGACCGGCACGGCGAACGCACGTCTCACACCCGTTGCTCCCAGCCTCCCGCCGATGATCAACCGGCCGTGGCGGTTCGAGACGACTGAGACCTGGATCACCGCTCGCCTCCGCGTAGCGGCGTGGTCAGGCGGCGCGAACCCCGGCTCGGCTGCGAGGATCCGCCTCCGCGCCCCGGCCGGATCGGCGAACGGTCCCGGCTCGCGCGGGATCGGGTCTACTTCCCGCTGGGCTGAACAGCTCTGGGAACTTACGCTTTGGTCATGTCGATCGCGATCAACGAAGATCACCGGATCCTCGGCCAGACGGTGTCCGATCTCCTCGCGCAGCGCGAAGCCCGCGCCGCCAGCCGGGCCCTGCTGGACTCCGACGCCGAATCCCTCCCGGCTTTCTGGCGCGAGGCAGCCGATCTGGGCTGGCTGGGCCTCCACCTCCCCGAGGAATCCGGAGGCGCCGGGTTCGGCCTCGCCGAAGCGGTGGTGGTCGCGGAAGAGCTGGGACGGGCGGTGGCGCCGGGACCGTTCACGCCGACCGTGATCGCATCGGCGGTCATCGACGCCGCCGCCGATGACGCGACCAGGAAGCGGCTCCTCCCGGGTCTGGCCGACGGTTCGGTGCCCGCGGGCATCGCCCTCGACGCCGAGCTGGAGGTCTCGGGCGGCAGCGTGTCGGGCTCGGCTCCGGCCGTGGTCGGCGGCGGGCTGGCGCAGCTGCTGGTGCTGCCTGCCGGTGATGACGCGGTGATCGTCGAGGTCGGTCAGGGCAGCACCGTCGAGGTCCCGGCGAACCTCGATCCTTCCCGCCGCTCGGCCCGGGTCACCCTGGAGGACGCACCGGCAACGGTGCTCACCGGTGGCAGTCGGGCGCTGATCGATCTGGCACGCGTGATCCTGTCCGCGGAGGCGGTCGGCGTCGCCCGCGAGTGCACCGAGCAGGCCGCTGCGTACGCCAAGGAGCGCGAGCAGTTCGGCCGCGTGATCGGGACCTACCAGGCGGTCAAGCACCACTGCGCCAACATGGCCGTGGCCACCGAGCTCGCGACCAGCGCCGTCTGGGACGCCGCCCGAGCCGTCCCCACGGGTGGTGATCAGCTCGCCTTCGCCGCGGCTGCGGCTGCTGCTCTCGCCGGCCCGGCCGCCGACCTGTGCGCCAACCTCAACACCCAGGTGCACGGCGGCATCGCCATCACCTGGGAGCACGACGCGCACCTCTACGTGCGCCGGGCGACGACGCTGCTGACGCTGCTGTCGGCCGACGACGCGGCCGAGGAGCTCACCGCCCTGACCCGCGACGGGGTCGCCAGGGCGCGGACCGTCGAGCTGCCGCCCGAAGCCGAGGACGTGCGGCGGGACGTGCGCGCCATCGCCGAAGAAGTCGCCGCGCTGCCCGAAGAGCAGCAGAAGGCGCGGTTGATCGAGACCGGCTACGTGATGCCGCACTGGCCGAAGCCCTACGGCCGGGCGGCCGGAGCCATCGAGCAGCTCGTCGTGGAGCAGGAGTTCGCCGCGGCCGAGGTGAAGCGCCCGTCGTACGGGATCACCGGCTGGGTCATCCTGACCCTCATCCAGCACGGGACCGAGCAGCAGGTGTCGCGCTGGGTCGACCCGGCGCTGCGCCAGGACGTGATCTGGTGCCAGCTGTTCAGCGAACCCGCCGCAGGATCGGACGCCGCGGGCGTGCGGACGCGCGCCACCCGCGTCGACGGCGGCTGGGTAGTCAACGGCCAGAAGGTGTGGACCAGCGGTGCGCACAAGGCCGGGATGGGTTTCGCGACCGTGCGGACCGACCCGGAAGTGCCCAAGCACCAAGGCATCACGATGATGGTCATCGACATGCAGGCCCAGGGCGTCGAGGTCCGCCCGATCAAGATGCCCTCGGGGGCGTCGGAGTTCAACGAGGTCTTCTTCGAGGACGTCTTCGTCCCCGATGACGACGTGGTCGGGCCGATCAACGGCGGCTGGACCGTCGCGCGCGCCACGCTCGGCAACGAGAGCGTCAGCATCGGCGGCGGTCAGGGCACGATGTCCACCCCCGCCGCCGCGATGGTGCCGCACCTCGACGCCCACCCGGACCGGCTCACCGGCGGAGCGGCCAGGATCGGCCGGTACGCCGCCGAGCACCACGCCATGGAGATGCTCAACGTGCGCTCGGCGCACCGCGCCGTCGCGGGCTCAGAACCCGGACCGGAAGGGGCGATCACCAAGCTCGTGCTCTCCGAGCTGGGGCACGACGCCGCGGCCATCATGAACGCGCTGGGCGGTGCGGATGCCCTCTACCTCGACGGTCCGGGCGCGTTCAGCGGGGCCCTGGCGCTGCTGCACCGAGGCCTGTCCATCGCGGGCGGCACCAGCGAGATCAAGCGCAACCAGATCGGCGAGCGAATCCTGGGACTCCCCCGCGATCCGCTGATCAAGTGATGTCGCCGGCGGCCGGTCGGCTCATGGTCCTGTCGAACTCGTCCTTGCCCAGCGCGGGAATCGGCAGGACCGTCGGGGCCGCCCGGTCGCGGCGCAGTCCGTCCAGGACGAGTGCGAGGTAGCGCTGCCACAGGTCGGGGCGCACCGACCGGCTCTGCTGGACGACCGCACCGAGCATGACCTGGATGAACGGGAAGTCGGTCACCTCGACGTCGGCGCGGAGCACACCAGCCCGCTGCGCGCGGGTGAACACGGCCTCGACGACCGGCGTGAGGCGCTCGCGAGCTGCGGCCGACCTGGTCCGGCCGTGACTGCCCTGCAGGAAGACGTCGCGCAGCCCGCGGTCGGAGGCGAGGTCGTGGGCCGCGTTGCGGAAGAACAGCTCCAGGCCCTGCCACGGGTCGTCGTGCTCGAGGGCGCGTTCGGCCTTCTCGACCATGCGCCCGATGGTGTCCTCGAAGATCGCCTCGACCAGCTCCTCGCGATTGGCGAAGCGGCGGTAGACGGTGCCGACACCGACTCCGGCGTGCTGGGCGATCTCGTCGAGCGTCACGTCCACACCGCGCTCGGCGAAGACCTCCTGGGCAGCGGCGAGGATCCGCCGGAGGTTGCGTTCCGCGTCGGCGCGCAGCGGACGTGCCGAGGTGTCGTTCATGAGCCCAGCGTAGCAGCGATTCGGAGAACCCATCTCCGGTTGTGCTACCTTCGGCGGCGGAACCGGAGATGTGTTCTCCGATTGGAGAGGGCGAGATGAACGCACCACGAGCGCTGGTCGTCGGGATGGGCATCAGCGGGCTGACCACCGCGATGCGCTTGCGGGAGATCGGGTGGGAACCCGTGCTCGCCGAACGCGCGGAGAGCCGGCGCGCTCCCGGCTACTTCGTCGGCATGTTCGAGACCGGGCGCGCGACCGCCGAGCGCCTGGGCGTGCTCGACGCGATCGGCAACCGCAGCGACGCGGCCAGCCTGACCTACCACGTCGACCGGTCGGGTCGCGGAAAACCGGGGATGTCCTACGGCGATCTGCCCGGCAAGCCCCGGCTCATGCTGCGCGGCGACATCGAGTCGGCGCTCCACGACGTCGTCGCCCCGCACGTCGAGATCCGCTACGGCACGACTCCCACCGCCGTCACCGAGCACGAGGACGGGGTCGACGTCGCGCTGAGCTCCCACGACGGCGTGCGGGAGGAGCGGTTCGACCTCCTGGTCGGCGCCGACGGGCTGCGCTCCACCGTGCGCCGCCTCGTCTTCGGCGCGGACTCGCAGCACCTGCGCCCGCTCCACCACATCATCGGCGCCTCGCTCCTGTCCGAGCCGGTGCCCGGTTTTCGGCCGAACGACGGGCTCGTCCTGGCCGAACCCGGTCGCTCCGCCTGGGTCTTCCCGTTCTCCGACCACATGCCCGGCGTGCTGTTCAACTACCGCACCGAGGACGAGGACGCGCAGTTCCGGCAGCCTCCCGCGCACGCGCTCCGCCAGGCCTTCGGTCCCGGACCCACCGGTCCGGTGCTGGAGAACCTGCTCACCCAGTTCGAGGCGGCCGACCACCACCTCTTCGACTCGGTCCACCAGGTGGAGATGCCCCGGTGGCACACCGATCGGGTCGTGCTGGTCGGTGATTCGGCCTGGTGCATGACCCTGTACTCCGGGATGGGCGCCTCCGCAGGGCTCGCGGGCGGCGACCTGCTCGGGACCAGCCTCCAGCGAAACCCCGGCACCCTCCCCCGCGCGCTGCGCGAATGGGAGCAGCGCCTGCGCCCCTTCATCACGACCCAGCAGCAACTCGGTCGCACGCAGGGGCTTTCGATGTTCGTCCCGCAGTCCACCCGGGACGTCCTCACGCGGCGGGTCACCGGCGCGCTCACCCGCAATCCCGTCGGCAAGCGCGTCATGCGCCGGCTCATCGCCGGGAACTTCCAGGCGAAGTCCGTCGACATCGCCGCAGTCTGACCAGATCGCCTCCGCGCAGGCCTATCACGTGATTGAAACACCCGATAGTCTCCGGGCATGGTCACCGATGCCCGCCGCGCCCCCGCTCCGGGGACGACGGAGCAGCGGCTGGTCCGCGCGGCCGAGCGGCTCTTCGCCGAGCGCGGTGTCGAAGCGGTGTCGCTGCGGGCGGTGATGCAGGAGGCCGGGACCAACGTCGCGGCCATCCACTACCACTTCGGTTCCAAGGCAGGACTCGTCGAAGCGGTCCTGCGCAGTCGCCTGGATCAGGTCAGCGAGGTGCGCAACGCCGTGCTGACCGATCCTCCCGGAACCGAGGTCGGCCCGCGCGGACTGGCTCGGGCCTTCGTGTGGCCGTTCGTCGAAGTGCTCGAATCCGGCGGCGAGCACTGGATCCGCCTGGTCGGGCGGCTCCTGGCCACCGGCGGCGACGAGTTCGACTCGCTGTCGCAGGCGTTCTTCCAGCGCAATCCCGAATTCCTCGGCCTGCTGGAACGCCTCGGCCCGGGAATCGGGGGCAGAACCCTGCACTTCCGCCTGTCCCAGGCCATGAACATCACGCTGACCGTGCTCGGCGACGTCGAGCACGTCCGCCAGATGCAGGGACCCGACGGGTGGAGCGTGGACGAGATCGTCGAGGAGCTCATCGACGTCGTCGCCTCCGTCCTCGCGGGTCCACCCGAACGAGCTCTCCAGAAGTCGCTCCAGCACGAGGAGGAAGGTCGATGGCGAAGCAACGCGCCCAGGTCGAGATGACGTCCGAGGAGATCTCGGCGTTCCTGGCCACCCGCCGCACCGCGACCCTGGCGTCGCTGAGCGGCACCGGGCACCCGCACGCCGTCGCGATGTGGTTCGCGCTCATCGACGGCGTCGTCTGGTTCGAGACGAAGGCCAAGGCGCAGAAGGCGGTCAACATCCGCCGCGATCCGCGGGTCACCGTGCTGATCGAGGACGGACTCACCTACGAGACGTTGCGCGGCGTTTCGCTGGAAGGGCGCGCGGAGATCGTCGAGGACGCGGACGCGCTGTGGGCCGTCGGCGTCAACATCTGGGAGCGCTACCACGGTCCCTACACCGACGAGGTGAAACCGTTCGTGGAGTACATGCTCCACAAGCGCGTGGCCGTCCGCCTGGACGTGCAGCGCACCCGATCCTGGGATCACCGCAAGCTCGGTCTCGACCCCACTCCCCTGGGCGGGACGACCGCGGCCCACTACCCGCAACCACCCGCGTCCTGACGCCGGATCACCTCAGCGCTCGCCGGGCCAGCGCGTCGAGCCCCGGAAGCCACGTCCTGAGGCCGGTTTTCAGCCTTGCGAATCGCGTTTCCGCGCGCCGGCTCCGGGGTCGAGGAGTTGGGCGAGGTGCAGGCCGGGCCTGGAGGGGGCGAGCTGGTCGACCTGCCTGGCGCAGGAGAAGCCGTCGGTGAGCACGGCTTCCTCCTGGCCGGTGGAGCGCAGGGCCGGGGCCAGCGCGTTCTCGGCCACCTGCATGCTCACGTCGTAGTGGTCGGCTTCGAAACCGAAGTTGCCCGCGACGCCGCAGCACCCGGTGGCGTCCACGACGTCGCGCACTCCCGCTGCTGCCAATGCTTTTCGCTGCGCGGAAGCACCGAACACCGAGTGCTCGTGGCAGTGCGTCTGCAGCACCGCGCGGTCCGGCGGGGGCTCGGCCGGTGACGGCTTCCAGCCCGCCGTGACGCGGTCGGCGACGTGCGCTGCGAAGCTGCGCACCCGGGAGGCGACGCGCTTGGCCTGCTCGGTGTGCACGAGCTCGGGCAGGTCCTTGCGCAGCGCGGCGGCGCAGCTCGGCTCGACCACCACGATCGGCCGGTCCGTCCCGTCGTCCAGGGTCTCGGCCGCCTTCGCCAGCAGGCGCTTGGCGGTGCCGAGCTGACCGGTGGAGATCCAGGTCAGCCCGCAGCAGGCGTCGGCGGTGCAGGAGACCGTGTCGCCCGCGTCGCCGAGGACGCGGGAGGCCGCACCGGCGACCTCGGGACGGAAGCCGCGCGTGAAGGTGTCCACGAACAGCACCACCGAGCCGTCCGCCCGGTCCTGGGCGGCGACCTCGCGGCGCCACTCCCCCGCCCCGGCGAAGCGCGGCAGCGCGCGCTTGGTCGTGAGCCCGCCCGCGGCTGCGGCGACCTTGCCCACCTTGGTCGCCAGCACGGCGTTGACCACTCCCGAGAGACGCCCGGTCAGCTTCAGCACGCGCGGCAGCCAGCCGAGCGAGTAGTGCGACCGAGGCCGGATCCTGCCGCGGTAGTAGTGGTCGAAGAACTCCGACTTGTAGGTGGCCATGTCCACGCCGGTCGGGCAGTCCGTCGCGCACGCCTTGCACGACAGGCACAGGTCCAGCGCTTCCCGGACCTCGTCGGACCGCCAGCCCTCCTCGACCGTGCGCGCGCCCCGGACGACGTCCTGCAGCACCCGGGCACGTCCCCGCGTCGAGTCCTTCTCATCGCGCGTGGCCCGGTAGCTCGGGCACATCACGCCACCGCTGTCGGCGCGGCACCGGCCCACGCCGATGCACCCCTGCACCGCGTGCACCCACGGGTCGCGCTCCGACGACGCGGGGCTGAGGTCGAAACTCGTGCGCCACTCCCGATCCGGCACGCCCGCGAGCGCGAGATGCGCGTCGATCGGGTCCGGGTCCGTCACCGACCCCGGGTTCAAAATGCCTGCGGGATCCCACAACCGGCGGCACTCGGCGAAGGAGTCCAGCACCTCCGGCGAGTACATGATGGACAGCATCTCCGACCTGGCGCGGCCGTCGCCGTGCTCACCGGACAGCGAACCACCGTGCCGCACCACGAGTTCCGCGGCCTGCCGGGTGAACTCCCGGAACACCGCGCGCCCTTCCTCGGTGCGCAGGTCGTAGGTGATGCGGATGTGCATGCAGCCTGCCCCGAAGTGCCCGTACATCACCCCGGTCAGCCCGTGGGAGTCCAGCAGCTCGCGCAGATCGTCCAGGTAGTCGGCGAGGTCTTCCGGCGCGACGGCCGCGTCCTCCCACCCGGGCCAGGACTCGCCTCCGGACGCCAGCCGGGAGGAGAGCCCCGCGCCGTCCTCGCGCACGCGCCACAGCGACGCGCGCTCCGCGGGGTCGGCGGCCTTGCGCCCCTGCACGAGGCGGCCGTTGTCGCCGAGCCGCTCCAGCAGCCGGTCGGCCTGAGCGCTGACCGAATCCGGGTCGTCGCCGTCGAGGTCCACGAACAGCCACGCCTGCCCATCCGGCAGCCCGAGCACCGAGTCCGGCCCCCGGCGGTGACGCATCGTGGACACGATCGCCTCGTCGGTGCCTTCGACCGCCGCCGGCGAGAAATCCAGGATCGCCGGCACGTCCCGGGCCGCGTCCACCACGTCCCGGTAGCCGAGGCACACCAGCAGCGCGCTGGCGGGCTTGGGGACGAGCTTCATGCGCGCACCGACGATCACCGCCCACGTCCCCTCGGAGCCGACGACCGCGCGGGCGACGTTGAACTTCTCCGGCAGCAGGTTCTCCAGGTGATAACCCGAGACCTGCCGCGGGATGCGGCCGAGTTCGAGCCGGAAGGCGCTCAGGTGCTCGCGCGCCAGCCCCTCCAGCGAGGCGGTGAGCTCCTCGGCGCGGGCGGCGGAGGACCCATCGGCCGGATCGGTGGCCCGCAGGCCCGTTTCGGTCGCCGTCAGACGCGCTCCGCCCGAGGTGATCAGGTCGATCTCCGCGACGTGGTCGGAGGTCCGCCCGTAGCGCACGGAGTGGTTGCCGCACGCGTCGTTGCCGATCGCACCACCGACCGTCGCCCGGCTCTTCGACGACGGGTCCGGCGCGAAGGTCCGCCTGCCGCCCGTGGCGCGCTCGACCTCGCGCGACAGGGTGGCCAGCACGACGCCCGGCTCGACGTCGACCGTCCCGGCCTCCTCGTCGATGGCTCGCACCCTGTCCATGTACCGCGAGAAGTCCAGGACCAGACCGGGCCCCACGGCGTTGCCCGCCATCGACGTCCCGCCACCGCGGGAGATCAGCGGCGTCTCGCTCTCCCGGCACGCAGCCGCCGCCGCGGCCACGTCGTCGGCGTCGCGCGGGAACACGACCGCCAGCGGCTCGACACGGTAGTTCGACGCGTCGTAGGAGTACTCGGCACGCCGCCGCGCCGAGTGCTCCGCCTCGACTCCGGCCTCCGCGAGCGCCCGCAGCAGCGCCGACGCCTGGTCGCGCGCATCGGTTCGGTGCGGCGTTCCAGCGTCGGAGACCGGGCGGGCGGCGAAATCGGTCATCTCAGTGGTTCCTCCGCACAACAGGGCCGACGGTGGCCGTTGGGCGCGACGCGGGGCCGCGTGGATCTCGTGCTGCACCGTACCGACTCGGATCGCCGGCGGCGCGCACGAACACCCGTCCCGTTCCCACCCCCACCGCATCACCGCCACCCGGCGGCGGGGAAGGGCTTTCGGCTCTGGTGAGCCCGGTGCGACCGCGAACAGTGTGGAGCGGGTGGCAGGTCGTCGAGGTCCGTCGCCCCGGCAGCAGTGACCCACGGTTGAGGAGTTCGCTATGGCTACGCACGGAGCTCACCCCGCGCGCACGGGATGGGTCGGATGGATCTACTTCGGAGCCCTGGTCATGGTGGCGGGCGGCATCGTCCAGTTCATCAACGGCCTGATCGCGCTCTCGCAGTCCGGATCGGTGTACCTCGTGCCCTCGGGGACGGCGGTGCAGGTCGGCATGGGTGGCGTCGGCATCAGCTTCCTGATCATGGGGGTGGTCCTCGCGGCCGCCGGAATCGGTGTAATGAGCGGCAAGACCTGGGCCCGGGCGCTGGCCGTCGCGCTGGCCGTGCTCAGCGTGCTCGCCAACATCGCCTTCTTCCCGGCTTACCCCCTGTGGTCGGCGATCGTCATCGTGCTCGACGTCGTGGTGATCTACGCCTTGGTCGCCCACGGCAGAGAGCTGCGCGCCTGAGCGGGACGAGGGCGGCGCTCGCCGGCGGGCGCCGCCCTCTCCTGCCACCACGACGCAGCCGCGACGGGCGAGGGAGTGAGCAGTGAGCCTTCAAGTCCTGCCGCTGGCGATCACGATGATGGCCGGTCCGCAGATCATGTCCGCCATCGTGTTCGTCACCACCGGACGCCCGGTCCGGGTGTCGCTGGCGTTCCTGTCGGGAGTCCTGATCGCCGTCCTCGTCGGAGTGGGCATCGCTCGCGAGCTGGCGGCTCTGCTGGGCAACGCGCTGCCCGTCGGCGGCGACTCGCACTCCTCGGGCACAGCGGGCAAGGCGATCCAGATCGCCCTGGTGTGCCTGCTGGCGCTGCTCGCCGTGCGGAACTACCTGGGCCGCAAAACGGCGCAACCGCCGAAGTGGCTGGGCACGCTGCTGTCGGCGACTCCGGCCACCGGCCTGAAGACGGGGTTGCTGGTGGTCCTGGCGATGCCGTCGGACATCGTGGTCATGCTGACCGTGGGGATGAACCTGGAGCACCACAAGGCCGGGTTCGGCGCGGCTCTGCCCTTCATCGGCGCCACCCTCCTGGTCGCCGCGCTCCCCCTGCTGCTGTACGTGGTGTTCCACAAGCGGGCGGTCACCGCGATGCCCGCGGTCCGGGACTGGATGAACGACCACAGCTGGCTGGTCAACATCATCGTGTGCCTGGTCTTCATCGCGCTGGTCGCCACCGGCGGCTGACCGCCCTGATGCGGGTGCCGCGGGCGCGAGGCTCCCGCGTAGACTCGGCACCCGCTCGGGCCAGCCTTGACCAGTGTGAACGCTGTCGCCGAGGCCGACAGCACAACAACCCCAGCGCACGCGTCCCTCGCAGCGAGCCCTTCGCGCCATCTCAGCCGTCAGCCGTGTCCCCACGGCCGCGCCGCGCGGCTTCCGCAGAGGTCCCCGCACCTCTTCCCCAGCCAGCTCACGGAGTCACCGATTGTCTGATTCACCGTCCGCGCCGCCCGAACAACGGCGGCCCGGCCCAGTCCTGCACGTCTCACTCGGACTCGCGCTGGCGATCGTCGTGTGGGGAGCGGCCGCGGGCGACTCGCTGTCCCGAGCCGGTTCGGCCGCGCTCGACGGCATCACGACCGGATTCGGCTGGGCCTACCTGCTGGTCTCACTCGGGTTCCTGGCCTTCCTGGCGTTCCTCGCGTGCAGCCGGTACGGGCGGTTGCGCCTGGGCCGGGATGACGAGCGGCCGGCGTTCCGGCGGCTGACCTGGTACGCGATGATCCTCTCCGCCGTGATGGGCATCGGCTTGATCTCCTACGGGGTCACCGAGCCGATCTCCCACCTCGCCGAACCGCCGCACGGCCTGGCCCAGCCCATGACGCCGGGCGCGGCCGTCACGGCGATGCAGTTCTCGTTCTTCGACTGGGGCCTGCACGCCTGGGGGATCTTCGCGGTGGTCGGCCTGGCGATGTCCTGGTCGATGTTCCGCAAGGGCCGCCCGGGGCTGGTCAGCGCCCTGTTCCGGCCGCTGATCGGCGATCGCGCCGACGGTCCCGCCGGTGGGGCGATCGACGTGTTCGCGGTGCTGGCGACCCTGTTCGGCACCACGACCTCGCTGGGGCTGGGTGCGCTGCAGATCAACGGCGGGTTCACGGCCCTGTTCGGCGTCCCGGACTCGCCGCCGGTGCAGTTCGCGATCATCGCCGTCATCACCCTGCTGTTCACCGCCTCGGCGCTGACCGGCGTCGCCCGCGGCATCAGGTTCCTCTCCGAGACCAGCATGGGTCTCGGCGCGCTGCTGTTCGTGTTCGCCCTGGTCGTCGGACCCACGATCTACCTGGTGGACCTCTACGTGCAGTCGGTCGGCCGCTACGTCAGCGAGCTGGTGTCCACCAGCCTCATCACCCCGGCCAGCGGCGACCTCGACTTCATGCAGTCCTGGACGTACTTCATGCTCGCCTGGTGGCTGTCCTGGGCCGCGTTCGTGGGAGTGTTCCTGGCCCGGATCTCCCGCGGCCGCACCATCCGCGAGTTCGTCGTGGGCGTGCTGCTGGTGCCCAGCGTGGTGTTCTCCCTCTGGTTCACCGCTTTCGGCGGCACCGCCATCCACAGCGACCTAATCGGCAGCACCAAGATCGCCGTGGCCGCGGCAGGCGACGAGAACTCCGCGTTCTTCGCCACCCTCCAGTCCCTCCCGTTCCCGACCATCACCTCGATCGTGACGATCGTGCTCGTCGTGCTGTTCTTCGTCTCCGGAGCCGACGCCAACACCTTCGTGCTGAGCATGCTGACCAGCCGCGGCACCGAGCACCCGCCCTCGTGGGTCCTCGCCCTGTGGGGCGCGGTGACCGGCGCGGCGGCGATCGCCCTGCTGGCCGCCGGCGGCCTGGAATCGCTGCAGCAGATGGTGATCGTCAGCTCGGCGCCCTTCCTGCTGATCCTCATCGGAGTCGCCGTCGGCTTCTGGAAGGACCTGCGCGCGGAATTCCTCCCGCCCGAAGTCCCCATGCCGGTAGCCGAACCCACCGCAACCCCCAGCACCGAGCGCACACCGGAGAGCATCTAGCCGGACGTGCTGGTCACGACCCCGACCGCCCCTGACTCCACAGTGGAGCCAGGGGCGCGTTCGCAGGAACGTCCATTCGGCTTTGACCGAGACGCACGACAGGCGCGGCACTTCGACAAGAAGGGCCGCGCCTGCCAGTGGCGCCGACTCAGTCCCGCGGTGCGACGCGGATCCGGTTGCCGTCGAGGTCGGCCGCTAGGAAGGTGCGCCCGAAACCCTCGTCGTGAGGCTCTTGCAGAATGGTGACGCCCCGGGCCTTCCACTGCGTGAAGAAAGCCTCAACCTGGTCGGAACCACCGTCGACGGCGAGGCAGACCTCACCGGTTCGCGAGACGTCCGGAGAGAGGTTCGCGAACCGCCCCGACCACAGCGCCAAGTCCGCGCCAGGACCGAGGTCGAATGTGATGTATCCCGGCGTCTCGAACGCCGGGCTCTTCCCGAGAAGATCGCCGTAGAAGCGTGCCGCGGCAGGAGCATCGTTCACGTAGACGATGGTCACGACGGATGCGGTCATGGTTGTGCCTTTCACAGGTCTGGGGCAACGCATCCACCAGCCTGAACGGAATGTGCGTCACATCCTGTCGCATTTGCTGAGAACCTCGGGGAGTGACTCCGGACCGGTTCTTCTCCCTGATGCTGCTGCTCGACACCCGGGATTCCGTGACCACCTCCGACCTCGCCGCAGCGCTCGGGGTATCGCTGCGAACCATCACCCGAGACCTCAACTGGCTCCGGGACGCCGGCTTCCCGGTGTCCGTGCAACGTGGCCGACTCGGAGGCGTGACCCTTCTGCCCAGCGCGGGACTCGACCTGACCCGGCTCACTCCGGACGAACGCGACCACCTGTTGCTGACCGGGCTGGATGACAAGCAGCGAGAAGATCTCGACGCGACTCTCCGAGGACCGCGCGCGAGGGCCAAGATCATCAACGTGCAGGGGCCGCCAACGCAGGGCCTGCTTCCCCTCGCCGAGGTCGTCCACGTGGACAGTCGGCCTTGGTTCCAACCACGACCTGGTGGCACGGCTCCTGCCGCGCTGATCGGTCCGGTGCGGCGGCGTCGCCGGCTCCGCATCGAGTACGACAGCGCTCGTCGGCAACGGCGACTCGACCTCGTCGTCGACCCCTACGGACTCCTCGCCAAGGCAGGTACCTGGTACCTGGTCGCCGACCACGAGCGCGCGCCGCGGATGCTTCGCCTCGAGCGCATCGCCGCGTGGTCGGAGACCGATCATGAGCGACAGACCCGGCCGGACCAGACCCTGGCCGGCGTCGCGGCCGAGCTCAGCGAGCAGTGGGCGCACGATCACGTCATCGAAGTCAGCGCCACGTTCGATCGGGCGCAGATCGAACGGGCTCAGCGGATCTTCGGTCAACGGCTTCGACAAGCCGGTGACGGAGTCACGATCACGTTCCGGCACCTGGAGGACGTGCGAGCGCTCCTGCCGTTCGGAAGGTCGGTCACCGTGCACGGCCCGCCCGAGGCCAAAGCCCGTTTGCACGACCTCGCCCACGAGCTCGCCGAGCATCACCGATCGTCGTGAGCGTCCGGCTCAGGACCACCCAGACCCGGGCGTGGCCGGTGGTTCGGGTGGGCCACCGATCGCACCGTCAGTTCAGCTTGAGGAGCACGAGCTCGTCCTGGCCGCGGGCGGGAGTGCCGACCTGCCAGGTGCGCAGGACCTGGCCCGGGAGGTCAGGAGCGATCCTCTTGAACGCCAGCACGTAGTCGAAGTGCGGCATCGGCGCTTCCGGGAAGTGGCGCCAGTTCCAGCCCAGCACGGCCTTCTCCAGGGTTCCGGCTTCGGCGTAGCGCTTGTCGAGCAGCACCTTGGTGAGCGCCGGGTCGCCGAAGTGATCCACGATCAGGCCGTCGGAGAAGTAGGAGAGCACTCCGATCTCGCCGGGCGCGAGGACCTGCTGCCCACCGGTGAGCGCGCGGACCTCCGCACCGACCTGCTGGTACTGGCCGGTTTCGGCGTGGTTGAGCACCAGCGGCATCACCGACCACGGCGTCGGTCCGCTGGCCGCCAGGCAGGCCGCGCCGAAGGCGGACGCGACGACGAAACCGATCGTCGTCCGCGCCTGCGCCAGCACGATCGCGATGCTGACGAACGAGAAGCCCACGAGCGGCGCGTAGTACCACGCTTCTGGGAACGCGCCGATCGCGGCGAGCGCCGCCCAGTGCGCCCACCCGGCGGCCAGGAACACCAGCGCGACTCGCGCCCACGTCTCCCCGCGGCGGCGCCACGCCACCAGCCCGCATCCCAGCGCCACGACCACCGGGACCGCCGTGATCATCGTCGGAACCGGCAGCAGGACGGCGAAGAACCTCACCGGTGCGTCCACCATGGTCACGCTGCCCGGCGAGGTGACCTTGATGAAGGTCGAGTCCGGCACGAACCCGCCCAGGTGGAACCACGACCAGACGTGCCAGGGCAGCGCGACCAGCGCCCCGACACCCGCCGCCTGCGCCGGCCGCAGCACCCTCGTGCGGACGCCCGGCAGCAGCAAGAGCGCCGCGAGCACGCCTGCGGGCACCACGAAATCGGGCCGGCACAGCACCGCCAGGCCCCACAGCACTCCCGCGGCCCACCGATTGCCCCCGAGGGCGTAGCGGGCCACGCCCACCATCATCGCGATCCCCAGATAGGTCTCCATCCCGATCGCGGAGACCAGCAGCGGGGAACTCGCCAGCAGGCCCACCGCGAGGAACGGCAGCACCACCGAGACGCCGAGGATCCGCGCGATCCTGGCCGTCCACCAGCCGGTGATTGCGAACGTGGCCATCAGCAGCAGGCCGACCACCACCGCGGGACGTCCCACGACGAAGAAGATCGCGGCCAGCAGCCACGCGTTGAGCGGCGAGGTCTGCGTGTTGGAGACCCGGTCGGCCAGCAGGCCCCAGTGACCGTGCTCGGCGAGGTTGCGCACGTAGCCCAACGTAATCCAGGTGTCGTCGCCCAGGGCGCGATGCGCCAGGAGCATCAGCACGGCGCCGACCGCTGCGCCGAAACCCGCCGCCCACCACTCCAGGCCTCGAATCCCCGAGGCAAGCGACGGGCGAACCACCTCGTGTTCGATCTCGCTCTTGAGCATGCTGGCAGAATCCCAGCGCCGCGGCCGCGAGAACCGTTGGAGCCCGCGCACGTTAGTGGCTTGTCAATGCCCGACCGAGTGATTTCCGCCCTGACACGAGTCGACGGGCAGTGCTTGTCTGCTGATCCACGACCACGCATGCTCGGGTGGTACCTCTGCGATGAAGGAGAGACCTCAATGACCGACAGCGTCCAGACGGAGTTCGCCGACGGGGTAGCTCTGATCACCATCAACCGCCCCCAGGCGCGCAACGCCGTCGATCGCGCGGTCGCCGACGGCATCGCCGCCGCCATCGACGAGTTCGACGCACGGGCCGACCTGACCGTCGCCATCCTCACCGGGGCCGGTGGCACGTTCTCGGCGGGCATGGACCTCAAGGCCTTCACCCGGGGTGAGACGCCCAGCATCCCCGGCCGGGGCTTCGGCGGCCTCACCGAGAAGCCCCCGTCGAAACCGCTGATCGCGGCCGTCGAGGGCTGGGCGCTCGCCGGAGGGTGCGAACTCGCGCTCAGCGCTGACCTCATCGTCGCGGCCCGCGACGCCAAGTTCGGGCTGCCGGAGGTCAAGCGCGGCCTCGTCGCCGCCGCCGGCGGACTCCTGCGCCTGCCCAAGACGCTGCCCTACCAGCTGGCGATGCAGATCGCGCTCACCGGTGACCCGCTCACCGCCGAGCTCGCCCACCAGCACGGCATGGTCAACGCGCTCACCGAACCCGGTGAGGCTCTCGCCGAGGCCCGCACGCTCGGCGCCCGGATCGCCGAGAACGGCCCGCTGGCCGTCCGGGCCACCAAGCAGATCGTCTCCGGCGCGGTCGACTGGACCGACGGCGAGGCCTTCACCCGCCAGTCCGAGATCGCCTCGCCCGTGTTCACCTCCGCCGACGCGCAGGAAGGCGCCCTGGCCTTCGCCGAGAAGCGCAAGCCCGTCTGGCGCGGCGCCTGATCGGCGGTCGCGGAAGGCCTGACCTCCCGCGACCTGCTTCCAGCCCCGCCGACGGGTTCCAGGCCCTCACCCGCGTGAACCCGGTGGACGCGCCCGGAAACCCCGAGGCGGGGCTCGCCGCACCTTGACCGCCCTCGCACGGCCTGCTTGAGTACGTGGCGCGTCCGGCGAGAGGTATGACGTCATGCGTCTTGGCCGGTGTTCCCTCCCGCCGCCCAGCAGAGGAGCCCGACCGTGGTCCCCACCTGCTCGCGCGCGCTCCGGCGCGCCGCCGCAGCCGCCGCCGCTGTCGCGGCCCTTCCGGCGATGACCCACGCGCCCGCCCGAGCAGCCGAGAACGCCGAATCCGCACCGCGATCCACCGACCTCGCGGTCAGCGCACCGCCCTCGGTCACCTATCGGATCCCGGCGCTGACGGTCACGAACGCGGGCACCGTGCTCGCCGCCTTCGACCGGCGCAACGACCAGTCCTCCGATCTCCCCGGCGACATCGACGTCCTGGTGCGCAGGAGCACCGACAACGGTGAGACCTGGAGCGAACCGCGCGAGGCGATCAACCACCCCGGTCCGCAGGGGTGCGGGGATTCGAGCCTGCTCAACGACTCCTCGTCCGGCCGGATCTTCCTGTTCTGCACCTACAGCGCGGGCGAGGTCGGCTTCCCGGACTCCCAGCCCGGCACCTCCGACCCCGACGACCCGAACACGCTGCACGTGCGCGTGCTGCACAGCGATGACGACGGGCTCACCTGGAGCACGCCCGTCGATCTCAACCCGCAGGTGAAGGACCCGAGCTGGCAGGCGGTGTTCACCTCGTCCGGACGCGGGCTGCGGACCAGCGGCGGCCGTCTCCTCCAGCCCATCGTGGTCAAGGACGCCGGCGGGGCCGTCCACTCGGGGAACATCTACAGCGACGACGGCGGAACCACGTGGCAGCGCGGCGAACTGCTCGCGGCGGGGACCGACGAGAGCAAGCCCGTGGAGCTCGCCGACGGCACGGTCGTGCAGAACAGCAGGGCGAGCGACGGCACCACCCGGCTCAGGTCGAGCTCCCGCGACGGCGGGCGCAGCTTCGGCACCCCGGTCCCCCACCAGCAGCTCATCGACCCCGGAGTCAACGCCGACGAGATCCGGGTCGACGCGGGAAGCGGCCCGGCGCGGGACTGGCTGCTGTTCAGCAACCCCGCCAGCACCACCGCGAGGGAGAACCTGACCTTGCGGCTCAGCTGCGACAACGGCAGCACCTGGCCGGACCAGCAGCGACTGCACACCGGCCCCGCCGGCTACTCGGTGCTGACCGTGCTGCCCAACGGCCGGATCGGCGTCTTCGCGGAGGTCGGCGAGCAAAACTACACCGAGAAGCTGACCTTCACCTCGCTCGCGCTGCCCGACGTCGCCGAATCCTGCTCCCCGCCAAGCACTTCCGACTCCGCCCGGTGACTACTCGCCGCCCGCCGGGGCGGCGCCCAACCGGGCGGACACGAGGTTCGCGGCTTCGCGCACCCGGCGCTGGTAGTCGGCCACGAGAAGGGGCGTGGTGCGCGAACGCGGCACCGACAGCAGCACGACCGCCACGACCGTCAGCCGGTGGTCGCGCACCGGAGCGGCCACCGACAGCTCTTCCGGATCGGTGTCGCCGTCGTTGAGCGCGTAGCCCTGGCCGCGCACCTCGTCGAGCCGCTCCCTCAGGCGCGCGACCTCGTCGTCCCCGCTCCCGCAGTCGGCGACCATGCCTTGGCGCAGCAGCCGGTGCAGCTCAGACTCCTCCTGCTCAGCGAGGAACACCTGGACCGACGCGCTCATCGCCTTGTTGAACCGCGTGCCCAGCGGAGTCGTGTGCTTGACCTGCTTCGGGCTCGGGATCTGCTCCACGACGATCGACTCGTGCCCGCTCCAGACCGCCAGCGCCGCGGTCTCCCCGGTCCACTGGACGAGCTGCTCCAGCGCGGAGTAGGTCACCCGGCGCACGTCGAGGTGCGCGAGCAGCGGGCCGGCGAGACCGATCACGCCGAGTCCGAGTGAGAAGCGCCCGCTGTGCTCGTCGCGCTCGACGAGGTCGACCTGCTCCAGGGTGCTCAGAACGCGAGAAACGGTGCTCTTGTGGAGGTTCACGCGCCTGGCGATCTCGTTGACGCCCAGCAGCGGCTCGGCGACCGAGAACGCCTCCAGCACGCGAACCCCGTTCAGCAACGAGTGCAGCGGACCGCGCCCGGAACCTTCCCCAGCAGCGTCCGCGTTCGCGGCTTCAGCGGGCAGTGCCATCCCGTTGTCCCCATTCTTCGCGGGCATCACAGCATCATCCCCACCGACTGCCGTGCCCGTCATCTGCAAAACCAGGTGCGATCCTACTGGAGCAGGTGCACGACTCCCGCCCGCGAGCGGCGCGTGGTGGTGGCTCCGCGCAGGTGCGAAGCCACCACCTGCACCTCATCTGCCGCCCGGCCTCGCGGCGCGCAGCTCACCGGTCCGGACGGTGTCGACCGACATGCTTCCCGGTTCGATCACGACCCCGTAGTCCTGTTCGGCGAGGTCGACCGTGGTGTACCCGTCCAGGACGTCGGAGAGCACCTTCTCCGGATCCCTGCGGAAAGGGTCGCCGTAGGCGCCCGAGTTCGGCACCTTGATCTCCAGGGAGTCCCCCGCGCGCAACGAGCGAGCGGTCACCTTCGACGGCCAGGACTGCTCGTCCGCACCGCCGACGTTCTTCACCAGCGATGCGTTGCAACCGTCCTGGCCGCCGAAGACACCCCACGGCACGTCGGATTCGTGCCGCTCCCCTTCGCACGTCACCACGGTGTCGGTGAGGAAGCGGTTGACCCGCACCACACCGATCCCACCGCGGAACTCACCGGCCGCGCAGGGCTCGTCGCGCAGCTCGTAGCGGTCGGTGCGCATCGGGAACCGCCATTCGAGCTCCTCGATCGGGTTGTTGCGGGTGTTGGCGATCAGGCAGTCGACCGAGTCGAGCCCGTCCCGGTCCGGGCGCCCGCCGTAGGACCCCTCGTTGACCTCCAGGTACACCCAGTACTCACCGTCCTGCTCGTTCCAGCCGGAGTACGACATGAAGTGCAGGTGCGCCGAGTTGCCCGCGGTGATCTGCTCGGGAAGCACCGGTGCCAGCGCCCGCAGCGCCAGGTCCACGGCGCGCTGCACCTGGCAGAAGCGCGCGAAGCACGCCGTCGGGAAGGTCGGGTTGAAGATCGTCCCCTCTGGCGCGATCACGTTGACCGGCCTCAACATCCCCTCGTTCTGCGGGACGAAGACCGGGTGGACGGCTTCGTCCAGGAAGATCATCCGGGTGATGAACGCGAACGCGGACACCGTGGTGCCCTCGTAGGGACAGTTGTAGGCGGTCGGCACCTGCGGGCTCGAACCCGTGAGGTCGTAGGTGATCTCATCCCCGGAGACGATCACCTTCACCTTGATCGGCAGCTTCTCGCCGTGGTTGCGGCCGTCGTCGTCGAGGTAGCCGACGTCGGTCTCGTACTCGCCGTCCGGCACCTCGGCGATGCGCGAGCGCAGCATCCGCTCCGAGTAGTCGATCCACGAGCGCCCCGCGTCCAGAACCGAATCCCGCCCGTACCGCGTCACCAGGTCCAGGAACCGCCGCTGCGCCAGGTCGCAGGCCGCCATCATGGCCTCCAGATCGCCCGCGTTGTGCGTGGGCGTTCGGGTGTTGGCGAGGATGTGATCGAGCAGCGCGGTCTGCCGCGCTCCGCGATCAACGATCTTGACCGCGCGGAAGATCTGCCCTTCGGCCTTGTTGTCCACCAGGTCGACGGCGAGTCCCGGGTAGGCGCCGCCGATGTCGAGCAACTGGCCGGAAGCACCGGCGAAACCGACCAGATCGCCCTCGTGGAAGATCGGCGTCACCACGGCCACGTCCGGCGAGTGCGTCGCCCCGAGGTACGGGTCGTTGTGCAGGATGACGTCGCCCTCGTGGATGTCATCACCGAGCAGTTCCAGCACCCCGCGCACGATCTTGGGCATGGCACCCATGAACATCGGTGTCGAATCCGATTCGGCCAGCACGTTGCCCGCGGCGTCGAAGATTCCCGCACCGAGGTCCTCGGATTCGCGGATGATCGACGAGTAGGCCATCCGGAACAGAACCGAGGCCATTTCCTTGGCGATGGAGGAGAATCCACCGCCGATGACCCGCATCCGGATCGGTGTCGCCAGCGCGTCCTCGACCTTCACCTCCCGCACCGGGCACTCGACCACGAGGTTGCCGTGCTGGTCGACGTTCGCGATGAACCCGATCGGCACGACCGTGGTGGTGTCGTACTGCTCGATGATCGCCGGGCCTTCGATCTGCTGCCCGGCACCGAGCCGGCCCCGGTCGTAGAACGGGGTGGGGCACGGAGTCGGCTTTCCGTCCACATCGAACACGACGTCCTGGGTGTCGAGCAGAGCAGCCGAAAGCCCGCCGCTCACGTCCTTGGCGCGCGGAGCGGGCAGCCGCTCCACCTCGCCGACGCCGACCACCCGGATGTTGACGATCTCCACTCCGCCGGTGGCGAAGCGGTGCCCGAACTCGGTCTCGTGCGCCTGGTGGAAGGCCTCGCGGAGCTCGTCCAGCCAGTCGTCGGTGATCTCGCCGGGCGGGATCTCGAAACGGACCTCGTAGCCCTGTCCCTCGTACCGGCAGTCGGCGAGGCTGCGCAGCTCGCGGGCCTCCTGCGGGATCCCGTCGGCGTCCAGGCGCGCGTTGGCCTCGGCGGTGAGCTCCCGGTACCTATGGGCCAGCCGCGCTTTGTCGACCCGGTCGAGCACGTGCCGCTCGGTGGCGGCGAATTCGTAGCGCTGGTCGGTGGCCAGCAGTCCGTTGGCCGCGATGGTGCCCGGGTGCGGCGGCACGAGAACGCGCGGAATCCCGAGTTCACCGGCGATCTCGCAGGCGAACAGCGGTCCTGCTCCGCCCTCGGCCACCAGGGTGAACTCCTGCGGGTCGTACCCGCGACGCACCGAGTTCAGCTCGATCGCCTGAGTCATGCCGAAGCGCTGCACCTGCAACGCGCCCAGAGCGGCTTCCTCGGTGCTCATGCCCAGCGGGTCGGCAACGGTCGCCATCGCGGTTCGGGCCGCCTCGACGTCGAGTTGGGTGCCACCGCCCGCCAGACCCCGCCTGCTGCGCAGCCTGCCCAGCGCGACCTGCGCGTCGGTCGAGGTGGGCAGGGTGCCGTCGTGCCCGTAGCACGCCGGACCCGGCCGGGCACCCGCTGACTGCGGACCGACCCGGAACACACCGCCCTCATCGACGTAGGCGATCGAACCGCCACCGGCGCCGATCGTGTCGATGTCGACCATCGGCACCATGGCCTGGTAGTCACCGACCTTGGTATCCAGCAGGTGCCGCATCCGCAGCTGCCCGCCGGGGGCCACCCCGATGTCGGCCGAAGTACCACCGATGTCCAGGGTGACCACGTTGTCGAACCCTGCGAGCTCCGCCGCCCAGATCCCGCCGAGCAGACCGGCGACCGGTCCGGACATCAGCAGGTTGACCGGCTGCTCAGCGGCGAGCTCGACCGGCAGCATGCCGCCGGAGGACTGCATCAGCAGGATGTCGCGCGTGTAACCGAGTTCCTTGACCGCTGCGGCCAGGTCCGCGAGGTAGCGCGACACCTTCGGACCGACGTAGGCGTTGAGCGCCGTGGTGGAGAAGCGCTCGTACTCCCGGTACAGCGGGACCACGTCGCTGGAGACCGACAGGTAGCACTCCGGGTACTCCTCGGCGACGATCTGCTTGATCCGCTGCTCGTGCGCGGAGTTGAGGTAGGAGTGCAGCAGGCAGACGGCGATCGCCTCGACCCCGGCGTCGCGCAGCTCGCGCACCTTCTCGCGCACCTCCTGGTCGTCGAGCGGTACTTCGACCTGCCCGTCAGGGGTGGCGATGCGTTCCCGCACGGTCAGCCGGTGACGCCGTTTCACCAGAGGTGAGGACTGCCACGGGAGGTCTTGCTGCAGCGAGAAGTTGTACGGCTTCTTGTGCCTGCCGATGTGCAGGATGTCGCGGAAGCCATCGGTGGTGATGAGCCCGACCTCGGCCCCGGTTTGGGTCAGCGCGATGTTGGTGGCGACCGTCGTTCCGTGCACGAGCTGGTCGACATCGCGCAGTTCGACCGCGGCCTTCTCGCACAGCAGGCGCAATCCGTGCAGCACGCCCTGCGACGGATCGTCCGGAGTGGACGGAACCTTTTCGATGACCACTCGGCCCGAAGCATCGTCCGAGAAGTACAGGTCGGTGAACGTCCCACCGACATCGACTCCGACACGTTTCATCTGCATCGTCTCCTCACCGGCGGGGAGCGTTGGGCGCGGTCATCGCGAGATCGGCTGGCAGCCACTGCTCGTGACCGCAGTCACTTCGACCATGAACTCTGCCAACAGCGTGTCCAATAGGTCAACACCTCGCCATCGCGAGATGCGGCCCTGCCGTGCCGGCCACAGCTCCAGTCAGCGCTATCTGGACGGCGCACCTCGGTAATCAGCCGAAGCCAAACCATTGCCCGTCGCCATGCCGCCAACTAGATTGCATCTACGGCAACATTGCGGGCAGTGCTCTGACGGCCCGCCGTCGCAGAGGAGATGGTCATATGTCGCAGGAACTGCGGGAGCTGCTGGAGCGGACGTTCGCCAACGACTCCGCCGAGTACGAGAAGCGCGGCTTCCAGCGCCGGGTCGGCTACGGCAAGCGGCCGGCGATCGTGCACATCGACATGGCGAACGCGTGGACCCGGCCCGGCCATGCGTTCACCTGCGAGAAGATGGACACCATCATCCCGGCGTGCCAGCAGCTCAACGAAGCAGCGCGGAGCAAGGGCGTGCCGGTGATCTACACGACCACCGCCTACGAGGTGACCGACCCCGGCAAACCGTCTGACATGGGCCTGTGGGTCAACAAGATCCCGGTCGAGCTGCTCCAGAAGGGCAGCGAGGCCGTGCAGATCGATTCCCGCATCGCCCCCGAACCGGACGAGCTGGTCATCACCAAGAAGCGGGCCAGCGGTTTCCCCGGGACGAACCTCCAGCAATACCTGACGGTCAACCGCATCGACACCGTGATCATCACCGGCGTGACGGCGGCCGGCTGCGTGCGGCACACCGTCGAGGACGCCATCGCCGAGGGGTTCCGGCCGATCGTCGTGCGCGAAGCCGTCGGCGACCGGGTCCAGGGCGTCGTGGAGTGGAACCTCTTCGACATCGACGCCAAGTTCGGCGACGTCGAGCCGCTGTCCGCCGTGCTCGACTACCTCGGGAAACTGCCGAAGTTCAGCGAGACCAGCGCCCCGTGAGCCGCTGAGCTCCGACTCCCTCGTCGTCGGTCGACCCGCGGTGCGAACGGTAGCGATCGGTCTTCGCCACCGTTCGCCATCCCGTCCCGCACCGGCGGGCGACCTTCCGCGCAGGGATAGCCCGTTGCCACAGGACCAATCATGTTGCCCGACTCGGAGCTGGCTGCAGCGGACGAAGGTTGCCGGATTTCACATCTGTTACCGTCGTGAGCTCCGACACTCCCTTATTTCATGGCTGTTTCGTCTTCATCAGCAGCCAGGTAGCCCTGAGCGCGGGAACCGTGACCGTTCGCTGACGGAAGGAGTGGTTGCCGCTAGACCTTCTTAGTTGCCGTCATAGCAACTAACGTAGCGGCACGACTTGCCCTGGAAGCCACTTGCCCGTCCCGTACAGCGGAGTTGACATGCCACGAGACTCGATGCCACCGGACGCCCACGATCACGTAGAGAGCGCTGAGATCCGAAAGGTGACCGTCGCGGCCGCCGCCGGCACGCTCGTCGAGTGGTTCGACTTCGCCATCTACGGCTTCTTCGCCACCGCGATCGCGAACGAGTTCTTCCCCAGCGGTGACACCACCGCCGGCCTGCTCCAGACCTTCGCCGTGTTCGCCGTCGCCTTCGCCATGCGCCCCCTCGGCGGCGTCGTGTTCGGATCGCTGGGCGACCGCCTCGGGCGCAAGGCCGTTCTGGCCATCACGGTCATCTTGATGTCGGTGTCGACCGGCGTCATCGGGGTGCTCCCGAACTACGCCACGATCGGCATCACCGCTCCCCTGCTGCTCGCGCTGGCCCGCTGCGTGCAGGGAGCCAGCGCGGGTGGCGAGTACGCCGGTGCCTGCACTTACCTGATCGAGCACGCAGGTGCGGACCGCCGCGCGCGGGTCGCGAGCTGGCTGCCCGCGGCCACGTTCGCCGCGTTCGCCGCCGCCGCGTCGCTGGCCTTCGCGCTGGAACTGATCATTCCTGAGGAAGCGATGGCGCAGTGGGGCTGGCGCATCCCGTTCCTGCTCGCGCTGCCGCTCGGGCTGGTCGGGTTCTTCATCCGCAGGCGCCTGAGCGAGAGTCCCGCGTTCCAGGAGCTCGGTTCGCAGCAGCGGAAGCACTCACCGCTGAGCGATGCGCTCAGGACGCAGGGCTCGGCGATGCTGCGCCTCGGCGGTTTCATCATGCTCACCGCGCTGTCCTTCTACCTGTTCTCGACCTACATGACGACCTACCTGAAGGTCACCGTGGGCATGGACGCCGACGTCGTCCTGGCCACCAACGTCTTGGCGCTGCTCGTCGCCGTCGCCGCCGCCCCGCCGATCGGCCGGATCTGCGACCGGATCGGGCGGCGCAGCACCATGTTCGCCGCCGCCGGAGCGCTCGCCGTGCTCACCGTTCCCGGCTATCTGCTGGCTTCGACGGGCTCGTTCGGCGGTGCGCTGCTCGGTCAGCTGATGATCGCCGCGGGCGCGGTCACCGCCAACGTGGTGACCGCGGTCCTGCTCTCCGAGGTGTTCCCGACCCGCGTGCGGTTCACCGCGTCAGCGGTGACCTACAACGTCGCCTACGCGCTCTTCGGCGGTACCGCGCCGTTCGTGGCGACCTGGCTGGTCTCGACGACCGGGAACGAGCTGGCGCCCGCGATCTACCTGACGGTCGTCGCCCTCCTCGCGTTCGCGGCGGCGGCCTCGCTGCCCGAGACCGCCGGCCGTGCCGTCACTTCGGCAGGTGGAGAGGTGGATTCGCCGCACCGCTCCCCAGCCGACCGGTGACTCGCGATCGGAGACCGCCCTCGGGACCGGCGCTCGCACCGGGCCCGAGAGCGCTCTGCGCGTAGACGTCTGTGAGGATGCGCAACGACTTCGTCGCTTCGCGAGGGCTGATCCAGAAGGGCTCCTCCGCGTCCAGACCGGCGTAGAAGTCGCGGATGAGGGCTTCGTGGGACAGGCCCCAGTAGGAGCGCCCGCTCGACGAGGCCCGGCGCTCGGCGACCGACTCGACCCGGCCGTCCTGGCGGGTGATGGTCAGGTCGCCGCGGAGGGAGAGGTTTCCGCGCTCCAAGGTGATGTCGATCGTGACCGGTGCGTGGACCACGTTCGCCAACGAGCCGAAGACGAGGCTGCGGGCTCCGCTCGCGTGGGTCAGGAGCATCTCCGCGGTGTCCTCGACCTCGATGAGGTCCCGGTAGAGGCGGGTGGAGGCGTTGCCCTCGACGTCCACCACGTCCCCGACGAGCCACTGCACCAGGTCGAGCGTGTGGATCGCCTGGTTGATGAGCAGACCTCCGCCGGCGGTGTCCCAGCGCCCTCGCCACGGCTTGGCGCGGTAGTAGTCCGGGGTGCGGGTCCACAGCACCGAGGCGGTCGCGCCGAGCACCGCACCCAGTTCGCCGGACTCGATCACGTCGCGGGCCGTCTGCGCGGTGCGGTTGTAGCGGTTCTGGAAGCACACGCCCACCCGGCTCGCGCTGCGCTCAGCGGCCTCGACCAGTCGCTCGGCCTCGTCGAGCCGGTGCGCCACCGGCTTTTCGAGCAGCACGTGCACCCCGGCGTCGAGGAAGTCCACCGCCACCGGCACGTGCTGGTGGTGCGGGGTGCAGATGTGGACGACGTCCGGGCGCAGCCGGGCCAGCAGCGCCCGGTGGTCGGTGAAGCCGGGAGCTCCGCACCGCTCTGCAGCGGCGGCCAGCACCGCCGGGTCCGCGTCGCAGACCCCGACCAGCTCGACCCCGTCGAGCGCATCAACGGCGTCGAGGTGGACCGACGAGACGTCGCCGCATCCGATCACCGCTGTGGTGGTCATCGGTGCTCGATCCCCTCGGAGTTCAGGATCTCGGTGAAGGCCTTCCACGCCTCGGTGAACAGGTCGGGGCCGGAGAACCCGCCGAGGGCGTGCGCCTGGGACAGGTGCGGTTCGAGGGAGAAGAACCCGTCGAATCCGTCCTCCCGCAACGCCCGCACGGTCTGCACCACTTCGCCGTCGCCGCGACCGGCCGCGCAGACCTCCCCGCCGGCGAGGTGCGCGTCCTTGATCTGCACGTACTCCAGGTGCGGGCGAATCTCCCGGTAGCCCTCGGTGAAGGGCCGGACGCCGACCTGCACGAAGTTCGCCGCGTCCCACGCGGCGCGCAGGTTCGGCGATCCCACCGACTCCAGGATGTCGACGCACCGTCGCGGGATGTCGCCGTAGATCTCCTTCTCGTTCTCGTGCAGCAGCACGACTCCGCCCCGCTCGGCCACGTCGGCCAGCGCCCGCATCCGCCGCAGCACCTCGTCGCGGGCGTCGTCGGGATCGCTGCCGGGACGCGGGTAGAAGGAGAAGACGCGGATGTAGCCGGCGCCGAAGCGGTGCGCGACCTCGACCGCGTGCCGGGCGCGGTCGAGGTGGGCTTCGAAGTCGTCGTCGAGGGAGATCTTCCCGATCGGGGACCCGATGCTCGACACCCGCAGGCCGTGGGCGCCGAGGATCTCCTCGGCCCGCGCGAGCTGATCGGCATCGAGGTCGAGCACGTTCGTGTGCCACGCGCTGCGGAATTCGAGGTGGGACAACCCGAGCTCGGACAGCAGCGCGGCCTGTTCCTGCAAGTCCGGCGAGATCTCGTCGGAGAATCCCGAAAGCGTCCACATGCGGCGTGCTCCTCACTGAGCGGGGCCGGAACGGTGCCCCCTCACCATGGAGCGCAGCACGTGGCCCTCCTACCTGTTGCCGTTTGTTGCCACCCGGACAGTCGAGGCGATGCGGAAACAGCTGGCAACCCGTTGTCGAGCCCGGGGCGGAACCGCACAGTCGACCGCACGAGTCCGCCGGCATGCTCACCAGACGAAGGAGATCCGCCCATGCCCAGGAAGGTCCGCCTCGGGATCATCGGTTTCGGGGCCCAGGGCTCCGCCTACGCGAAGTTCATCACCGAGGGCCTGGTCCCGAACGTGGAGATCGGTACCATCGCCGACACCGACCCGGAGCGCCGAGCTGCCGCCGCCGACGAGCACGCCGTGCCGGTGCACGCCGATCACCGGTCGCTGCTGGCCGGTGGTGAGGTCGACGCGGTCGTGACGACCGTGCCGCACTACCTGCACGCGGAGATCGGGATCGACGCCCTGGCCGCCGGTGTGCACGCGTTGGTGGAGAAGCCCGCCGGGGTCTACACCAAGCAGGTCCGGGAGCTCAACGACTTCGCCGCGCAGCACCCCGAGCTGACGTTCGGGATCATGTTCAACCAGCGCAACAACCCCCTGTACCAGCGGATCAAGCAGATCGTGGACGACGGGGAGATCGGTGCGATCCGGCGGACGAACTGGATCATCACCACCTGGTGGCGACCGCAGGGCTACTACGAGCAGTCCGCGTGGCGGGCCACCTGGGGCGGTGAGGGCGGCGGCGTGCTGGTCAACCAGGCGCCGCACCAGCTGGACCTGTGGCAGTGGATCTGCGGTGTTCCGCAGTCGGTGTCCTCCAAGGTCGCCTACGGGTTCCGCCGGGACATCGCCGTGGAGGACGAGGTGACCGCGGTGGTCGACTACGGCGGCGGAGCCACCGGCACCTTCGTCACCTGCGTGCACGACCTGACGGGAACCGATCGGCTGGAGATCCTCGGCGACCGCGGCAAGATCGTCGTCGACGGGTCCAAGACCGCCACGATCACCCGGCTGGTCGCCGACGAGCGCGAGCTGTCAAGCGCCATGGGCATGGACGACGTCCGCAAGCTCTTCAGGGGCGAGCTGGACCCGACCACGTACTACACGCAGGAGGTCCTGGAGTTCGCATCCGCCTGGGGCGAGCAGCACTCGGGCGTGCTGGAGAACTTCGCGGCGAACATCCTCGACGGCACCCCGCTGATGGCACCGGGCAGCGACGGCATCAACGGCGTGCGGCTCGCCAACGCGATCCACCTCTCCAGCTGGCTCGGGCGCGAAGTCCCGATCGACTTCGACGAGGACCTCTACCTCTCCGAGCTCAACGAGCGGATTCGGCAGGAGGGTGTGTTCCCCGAGCGTCCGACCGGCGCCTGACGCTGCGTTCCGCGACCGGCGTGCGCCTGGGCAGGCGGACGCCGGGAAGTGGTGCGCGCATGCGCCGAACAGCACCGCGACCGGCCGATTTCCTACCGGTTGCAACTGGCGGCAACCACTTCTGTCCCGTTGTGACGTCTGTCGCAATGGAGCGCACTCCGGGCGGGACAACGGAGGTTCACCGCCGTCCCGCCCACACACCCGCGGTCGCGCAACGGTGAGCGCCCGGCGAAAGGAAACCCGAGATGAGCGCGAACCACCCACCAGGTTCCGACTCCTCAGGCACGTCGACTACCGGAAACCTCGCGGTGGAACCGGATTCGCCGCGAGCGACACCCTCGAAGGGCAACGGCAAGGCCATCGGAACGCTCGCCGCGGCGAGCGCGATCGACAACTCCGAGAACAGCCTGATCAACAACTTCTTCCCGCTGATCCGCGACGCGTTCGGGCTCAGCCTGGGCGCGCTGGGCATCATGGCGAGCCTGTCCCGCTTCGCCCGGATGATCGCCGGGCCGCTGTGGGCGATGGCCGCCGACCGGTTCGGCCGCAAGAAGGTGCTGTTCATCGTGACCGGACTGTGGGGGCTGTGGACGGCTTCCGCCGGTCTCGCACCGAACTTCACCACGCTGCTCGTCCTCTACAGCATCGGCGTGCTGGGCACGGTCGCCTCGGAACCCATCACCAACGGGCTCCTCGGTGACCTCTTCGACGACGAGAAGCGCGGGCGCGCCTACGGAACCGTCCGCTCGCTCGGCTCGCTGATCGGCATGGCCCTCGGACCCGCCATCGCCCTGTTCGCCAAGAACCCCGAGGGCTGGCGCTACGGGATGTTCGCGATGGGCGGGCTCAGCGTGCTCTCCGGCGTGGGGATCCTGCTGTTCGTCAAGGAACCGCGGCGCCGCACCGCGGTGGCCGACGACCCGGAGGTCGGCCGGTTCCGCCTTTCCGACGCCGTCAAGCTGTTCAAGATCCCCACCATCGCACTGCTGGCCGGCATGCTCCCGCTGGTCACCAGCTTGGTCCTGTTCACCTACTTCGTCACCTTCATGGTCGACGCGCGCGGCTGGGAAGTGCCCTCGGCAGCCCTGCTCTACTCCGTGTTCTCCGGCGGCATGGCCCTGTCGTCGTTCGTCGGCGACTGGTTCGTCAAGCGGTTCGGCCACAAGGGACGGGTCATGCTGATGCAGATCTACCTGGCCGCCGTCGCAGGGATGTCGGTAGTGGCGCTGCAGTTCGACTGGGGCAAGGGCTTCGCCGCGTACGTGGTGATGTTCCTCTTCGGACTGATCGTGCTGATCGGGTTCTCCGCCTGCGTGCTGCCGATGGTGTCGGCCGTCGCGCCGACGCAGCTGTCGGCCACCGCCTTCGCCGCGCTGTTCTCCCTGATCCAGGGCGGTCTTTCGGCTCTGCTGACGCTGGCGATGGGATTCCTCGGCGAGGCCCTGGGCACGACGCAGGTGATGTTCTACCTCGTGACCATCCCCTACCTGATCAACGCGCTGTACTGGTTCGCCTTCTACAAGACCTATCCCGCCGACGTCGCCAAGCAGGCCGAGCGCACCGCCGCAGTCGAAGCGGGCACGTTCTGACCGGAGCCCGGAACGGCTCCGCACCCACCGCACACCAGGGAGATCGCATGGCAGTTCTCGGCGTTCAGATGATGATGCTCAAGCAGCAGGTCGCGGAGCAAGGCATGTTCCCGGTCCTGAGGCAAGTGCGGGACTTGGGTTACGACGCGGTCGAGGTCTCGCAGATCCCGATGGACGAGGCGAACACCGCCGGGCTCGAAAAGGGCATCACGGAACTAGGTCTCGACGTCGGCGCGCTGTCGGTGGCCCTTGAGCGCACCGCGTTCGCCACCGGCGACGCCCTGGACACCGATTTCGACAAGATCGTCGGCGATTGCCGACGCCTGGGCACCCGCTACGTGCGGATCGGGATGATGCCCCACGACGCGATGTCGTCGAAGTCCGCGTGCGAGGCCTGGGCCGCGGAGTGCGAAGCGCAGGCCCAGCGACTCGGGCGCGAGGGCATCACGCTGCTCTACCACAACCACCACGTCGACCTCGCGCAGTACGAGGGCGAACGGATCTTCGACCTGGTCCGCCGGGTAGCAGCGTCGGTCGCCTTCGAGGTCGACCTGTTCTGGGTGCAGCGCGGCGGCATGGCACCGCTGGACATGCTCGCGGAGTACTCGGGGATCTGCAAGACGATCCACCTCAAGGACTTCCGGGTGCTCCCGCTGCCGCCGGAGTCTGCGGAACTGCTGGCCTCGGGCGATCCCGAGGACCGCGCCCGGTTCATGACCCTGTTCAACACCAACGTCCAGTTCGCGGAAGTCGGGCAGGGCAACATGAACTGGCCGGCGCTCCTGCCGGCCGCGCGACGAGCCGGCGCGGACTACTTCTTCGTCGAGCAGGACGACCAGTACGGCCGGGACCCGATGGACTGCCTCCGCGACTCCCGCGACTACCTCCGCAGCATCGGCTACTAGCGGCACCTGGCCGGTGGGTTCCAGCGGGGATTCACCGGCCCGGTGCCGGGCGCTGCTCGACGGAAGCCAGGACCTGCGGTGTCATGGTGCGCAGGAACGGCGGGATCGTGATCAGCACCGCGACGGCGAACACGGCCAGCGCGGCGCGCATCCCGAAGAGCTCGCCGAGCAACCCGACCGAACCGGCGCCCACCGGCATCGCGCCCCAGCTGAACAGCCGCGCCACAGCGCTGTAGCGGCCCATCATCTCGGGTTCGACGAGGTGCTGGGCGATGGTGCGGGCGTTGACGGCCCACAACGTGCCGCCCATCCCGCCGAAGAACGCTCCGGCCGCCAGCACCCACGGCTCGGTGGTCACCACCGGTGCGATGACCATGGCGAACGTGCCGACGAGGTCGGCGAACAGCACCCAGCGCTGCCCCATCAGGCGGTTGAGGGCGGTGACGCTCAGCGCTCCGACGAGCCCGCCCGCTCCCAGCGCGCTGAGCAGCATCCCGTACTCCCGAGGCCCGAGGCCCAAGACGGTGGTGGCCATCAGCGGCATCAGCGCCAGCCAGGCTCCCCAGCAGGAGCACAGCACGGTCAGCACCAGCGCCATCAGCCGCAGCAGGCGGCGCTCCCACACGTATCGGAGCCCCTCTCCGATCCGCGCGCTGACGCTCACCTCCCGGTGCTCTCGCACGACTCGGAATCGGCCGACCAGCAGCACCAGCACGGCGGTGGCCAGCGCGTACCCGGCAGCGGTGGCGCCGAGCGCGAAGGTGCTGCCGACCGCGACCAGCAGGCCGCCGACGAACGGACCGCAGAACTCGTTGCACACCGTTTCGGCACCGGTGATCCAGGCGTTCGCCCGCTCCCGCCACTGCGGGCCCACAGCTGACGGGGTCAGGGCCATCGCCGAGGTCGACGCGATCACCTCGGCCACGCCCAGAGCGGCGCTGCCGGCCAGCAGCAGCGGAAACCCCAGACCATCGGAGGTCCACGCCGCGAGCAGGGCGGCGAGGGTCAGCAGGCGCATCCCGTTCGCGAGCCACAGCAGTGCGCGCCGGTCGAACCGGTCCACCAGCACGCCCACGTGCAGCGCGGTGAGCAACCACGGCAGCGTCAGGGCCAGCGACACGGCCGCGACCAGGCCGGGCGAGCGGGTCAGGGTCGTCGCCAGCAGCGGCAGGGCGATCTTCAGCACGCCGTCCGCGAGGTTGGTGATCGCCGTGAACACCACCAGCACGAGGGTGTTGTGCCCGCTGCGATCACCCGTCCGCGCGGTCCCGGATCGTTCGGCCAGCCCGTCCATCAGCACCCCTCCGTCATAACCATCTAACGCACTTAGGTGGTGATGAGCGTAGCGGGATCCGTGGCGCCGCATCAGGCCAACGGATAACCTGTCAGAGACTTGACCGGTTAATGGCGGCTGGGGAGGAGGTGCGCATCGTGGAACCGTCACCGCACGCGGAGCTGGTGATCTCCTTCGCCAACACGCTCGACGTCGAGGACGGCACCGACGCGCTGAGCCAACCGAGCCACCTCGCCCGATGGCTTGTCACCACCGGTCTGACCGCCCGAACACCGCGGGTGACCGGCGCCGACCACGACCGCTGCCTGCGGCTGCGCAGCGGTGTCCGCGAACTGCTCGGCACCGAGGAGCAGCGCTCGCACGTGCTCGCCGACGCCACCCCGGTTCTGCGCGAACTCCCGCTGCTGGTCTCGCTCACGCCGGGGTCGGTGCTGCACCCCGATCCAGAGCTGCCCGCGACGTCGCGCGCGCTCGCGACCATCGCCGCAGCGCTCGCCTCCACGCTGCTCACCGGCGAGATCGCACGGGTCAAGCGGTGCCCCGCCGAGGACTGCGGCTGGGTGTTCTGGGACTCGACGAAGAACCGCAGCCGCCGCTGGTGCTCCATGCGGGTCTGCGGCAACCGCAGCAAGGCCCGCACCTTCGCCGGCCGCAGCCGCCCGTCTCAGGGGCGCACCGCGTAGGTCACGTGGAGGACCCGGCTCGTGCCCCGGGCGCTCACCTGCTCCAGCGTCAGCGGTGGCACGCCTTCGAACACCCGCGTGCCCGCGCCGAGAACGAGCGGCACGATGTGCAGCCGCAACTCGTCGAGCAGGCCTGCGGCGAGGTACTGGTTGATGGTAGTCGCGCCGCCCTGGACCGCCACGTCGCGGTCGCCTGCGGCGGCGCGCGCCTGAGCGAGCGCCGCCTCGATCCCGTCGGTGACGAAGCGGTACGTGGTGCCGACGTCCATCGGCTGCGGCTCGCGCGCGTGGTGGGTGAGGACGAAAACCGGCGCGTGGAAAGGAGGATCGTCACCCCACCAGCCGTTCCACGGCCGATCCCACTCCCCGCGGACCGGACCGAACATGTTGCGGCCCATGATGAACGCGCCTGCGGCGGCCACCTGGTCGATCTCGGCGCGGTTCTCCGCGGCGCCGTCGAACATCCACGCGTGCAGCGCGCTGCCCCAGCCGTCGCCTCCGTCCTCGCCGAACGGCCGCTGCTCGCTCTGGTTCGGCCCGGCGGAATACCCGTCGGCCGACACCGTGATGTCGCTGATCACCCTGCCCGTGCGTCGCTCTCCAGTCCGGACGGCACTCCCCCGAGTCTGCGCCACCCAGGACCGCACCGCACGAAGGGCGCCAGCTTTGACGCAACCGCCTGAGGTCGACCGGGGACGCTCGTCGGGTGGGTGGACGGCTACCGCCGCAGCAGGCCACACCGACGAGCTCTGATCACTGCGTCAGGCGGGGTCTTCGTCGAGTTCGGCGAGGACGGCTTCCGTGTGCTCGCCGATGCTGGGGATGGGGTCCATGCGGGGTGCGCGTCCGGGCGCGGTCACCGGGGGGTGCAAGGTTCGGAGTGTGCCCACCGGTGAGTCGACCTCGTGCCAGCGATTGCGTTCTGCCAGCTGGGGGTGGTCGGCGAACTCCTGCACGGTGCGCATCCGGGCGTTGGCGATCTGGGCCCGGTCCAGGCGCTCGACGACGTCGTCCGCGGCCAGCTCGGCGAACGCGGCCTCGATGGCGGCGGTCAGTTCCCGCTCGTTGTCGACGCGATCCGGGTTGGTGGCGAACCTCGGATCATCCGCCAGGTCCGGGTGTTCCAGCACCATCTCGCACAACTTCCGCCACTCGCGGTCGTTCTGGACCGCCAGGAACACCTGGGATCCGTCCCCGGCGTGGAACGGGCCGTACGGCGCGATCGCGGCGTGCCGCGCGCCGGTCCGCGACGGGGACTTGCCGCCGTACACCGTGTAGTAGTACGGAAATCCCATCCACTCCGCGAGAGCGTCCAGGAGGGACACCTCGAAAGCGCTCCCCTCACCCGTGCGCTCGCGTTGGAAGAGCGCGGTGAGCACTCCGGAGTAGGTGTACATGCCGCCCGCGATGTCGGCGACCGAGATGCCCGCCTTCGCCGGCTCCTCCCGGCCACCGGTGATCGAGACCAGCCCGGCCTCGCACTGCACGAGCAGGTCGTAGGCCTTCTTGTCGCGGTAGGGCCCGTCGCTCCCGTAACCGGACAGGTCGCCGATGATCAGCCTCGGGTGACGCGAGCGCAGCTCCTCGGCGCCGAACCCCAACCGCGCCGCGGCGCCGGGCGCGAGGTTCTGCAGGAACACGTCGGCCTTGGCCAGCAGCTTGTGCATCGCCTCCCGCCCTCCCTCGGACTTGAGGTCCAGGACGACGCTCTCCTTGTTCCTGTTGAGCCACACGAAGTGGCTCGACATCCCGTTGACCGTGGCGTCGTAGTCGCGGGCGAAATCGCCGCCCTCCCGTTCCACCTTGATCACCCGCGCGCCGAGGTCGGCCAGTTGGCGACTCGCGAACGGTGTGGCGACGGCCTGTTCCAGGGCGACCACGACGATGCCCTCGAGCGGAAGCATGTGCTCGTCCTCCCGGTTGTGGTGAGCGGCGTCAGTGCGTGCTGCGGCGGAGTTTCACGCGGTAGGAGTACTGCTCGGGCAAGAAGTGGTTGATCGCCAGCTCGACCGGTTGCTGCTCGGTGTTGAGGTAGATCCGGTCCACGCGCAGCAGCGGGTCACCGACGTGGCAGCCGAGCGCGTCGGCGAGCGTGCGCTCGGCAGCCGCAGCGGTGATGCTCTGCTCGGCTTCCGCGATCGGCGAGGGCAAGCGCGTGTCCAGCAGTCCGATGATCGTGGCATCGCTGACCGCCCCCTCCTGCCCGAGTTCCGGCACGTCATCGAGGGCGGCCGCGGCAGCGGGATGCAGGTGAACCGTGGTGTGGCAGAACGAATCACCGAAGTGCGTGCGGCGGAAGACCACCGTGTGCACGACATCGCTGTCGAGCCGGAGACGACTGGCGGCTTCGATGTCGACCTGCCTGCGCAACGGCCGGAGCACCTCCAGCTGGGTGTCCAGCGACAGCCCCATCAGGTCCTCGATGGACCCGAACTGGCGCAGGTACTGGCCGTCGCGAGGAGCGGCGAACGTTCCGCGCCCGGGCACGCGGTAGACCATGCCCTCGGCCACGAGGTCGTGGAAGGCGCGGCGCACCGTCTGGCGGCTGACCTCGTACTCGTCGGCCAGTTCCGCCTCGGTGGGCAGCCGCGTGCCGTCGACGTAGCGGCGCTGCAGGATCGCCTGCCGCAGTTCGCGGGCGAGGACCTTGTACGCCGCTTCGCCGCCGTGCTCCCTGGTGCTCATTCCCGAAGGCCCGTCGGTCGTCCCGAGTTCGCGGTGGTCATGGGGTGATCATCCATCGAGTCCGCCGCGCGCGATCAGCTGGGAGGTGATGACGTTGCGCTGGATCTCGTTGGTGCCCTCGCCGACGATCATCAGCGGCGCGTCGCGGAAGTAGCGCTCCACGTCGAACTCCGTGGAGTAGCCGTAACCGCCGTGCACGCGGACCGCGTCGAGCGCGATCTCCATCGCGGCCTCCGACGCGTAGAGCTTGGCCATGCCCGCCTCCATGTCGCAGCGCTCGCCGCCGTCGTAGCGGTCGGCGGCCAACATCACCAGCTGGCGGGCCGCGGTGTACTTGGTGGCCATGTCGGCGAGGTGGTTGCCGACCGACTGGTGCTTCCAGATCGGTTTGCCGAAGCTCTCCCGCTCCTGCGAGTAGCGCAGCGCGTCGTCGAGCGCTGCGCGGGCGACTCCCAGAGCTCTGGAGGCGACCTGGATCCGCCCGATCTCCAGACCCTTCATCATCTGCGCGAAACCCCGGCCCTCCTCGCCGCCGAGCAGCGCGTCCACCGGGGCGCGGTGGTCGGTGAAGGACAGCTCGCAGCTCTCCACGCCCTTGTAGCCGAGCTTGGGCAGGTCCCGGGAGACGGTGAACCCGTCGCCGGGTTCCACCAGGATGATGCTGATCCCCCGGTGCCTCGGTTCCGCGCCCGGATCGGTCTTGCACAGCAGCGCGATCAGCTGCGAGCGACGAGCGTTGGTGATCCACGTCTTCGACCCGTTGATCACGTAGTGGTCGCCGTCGCGGACCGCGCGGGTCGTCAGCGCTTGCAGGTCGGAGCCACCGCCGGGTTCGGTGAGCGCCATCGTGGCGCGGACCTCGCCGGTGGCCATCTTCGGCAGGTAGCGCTGCTTCTGCTGCTCGGTGCCGAAGGTGTGGATCAGCTTGGCGACGACCGTGTGCCCGCCCATCGCGCCTGCCAGGCTCATCCAGCCCCGCGCGAGCTGTTCGGTGACCTGCACGTAGCACGGCGTGGACACGGCGACTTCGCCGTAGGGCTCGGGGACGGCGAGGCCGAAGATGCCCAGCCGCTTCATCTGCTCGATGAGCTCCTCGGGGTACTCGTTGGCGTGCTCCAGGTCGCGGGCGACCGGGCGCACGTCGCGGTCGACGAAATCGCGCACGGTGTCGACGATCGCCTGCTCTTGCTCGTTCAGGGTGTTCACGCGGGGTCCTTCTCGTGTCGGCTCATCGGTACGCCGGTCGTGGTGCCGGGAAACTGATCGGCGAGGAGCGCGGAAGCCCGCTCCCAGTCCACTCCGGACAGCAGTTCGGGAACATCACGTCCGCAGTCGGCGACTTTCGCGTCCATGTCCTGTTCGGACGGAGGTCTGCCGGGGGATCCCGGGGGCAGCTCCAGCTCGACGGCGTGCCGGGTTCCGTCCCGCAAGGACGCAGTGATCTCGACCTGGCCGGCCAGCAGCCAGTCCCCACCCGGTGCTTCCTCCACCGCCACCCGCCGCACGAGGCGCTGGGCTTCGGCCCGGTTCACGGCCTGGTCGGTGAAGCTGGCGAAGCCGGGGTGCGGGTCCAGAACGGCCGCCGCGACGGCGTACTCCATGCTGAACTTGCCCTGCAGACCGGTTTTCGGCCGGTGGTGGATCAGCGGCTGCACCGCGCATCCGGGCGTGCGCACCACGATCTCGTCCACCTCGTCGGGCGCGATCGGGCCCGGCAACTGCTCGCGCAGAGCGCTGATCGGGCGTTGCAGCGCGTAGCAGCACGGGAACATCTTGATCGCCAGGCCGCCGGGAACCGCAGGTCCGGACACGGCGATCCTGCCGGGGTCACCACCGACCAGGTGCAGCCAGGCGTCCAAAGCACTCGGGTCCGCCGTGGCGCCGGCCGCCGACAACCGGGCCGCCCGCACCCCGGCCTCCGCGGCGAAGCCGACCTGGAGGGACTTGCCGGAGGTGCCGAACGCGCGCTGCACGCCGCCGGCCGCGGGCACCGCGAGGGCGATCGCCGTCGCGATCCGCTCGGGCGACAACCCGAGGGCGACAGCGGCGGCGACGGCCGCGCCGGGCGCTCCGGCCGTGCACGTCGCGTGCCAGCCCTCGGCGTAGTGCGACCAGCCGAGCGCGACGCCGATGCGCGCCATGACCCCGGCTCCCGCCAGGTAGGCCCGCGCATCGCCACCGGCCGCGAGCGTCGCGGGCACGCAGACCACGCTGATGTGCGTGGTCGACTCCATGTGCAGGTCGTCGAAGTCCAGCACGTGCCCCACGGCCGCCCAGCGCGCCGCATCGGGCAGCCCGGAAGCGATGCCGACCAGCTCGTCGTCGCGAGCGGCGAGGGTGACCGCGAGGGTGTCGACCAGGGAGCGCTGCGCGAGGACCAGATCCACGGGCTCCGGGACGAGGTCGTGCGCCCACCGCGCCAGCGCCTCAGCGGTCGATGTCATCCGCGCTCCCGATCGTGCACGGTGCGCGCGACGCGAACCCCGGACCGGGAGTCGCTGCGGGTACCGCGAGGGTCGAATAATGTACGGCCAATTGTGCAAGCGCGACCACCATCTGTCAACGCCCGGGATCGTGGACTAATCCCTTTGGCAGAACGCGGATTCCGACTCTCGACTTGACACCCTCCGCACGCAGCGAGAAACTGCTGGAGCTTTGGCCGTACATATCTGAGTACGAATCCCGCCAGTCCGCCGGGCCCCTCCCGGCTCGGATCGCAACCTCCACCGGCACCGGCGTTCCCGCTGGAACGCCAGGGGCGACGCACCTCTCCTGCCGACCTCCTCACCCCGCGTCCTCGCACTTCCGAAAACGTCCGCAGAGGTGATCGATGAAGACCCGCGCTGCAGTCCTGGAAGAAGGAAGCAAGGAGTTCGACATCGTCGAACTCGACGTCGACGAACCGAAGGTCGGCGAGGTGCAAATCAAGTTCACCGCCGCCGGCCTGTGCCACTCCGACCTGCACCTGACCGACGGGGTCTACGGGGATTCACCCCGGTACCCCATCGTCGGAGGCCACGAGGGCGCCGGGATCATCGAGGCGGTCGGCCCCGGGGTCACGCACGTCGAGCCCGGTGACCACGTGGTGTGCAGCTTCATGCCCAGCTGCGGCGTCTGCCGGTACTGCGCCTCCGGCCACTCGAACCTGTGCAACCTGGGCGCGAACATCCTCAAGGGCCACATGCCCGACGGCACCTTCCGCTACCACCGGGACGGCCGCGACCTCGGCGGGATGTGCATGCTCGGCACGTTCTCCGAACGCGCCACCATTCCGGCCCGCTCCGCGGTGAAGGTCGACCCGTGGCTCCCGCTGGAGGTGGCCGTGCTCGCCGGCTGCGGCGTACCGACGGGCTGGGGCTCCGCGGTCAACGCGGGAGGCGTGAAAGCCGGTGACACGGCGGTGATCTACGGATCCGGCGGTGTCGGGATCAACTCCGTCCAGGGCGCTGCGCACGCCGGGGCCAAGTACGTGGTCGTCGTCGATCCCGTGGAGTTCAAGCGGGAGACCGCGCTGGCGCTCGGGGCGACCCACGTCTTCGCCGACGCGGCGGACGCGGCCGCCAAGGTCAACGAGCTCACCTGGGGAGAGGGCGCCGATCAGGCGATCCTGACCGTCGGCGTCATGGACGAGGTGGTCGTCCGGCAGGCGTTCGACATCGTCGGAAAGGGCGGCACGATCGTGGTGGTCGGCCAGGCGAACCCGGAGAACCTGACCATCCAGCTGCCCAGCGCGATGTTCACCCGCAACGAGAAGGTCATCCGGGGCGCGCAGTTCGGCTCGTGCAACCCGCAGCACGACATCATCAAGCTGCTCCGGCTGTGGAACGCCGGCGGTCTCAAGCTCGACGAGCTCGTCACCAAGACCTACACCCTCGACCAGGTCAACGAGGGCTACCAGGACCTCAAGGACGGGAAGCTCATCCGAGGCGTCATCGTGCACCAGTGAAGGAGGCTCGGCATGCCCGACAACGACAAGATCAAGGTCACGATCATCCCGACCGGAACCATGCACGCCGACCTCACCTGGCTGCTGATCGACCCCAACCGAATGGCCACGCAGAAGCAGCCTTCGAAGCAGCGCGATTGGGTCGAAGTCCCGACGCACGTCGTCTACCTGGAACACCCCAACGGCCAGAAGCTGATGTGGGACGCGGGGGTTCCGCGCGACTGGGAGGACCGCTGGGGCCCGACCGGTCTCGACCAGTTCTTCCCGGTCGACACCGTGCCCGAGCAGGAATGGCTGGACTCGCGGCTCGAACAGCTGGAGATCGAGCCCGGCGACATCGACTACCTCGTGCTGTCGCACCTGCACATGGATCACGCGGCCAACGCGCAGTTCTGGCAGCGAGCGGGCACGAAGATCATCGTCGATGAGAAGGAGAAGGAGGGCGCGTTCTCCTTCGACGGCTACAACAAGGGCGCGCACATCAAGTCCGACTACGACGGGCTGGAGATGGACACCGTCAGCGAGGACACCGAGCTGCTGCCCGGCGTCACGTTGCTGCGCACTCCCGGGCACACGTGGGGAACGATGAGCCTGCAGGTCGACCTCGCCGACTCCGGAACCATGCTCTTCGCCTCGGACTCGTTGTACCGCAGGGAATCCTACGGACCACCGGCCATCGGGGCGGGCATCGTCTACGACTCGGTGGCGTGGCTGGAATCCGTGGAGAAGATCCGAGGTATCCAGGAGCGCACCAACGCGCAGGTGATCTACGGCCACGACCCGGAGCAGATCACCCAGCTGCGCACCGGACCCGGCAACTACTACACCTGATCTCCCCGGCCGGCCGTCCCCTGGAGCGGGACGGCCGGCCGCTTCCTCTCGGAGGTGAGCGGTCATGCCGATGTACGACTACGCCTGCACCTGCGGAACGCGGTTCGAGGTCATGGTGGCGTCCTGGTCCTCCCCCGCACCCGAGTGCCCGGACTGCGGCGCGACCACCACGCGACGCCCACCCTCACCCGCGATGCACGGGCGAGCCGCGCCCCCGCCGCCGATGACGTCCGCGCCGCAGTCCTGGGAAGGCCTCAACCGCGGCGACCGGGACACCATCGCCCACTGGCGCCGAACGGTGGAGCAGCGCCGGGACTTCGAGGACCGCCATCCCGAGCACCGGCAGCGACGAGAAGCGGTCGCCGCCCACGAAGGCCGCTTCGAACGCGACCCCCTCACCTACCGGGAGCTGGCCGCCCGAGCCGCCACCACCGGCGACGCCAACCACGCAGCAACGGAGGCGAGCCGCGCCAGGCGCACCCCCGACACCTGACGCACTCGCCAGTTCCCAGTTTTAGTCCGAACTGAGCCGACATTTCGGACATGATCATGGCTCGGTTTGGACTAAGGGGTCGTTTCAGAATGCGGCGGAGCCGCTGTTTCAGGTGTGGGACTCAGCTGGCACCGCTGTGGCCTTCCCCTGCGGGGATTTCTCACCCGTCGTCTGGCGAGTACGCCGCGACGCCGTGTATTGGCATACATCAGGAGTGGCGCACGGAGTCCAGGCGGCGTGTGAGGTTCCGCTACCCGCACCGCCAAGCAAGGTGATTCTGCAACGACCCCTAAAACTGGGACCGGGCGAGGATCGTGGAGCGCGAGTCGCCCTGTGGACGGTTATAAGACGTGGCCGCTGCGCGGATTGGGGGTGGTGTGGTTCGGGTGGCGTGGGCGTGCGGGGGTGGAGAGTTCTGGGGTGCTGTTGGCATCGTCACTGTTGGTGGGTTGGGTGGGGTTCGGGAGTTAGGGTTCTGGGTGTTCTGGCTCAGGTTATAAGCGGTGGGGGTTTCGGGGTGGGAGAGGCCGTTGCGCCGTTGAGGACGAAGAGCGACGCGGCGTACGAGACGGTGCGCGAGAAGATCCTCTCCGGGGAGTTCCCGCCCGGATCGGTGCTCAACCAGGCGACCCTCGCCCAGACCATCGGCATCAGCACGACCCCGCTCCGCGAAGCGCTGCGGCGGTTGAAGGCCGAAGGGCTCGTCGAGCTCGGCGCCCATCGCGACGCCAAGGTCACCGAGCTCAAGGCGGAGGAGAACCGCGACCTGCTGGAGATGCGCCGCGCGCTGGACCCGCTGGCGGCTTCGCTGGCCGCGGACCGCCGCACCAAGGACGACATCGCCGAGATCCGCGCCTCCCTGGACGGCCTGCGCGCGATGCCCGGCAACCCCGATGTCGCCGACCTGCTGCGCCACCGGCGATTCCACCGCGCGATCCACCACGCCTCGCACAACGATCTGCTCATCGAGAGCCTCGAAGCCCTGTGGGACAAGGCCGACCGGTACCGCAGGTTCGCGCTGGAGGTCGACCGCGGATCCGAGGCCGAGGCGAAGAAGGACGAGGAGCACCGGATGCTCGCCGAGGCGATCATCGCCGGTGACTCCGACGGCGCGGCAGCGGTGATGCACGAGCACATCGACAGCAGCCTCGCCGCCGTCCAGGCGAGCCGCAGGCTCTGGCAGTGACCACGCCGAGCCGCCAGGTCTGGACGCTGCTCGCGCACGCCACGCTGACCCAGCTGATCACCTTCGTCCTGCGTCCCTCCACCACCTACCGCGCGCTGGAGCTGGGCGTCCCGCCGTCGCTGCTCGGCGTGCTCTCCGGCAGCTTCGCCCTGGTCCCGCTCGTGCTGGCGCTGCCGGCCGGGCACATCGTCGACCGGCTCGGCGAACGTCGCGTCATGCTGGCGGGAAGCCTGCTGATGTGCGCCGCAGGGGTTGTCCTGCTCGCGCTCGGTCACACCGTCGCCGGCCTGGTGGCGGGCAGCATCGTGCTCGGCACCGCCCACCTGGGCGCGATCGTCGGGCAGCAGGCGCTGGTCGCCAACAGCACCAGCAGCGGACGGATGGACTCGGCGTTCGGCTACTACACCTTCGCCGCTTCGCTGGGTCAGGCCGCGGGACCGCTGATGATCGTGGGTTTCGGCGGCTCGCAGGCGATTCCGGACACCACCCCGATCTTCCAGGGCAGCATCGCGATCGCGATCGTGCTCTTCGCCCTCACCTTCGCCATCTCCGACACCAGGGCCGAGCGCGGACCGGCCGCGACCGAGAACGTCGGCGTCCGCTCGCTGCTGCGGCTGCCCGGACTCGCCGGAGCGCTGCTCACAGCGTGCACCGTGCTCGCCGCGGTCGACATCTCGCTGGTGTACTTGCCCGCGCTCGGGGCCGAACGCGGCATCGCGTCCTCGCTGATCGGCACGCTGCTGGTGCTGCGCGCCGTCTCGTCGATGGCTTCGCGGTTCTTCCTCGGGCGCCTCTCGGAAGTGCTCGGACGACGACGGCTGCTGATCCTGAGCATCTTCGGCGCGGCCATCGGGATCACCGTCGCCGCGGCCCCGGTGCCGGTGTGGCTGCTGCTCGTCGCGGTCACCGTCGCCGGATTCGGCCTCGGCGTCGGCCAGCCGCTGACGATGTCCTGGCTCGCCGAGTCCGCCCCACCGGGAGCGCGCGGCAGGGCGATGTCCTTGCGGCTCACCGGCAACCGCGCGGGACAGGTCTTCATCCCCGGAGCCGTCGGAGCGGTCGCGGCGGGTCTCGGCGCCGCGGGCGTCCTGTGGGTCACCGCCGCGGGACTGGCCCTCACCGGAGTCCTCGCGCGCAAGCTCCCCGTCGACCGCGCGGGCTGACTCACCCGGGGCGGTCGGAGCGCAGCAGCCGTTTGAGGATCTTGCCGGTGGCGTTGCGCGGCAGGGCGGGGACCTGCGACACCGCCCTCGGGCACTTGTAGTGGGCCAGTCGCGACCGGGTGAAGTCGAGCAGTGCCCGTTCGTCGACCGGCTCGCCGTCCTCGCAGACCACGTAGGCGGTCACGCTTTCGCCCCACTTCTCATCGGGCGTGCCGATCACCGCCGCCTCGGCGACGCCCGGGAATTCCAGGACGACCCGCTCGACCTCGGCCGGGTAGACGTTCTCACCACCGGTGATGATCATGTCCTTGACCCGGTCCTCGATGTAGAGGTAGCCATCGTCGTCCTCGCGACCCGCGTCGCCGGTGCGCAACCAGCCCTCCGGGGTGATCGTGTCCGCGGTGGCATCGGGCAGGTTCCAGTAGCCGGACATCCGCTGCTCGGAGCGCACCCAGAACTCGCCCAGCTCACCGGGTTCGACGTCCTCACCGGTGGCCGGGTCGACGACCCGGACCTCGTTGCCCGGCAGCGGCCGGCCCGCCGACGCGCGCAGGTGGGTGCGCTGCTCGTCGCGGTGCTCCTCCGGCCCGAGGACGCAGAACACGCCGGACATCTCGGTCATCCCGTACACCGAGTAGAGCGGGGTCGGCAGCGAGCGCAGCACCCGCGCCATCAGCGGAGCCGGCATGGGCGATCCGCCGTAGCCGAGCACCTCCAACGTCGCGGACGCCGTGCGCGCTCTCTCGCCCTCCTCCAGCAGCGCGTGGATCACGGCGGGGACGAAGAACGCGTGCGTCGCCCGGGTTCTCTCGATGAGGTCCAGCAGCGGGGCCGGGACGATCTCGCGGACGAGGACGGTGCGAGCACCCGCGCTCAGGCTGCCCAGCGCCCAGCTCGTGCCGCCGACGTGGAACAGCGGCATCGCGACGATGACGATCGAGTCGGCGTCCATCCGGTAGGCGGGTGTGAGCGCCCGGGTGTGGGCCATCATGCTGCGCTGGGTCAGCATCGCGCCCTTCGGCCAGCCCGTCGTGCCGGAGGTGTAGAGCTGCAGGAAGCAGTCGTCCGGCCCGGACTCACGGGCTTCGGCGACCGCATCGGCCACGGCCAGCCGCTCCTCGTACTCGTCGTCGTCACCGCCGAGCGGGATCACCTCGCGCAGGTTCGGCAGCCGGTCCCGCACCTCGTCCACGAGCCCGGCGAACTCGGCGCCGACGACCACGACTCGCGCCGTGGAGTCGTTGAGCACGTGCACGAGCTCCTCGGCGGCGAGCCGGAAGTTGACCACGGTGTTGACCGCGCCGATGAGCGAGGCCGCGAGGGTCAGTTCGAGGCAGGCGAGGTGGTTCTTGTCCACCACGGCGAAGCGCTCACCCGGTCCGACCCCGGAGGCCCGCAACGCACCGGCCGCGCGCCGGACGCGGTCGTCGAGCTGCGCCCAGGTCAACCGGCGCTCGCCGAAGACCACGGCTTCCTCGTCGGGCTTCTCGGCCGTCCACCGCTCGACGAAGTCGTAGATGCGGGAGTCCTCCGCGACCATTGCGAACCTCCTCGTCGAGGCGAGCGGACCATGCGCGCGATCAGCCTACGACGCATCGCCCATCCGGAGCCAGGCACGCGCGACGCCGGTCGTGTCCGACGATCCCCTGGTCGGTGGCCTGCACCACCGGCAGGACCCGGATCGGAATACCTGCTCCCGCGCGTTGTTGAACCGCGTGCGCACCCGCCCGCCCACGATCGCGTGAGGTCGATGCTGAAGATGACACCTCCCACCCACCCGCCGGGGACGCCACCCCGCACGGCGACGGTGGTGGTCATCGGCGGCGGGCAGTCCGGGCTGTCCGCGGGCTACCACTTGCAGCGCAGGAACTTCCTGAGCGCGCTGGAGCACCCCGACGCCGACCGGAACTTCGTGGTGCTCGACGCGGGCGAGGCCGCCGGTGGCGCCTGGCGACACCGCTGGGAATCGCTCCGCATGGCGACCGTTAACGGCATCTTCGGCCTGCCCGGGTTCCCGCAGCCGCCGGTCGCCCCGGAGGAACCCAGCCGCGATGCGGTGCCGCGCTACTTCGGGGCCTTCGAGGAGGCCACTGAGCTGCCGATCCTGCGACCGGTGGCGGTCACCGCGGTCCGCTACGACTCCCCCGGCCCCGACGGCGACCTCGTCGTGGAAACCGACCAGGGGGCGTGGGTGACCCGCGCGATCATCAACGCGACCGGCACCTGGACCAACCCGGTCCTCCCCCACTACCCGGGCCGCGACACGTTCACCGGCACGCAGCTGCACACGAAGGACTACACCGCGGCCGAGAGGTTCGCGGGCCTGCGCGTCGCCCTCGTCGGCGGCGGGATCTCCGCGATCCAGCAGCTGGAGGAGATCTCCAGGGTGGCGACGACCTTCTGGTACACGCGCCGCGAACCGGTGTTCCGCGACGACGAGTTCGACGCCGACGCGGGGCGCGAGGTCGTCGCGAAGGTCGCCGCCGACGTGGAGGCCGGGCGTCCGAGCGGCAGCGTCGTGTCCTACACCGGACTGCCGCGGACCTCCTACGCCACCGCCGCCCAGCAGCGCGGCGTCCTGCGACGCCGACCGATGTTCACCGCGATCGAGCCGACGGGCCTGCGCGAAGCCGACGGGACCTTCACGCCGGTGGACGTCATCCTGTGGGCCACCGGGTTCAAGCCCGCGCTGAACCACCTGGACCCGCTCGCGCTGCGCAACGAGTTCGGCGGGATCCAGGTCCGCGGAACGCAGGTCGTCGGCGAACCGCGTGTCCAGCTCGTCGGTTTCGGCCCATCGCAGTCGACGGTCGGTGCCAACCGCGCCGGACGGGACGCGGTCAGCGCCCTCGTCCGCCACTTCCGCGAGCATGAGCCGGTCGCCGCCGCTGCGCGGTGACCGGCGACGCCCCCGGTCAGGAGTCGGGCAGTCCGAGCGCGCGGTGGGTGAGCGCGTCCAGGGTGTCGAGGAGGCGTTCGGTGTCCGGCGTGTCGTCGCCCTGGACGATCCACAGGTAGAGCGAGTGGTCGATCATCGCCGCCAGAGCGCGTGCGGTCATCTCGGCGTCGAGATCGTCGGGCACCAGGCCGTCGCGCTGCCACCGGCGGATCGCCCTGGTGGTCCTCGCGATCGACGTCGCGCGGTGCTTGCGCCGCAGCTCCTGGAACTCCTCGTTGAACGTGGCCACCTGCTCGACGATCGCCATCATCTTCGCGTTGCGCAGGTAGCCCTCGTAGTAGGCGCGGTTGGCGCGGCGGATCCGCTCCGCCGGGGACGCACCACCGCCGGGGAGGCCACCGCGATCGGTCATCTCGCCGAACAACCGGTCGGCGACCTCGAGGAATGCCGCTTCTTTGGACGGGAAGTAGGTGTAGAAGGACCCGTAGGCGACCTGCGCGCGGTCGGCGATGTGCGCCACCCGAGTGGCCGGGAAACCTCGCTCCTCGAACACCTCCCGCGCCGCGATGAGCACCTTCTCGCGGGTGCGCGCGCCTCGCTCGGTCAGCGGTGCGCTCCCCTGCGCGCCACCACCGGGAGCGGCGGAATCCGCCCTGCCGGACATGCTTTCGCCCCTTCCACCAGGTCTTGACAACCCGGTGCGCACCGGATCACGCTTCGTAGCATCTGCACAGTTGATATGACTGTCAAGTCAGCCAACGGAGGCGTCAATGTCGACGACCAACGCGGAGTTCGAGCTCGGGGGCATCAACCACCTGGCTCTGGTCTCCTCGGACATGCAGCGCACCATCGACTTCTACAGCGGTGTTCTCGGCATGCCGCTGATCAAGACCATCGAGCTGCCCGGTGGTGGGGGCCAGCACTTCTTCTTCGACTGCGGTGGCGGTGACTGCGTGGCGTTCTTCTGGTTCCCCGACGCCCCCGACGCGGCGCCCGGGATCTCGGCGCCGGCTTCCCGCCCCGGTGAAGGTGAACTGCTCAGCGCCGTCGGGTCGATGAACCACGTCGCCTTCCACGTACCGGTGGCGAAGTTCGAGGAGTACCGGGATCGGCTGCGGGACAAGGGCGTCGAGGTCAGCCCGATCCTCAACCACGACGACAGTCCGTCCACAGTGGCCCGCACCTTGCACGAAGGGGTCTTCGTGCGCTCCTTCTACTTCCAGGACCCCGACGGAATCCTGCTCGAATTCGCTTGCTGGACGCGCGGATTCACCAAGGCGGACGTCTCGCACGCTCCCAAGACCGGCGCCGACCGCACGGTGGAGGATCGCAGTGCCGCGCCTGCGTGAGGTCCCGCGCACCGAGGTCGGCGACGAGCGGATCCTGCACTTCTACGACCGGCTGTTCGGCCCGGACCGCGATCCCGCCGTGGACCACGGCACGGCCACCGGTACGCCCGGTGACTGGTGGACGGTGTTCGCCCAGTGCCCGGACGTCTTCCAGCACGCAGTGCGCGGGTTCGCGCTGTACCGAAGCTCCAGCCTCGATCCGGTGCTGCGGGAGCTGGGTCAGTGCCGGGCGGGGTGGGCGCGCGGGAGCCAGTTCGTCTTCTCCCAGCACTGCAAGCAGATGCGCGCCCTGGGCCTGTCTGAGGAGAAGATCACCGCGATCCCCTCGTGGCAGGTCGCCGACTGCTACTCCGCACCCGAGCGGTCCGTGCTGGCCTACACCGATGCCCTGGTGCTGGACGGGGGCCGGGTCCCCGATGCGGTCTTCGCCGAGCTGGGCAGGCATCTCGACGAGGACGAGATCCTGCAGCTGACCTACATCACCTGCATGTACGACATGCACGCGACGATCGCCAAGGCTCTGCGCCTGGAGTTCGACGACCGCCCGGAACCGGTGGTCGAGGTCGCGGCACCGGAGGGCTACGGCAGCCGCGACATCGCCGAAGACCTCGCCGGGGGACGCTGATGCGCTCCCCTCCCGGCGCTGGGAGGATGAGGCCGCCTTGCAACGGTTCTCGTCAGTTTCGGAGGTTGTCCGGTGGGAGATCTGCTGGGATCCAGCGGTGAGCCGAGGGCGCGGTTGCGCGCCCTGCTGCGCGACGAGCGGCCCGTCGTCGCGCCGGGTGCCTACGACGCCCTGTCGGCGGCCCTGGTGGAACGAGCCGGGTTCAGCGCCGTGTACATGACCGGCTTCGGCACCACTGCCTCGCTGATCGGGCGCCCGGACGTCGGACTGCTCACGGCCACCGAGATGATCGACCAGGCGAGCCGGATCTCGGCCGCCGTCGACGTTCCGGTGATCGCCGACGCCGACACCGGCTACGGAAACGCTGTCAACGCGGCTCGCACCGTCCGCGGTTACGAACGGGCCGGAGCGGCCGCGATCCACCTGGAAGACCAGGTGTTCCCCAAGAAGTGCGGCCACATGAGCGGCAAGGAGGTCATCCCCGAGCAGGAGATGGTCGGCAAGGTCCGAGCGGCGGTCGCCGCCCGGACCGATCCGGACTTCCTGCTCATCGCCCGCACCGACGCCGCAGCGGTGCACGGCCTGGACGACGCCCTCGACCGCGCGAAGGCCTACGCCGAGGCGGGCGCGGACCTGCTGTTCGTGGAGGCGCCCACCGACGAGCGCAGCATCGTCCGGATCTCCGAGGAGCTGGCCGGCGTGGCACCGCTGGTGTTCAACTGGGTCGAGGGCGGGCGCACGCCCCCGATCCCGCTGGACCGGATCGCCGAGCTCGGCTTCGCGCTCGTCCTCTTCCCCATCGGCACGTTGCTGGCCGCCACCGCGGGAATCCGGTCGTTGCTGGACACGATCCGAACCGACGGCACGCCGGCCGCAGCGATGCCCGGGCTGCCCACCTTCGCCGAGTTCACCGACCTGGTCGGGATGCCCGAGGTCCAGGAGCTCCAGCAGCGCTTCGCCTCGGACTGATCCGGCTCATCGACCGGCCGGGGCGCTCTCCGGGGAGTCGTCGGCGAGCGCGTCCACGATCTCGTCCGCGGCTTCCGGAGCATCCCGGCGGATCGCGCCGATCCCGATGAACAGCACCAAGGAGACCAGCACCGGCGTCACCACCGTGATCGCGTCGCTGAGGTGGAACGCGTACTTGACGAGCCCGTAGCTGATCAGCCCGCCCGCCCAGGAAACCAGCGCCGCCGTGGGCCCGACGTGCCGGAACGGGCGCAGCATGCCCAGCATCAGCGGGATCGAGATCGGCCCGATGAGCGCACCGACCCAGGCGACGATGATCCCCAGGACTCCGCCCAGGCTCTCGGCGTTGATGGCGATCACGACGCTGAGGAACACGAACGTCACCGTCAGGTACCGCCCGGCCTTCAACGACTGCTCGTCGGTGAAGGCGGCCGCACGCCGCCAGATCCGGGGCAGGACGTCGCGCGTCATGACCGCGGAGATGGCGGTGGCGTCGGAGGCGGCCATGGCCATGGTGTGCGAGAACACGCCCACGAGCACCAGTCCGAGCAGTCCGGCGGGCAGGAACTCGATGGCCATCTGGGCGTAGACGTCCTCGGAGTCCTCGACCTGGACCAGCAGCGGGGCCGCGAACATCGGCAGCATCAGCACGATCGGCCAGACCAGGTACAGCGCGCTGGAGAGCAGCGCGGTCCGCCTGGCCTGCGCGGAATCCGGTGTCGCCATGTAGCGCTGGGCCAGGTTCCACATGCCGCCGTTGTACTCGAACGTCTTGACCAGCATGTACACCAGCACGAAGTAGGCCGGGTACGACGTGGTGGTGGGGGCGGTGTGGCCTTCGGGCAGGGCGCTCCAGAAGCTCGCGTAGTCCAGGCCCTTGTCCGCCAGCGCGAAGCCGACGGCGCCGATCAACGCGAACGCGGCCACGCCCTGGATGATGAACTGCCCGAACTCGGTGAGCGCGTCCGCCCACAGGCCGCCCGCGGTGCAGTACACGAGGGTGACCGCGGCGGTGATCACGATCCCCCAGCCGAGCGGGACGCCCACGAACTTGTTGAGCAGCAGCGCCACCGCGGACCACTTGGCGGCCACGTCGAAGATCTTCAGCACCGACCCGCTCCACGCCAGCGCCTGCTGAGTGGTGACGTTGAAGCGCCGAGCCAGGTATTCCAGCGGCGAGGCGATGTCGTACCGCCTGCGCAACCGGTTCCACTTGGGCGCGAACAGGAAGGCACCGATGCCGGTCGCCACCGCCAGCGGGAACATGAACACCACGTAGGACACGATGCCCTGGTCGTAGGCCACTCCCGCGTAGGCCACGAACACCACCGCGCTGTAGCCCGACATGTGGTGCGAGATCCCCGCCAGCCACCACGGCATCCGGCCGCCTGCGCTGAAGTAGTCGGAGGTGGTGGAGATCTGCCTGTGCGACCACACACCGATGATCAGCATGACCAACAGGTACCCGGCGACGACCACCCAGTCCAAGAGATGCATGTGCATTCCTTCCAGCGCCGGGTGGGGCGGGCGACCCCTGCCCGGCGAACACAACATTGTGCGCGCGTCTGACGCCTGGACGCTGCCGAGTTCGCGGCGGCCTGGCAACCGGTTGCCGCCAGTTGCCGTCGACCCGGGTAGCAGGAACTTGATTCGCGGGCCCGACTCGCCTAGCGTGGCGACCGAACGACGGCCCGTGCCGTCGACAACCGAATACTCGCTCGCGGTCCGCCGCGGGTGGTTACTAGAGACGCAGAGAACAGTAACCCGTGCTCACACCGGGGGACTGTTCTCTTTTTTCATGCCAGGGGCCGGTTCCCGACCGGTCCCGGGACGAGGCTGCGGCGACGATGGTCGCACGCAGCGCACCGAAGGCCGAGAGAGGCGATCTATGGACATCCGCGACTTCTCGCTCGCCGCGTTCTCCCTGGCGGGCAAGAACGCCGTGATCACGGGCGGCAACACCGGTCTGGGCCAGGCGTTCACCCTGGCACTGGCCAAGGCGGGCGCCGACGTGTTCGTCCCCAGCGCGCTCGACGACGGCGGAACCACCCGCGAGCTGGTGGAGGCCGAGGGCAGGCGGATGGAGTTCCTGCGCACCGACATCACCGAGGACGGCGCGCCTCGCGAGGTCATCGAGGAGTGCGTGTCGCGGCTCGGTTCCGTCGACGTGCTGATCAACTCCGCCGGGGTCTGCCGGACGGCGCCCGTGGAGGACTTCGGCCGCCGGGACTGGGATCCGATGCTGGAGGTCAACCTCACGGCACCGTTTGAACTGGGCCGAGAGGCGGCGCGGCACATGACCGAGCAGCGCTCCGGCAAGATCATCAACATCGCGTCGCTGTTCTCGTTCCTCGGCGGCCAGTGGTCACCCGCCTACGCCGCGACCAAGCACGGGATCGTCGGCTTCACCAAGGCCTACTGCGACGAGCTCGCCCAGCACAACATCCAGGTCAACGCCATCGCCCCCGGCTACTTCGCCACCGCGATCACCGAGCGGACCCGGTCGGACGAGACCACCAACCAGCGCGTCCTGGACCACATCCCGGCCGGCCGCTGGGGCGAGGTCGCCGACCTCATGGGCGCCACCGTGTTCCTCGCCTCCAGCGCCTCCGACTACGTCAACGGACACGTCCTCGCAGTCGACGGCGGCTACCTCACCCGATGATCGGGAACCGTTTAACGAAACCCCGAGACCAGCAACGATACGGAGAAACCTTGACCACATCAGCAGCTCTCGGCCAGGACGAGATCGTCGCGCGGTTGCGGGAGATCGCGGGCGACGAGCGCGTGGTGACCGACGAGGAGGTCCTGCGCTCCTCCAGCGTGGACCGGTTCAAGAAGTACACCGCGGTGCACGGCATCTTCGACGGACCGCTCCCCCGCGCCGTCGTGCGCGTCGCCGACGCCCGGCAGGCCGCCGCCGTGCTGGCGTTCGCCGACGAGCACCGGATCAACGTGGTGCCGCGCACCGGCCGCACCGGCACCGAGGGCGGGCTGGAGACCAGCGTCGAGGGCACCATCGTGCTCGACGGCTCGGACATGACCGAGATCGTGCGCATCGACGAGGTGAACATGCAGGCCACCGCCCAGTGCGGAGTGCCGCTGCAGGTCCTCGAGGACACCCTCCGCGAGCAGGGGCTGACCACCGGTCACTCGCCGCAGTCCAAGCCGCTGGCGCAGATGGGCGGACTGGTGGCGACCCGCTCGATCGGCCAGTTCTCCACGCTCTACGGCGGCATCGAAGACATGGTGGTCGGCCTGGAGGCGGTGTTCCCCGACGGCAGCATCAGCCGGATCAAGAACGTGCCGCGCCGCGCCGCCGGTCCCGACATCCGGCACGTCGTGATCGGCAACGAGGGCGCGCTGTGCTTCGTCAGCGAGGTCACCGTCAAGGTCTTCAAGCACCGTCCGGCCAACAACCGCTTCCACGGCTACCTGATCGACGACGTCCACACCGGACTCGCGATCCTGCGCGAAGTGATCACCGAGGGATTCCGCCCGTCGGTGGCGCGGGTGTACTCCGAAGAGGATGCCGCGCAGCACTTCTCGCACTTCGCGAACGGCAAGTGCGTGCTGCTGTTCGTGTCCGAGGGGCCTGCTGGCATCGTGGAGGCCACCAGCGCCGAGATCGAGCGAGTGGTCTCCCGGCACCAGCACACCGCGGTCGATCCCCAGCTGATCGAGTCCTGGTTCGACAACCTCAACTGGGGGCCGGACAAGATCGAGGCGGAGCAGCGCGCCATGCTCGCCGAGCAGCGCCTGGGCTACACCACCGAGATCTCGGCGGACTGGTCCTCCGTCGGTGCGATCTACGACGCGGTGATGCACCGGATCCGCACCGAGTACCCGCACGCCGACGACGTGACGATGCTCGGCGGGCACTCCTCGCACAGCTACCAGACCGGCACGAACATGTACTTCGTCTACGACTACCGCATCCGCTGCGAACCCCGCGAGGAGATCGAGAAGTACCACAAGCCGATCAACGCGATCATCGTCGAAGAGGCGCTGCGACACGGCGGTTCGATGGTGCACCACCACGGCATCGGCAAGTACCGCGCGCAGTGGACCGAGCAGGAGCACGGCACCGCCTACCCGATGCTGGTGCGCCTCAAGGAGGCCTTCGACCCGAACGGCATCATGAACCGAGGCACGATCTTCCCGGCGGGGTAGGAGCTGTTGATGAATTACTTTGCGTGGCGGTGCGGGTAGCGGAAACCCCCGAACGGGAAAGCGCAGCGCCTTCGTGGACCCGTGCGCCGCTCCTGATGTCTTCCGCTTACCCCCGGGGTGGACATCGGCGTCGGCGGCGTACTCGCCACGAAGACGCTGGGAGTCCCACACCTGAAACAGCGGCTCCGCCGCATTCCTAAACAGCTTCTAGTCTCGCGCCGGATCCCCTGCGCGCGGCGGTGGCGAGCCCCACCGCCGCGTCGCTCCTGGGCTGGGAGAGGACAGTTGACGAGTTATCTGATCGGCATCGACAACGGGTCGCAGAGCACGAAGGTCACGATCTTCGACGAGCGCGGCACTCCTGTCAGCCGGGGGCGACAAGCCTTGCGCCCCAACGACACCCCGGCGCCGGGCGTCGTCGAGCACCCCGGTGACGACCTGTGGGGTTCGGTGGCGGCGGCGTGCCGCGAGGCGATGGCGGGCTTCGACGGCGACCCGGCCGCGATCGTCGGTGCCGGGCTGTGCACGATCCGGTTCTGCCGCGCGTTGCTGCGCGCCGACGGAACGCTCGCCCAACCGGTGCTGAGCTGGATGGACGAGCGGGTCTCACGGCCCTACGAGCACACCGACGAGGCGGTCGCCCGCGTGACGACCTCGTCGGGCTACATCACCCACCGGTTGACCGGCGAGTTCCGCGACACCGCGGCGAACTACCAGGGGATGTGGCCGATCGACACCGACACCTGGCAGTGGTCGCAGGACCCGCAGGTCATCGAGTCGATGGGCATCGCGCCCGAGAAGCTGTTCGAGCTGGTCATGCCGGGCGAGGTCCTGGGCCGAGTCACGGCGGGCGCCGCCGAGCTCACCGGTCTGCCAGAGGGCCTGCCGGTGGTCGCCACGGCCAACGACAAAGCCGTCGAGGCGCTGGGGTCCGGCCTGCGCGGCCGAGACCGGCTGCTCCTGTCGCTGGGCACCTACATCGCCGGCATGACCACGGGTGAGCGCAACATCCGCGACGGCCGGGAGTTCTGGACGAACTTCGGTTGCGCACCCCACGAGTACCTCTACGAGAGCGGCGGGATCCGGCGCGGGATGTGGACCGTGAGCTGGCTTCGCGACCTGCTCGGCGAGGAGGTCACCGCAGGAGCGCGCCGAGCCGGTGTGACGGCGGAGCAGTACCTCGACGCGGGAGCGGCGCAGGTCCCGGCGGGCTCGGACGGGTTGATGACCGTGCTCGACTGGCTCGCGCCGACGGAGGCACCCCACCGCAAGGGCTCCTTCCTCGGTTTCGACGGCAGGCAAGGTCGTTTTCACCTGCACCGCTCGGTCCTGGAGGGGATCGCGCTGACGATGCGCGATCGGGCGGGAGCGCTCGGCGATGAGCTGGGCACCGGCTTCGAGCGGGTGATCGTCTCCGGTGGTGGCGCCGGCGCGGACGTGATGATGGGCATCATCGCCGACGTCTTCGGCGTCCCGGCCGTGCGGACCGCGGTGACCGACGCCGCCGGGCTGGGCGCGGCGATCTGCGCGGGCGTCGGGCTCGGCCGGTTCGCCGGGACCGACGAGGCGGTGGCCGCGATGGTCTCGGTGGACGAAGAATTCCTGCCGGACGACGCGCGTCACGAGCTCTACGCGCGCCAGCTGGAGGTCCACCGGGACATCACCCGGCACACCGACGAGGTCTTCCGCCGGTCCGCGCGGATCTTCGGCTGAGTCACATCGCCCAGACGTCGCTGTTCGACGAGGCGATGGCCACCGCGCCGGCGCCGAGGGCGGCGACCACGTCGTCCTTGTCGCACACCAGGCCACCGGCGATGATCGGCACGTCGACGTCCTCGCGCAGCCAGGTGATCACCCTCGGCACGCACCCGGGCAGGATCTCCACGTAGTCCGGTTTCGAGATCGCGATCTGCTTGCCGAGGCTGCGGTAGGAGAAGGAGTCGACGAGGAAGAACCGGTGCACGCCCAGAAGCCCGTGCGCCCGAGCGGTTTTGATCAGCGCGGCCTTCGAGCTCAGGATCCCGTCGGCACGCGTCCTCTCCCGCACGAACTCGACGACGACGTCCTTCGCCGCGAAACCCTCGATGAGATCGACGTTGACCAGCACGGTCTTGCCGCCGTCCTTGAGGCGTTCCACCAGCGACGGGACGGTGAGCACCGAGCCGTGCAGCAGGAACACCACGGGGCACTCCGACCGGAGCGCGGCCTCCAGCCCGGCCTCGTCCTTGACGCTGGCGATGACCGGGGCGTCGAGCAGCAGATCCTCCATGATGCCGCCATGCTCTCACACCCCGAACCACGCATGACCTGCGGCGGAGCAGGATCCGGGGTGTCGTGTGGGTGGGTGGGGAAGTTTTCATGAAAACTTCCCCACCCACCCACACGACAATTCCTCAACAGGTCTCAGTCGACGGCCTTCTCCCCCTCGACCTCCTGCGCGTACTTCGCGGTCATCCGGTCGACTGCGGCGAGCTGCTGCTCGGCATGGCCGCTCCGGGTGCCCGCGGCGTGCTGCTTGGCACGCAGGGTGGACTCGTGGTGGGTGATCCCGTGGCCTTGGAAGTGCGGCATCACGTCCTGGGCGATGAGTTCGTAGGAGCGCTTCGTGGCCTCGGGGTTGGCCCACTCGTGGGCCAGCAGGAGCATCGCGCCGAAGCCGCCGGACTGGTCGGCGAGCCGCTGCACCTGCGCCCGCGCGTCCTCCGGGGTGCCGATCGCGCCGATGCCCGCCTCGTTGATGAAGTCGATCATCTCGCGGATGTTCGAGCCGTCCACGGCCATCTGCGGGAACGCGGCCACCTTCTGGAAGTAGGTGAACCACTGCTCGATTCCGTGCTCGACATCCCGGTAGGCCTGCTCCCTGGTCTCGGCCACGTGCATGAGGCCGACGAGGCGCCAACCGGACCGGTCGGGCGCTGGCCGCCCGTGGTGCGCGGCGCGCTCCTCGACCACGCTCCAGTGGTGGGCGAGCGCGTCGAAGCCTTCCTGGGTCAACGTCGCTCCGATGGACAGCAGACCGGTGCCGTGCCGTCCCGCGAGGCGCGGTCCGGTCGGCGAGGCGACGGCGGCGACAGCGACGTCGAAGCAAGGCTCGGTGTAGGGCCGCAGCTGCAGGCGCGCTTCGACGAGCTCGTGCGTCGGCGTCTGCTCGCTGACGGTCTCGCCGGCCAGCAGCCGCATGATGATGTCGAGGTTGGCGTCGAGGAGCTCCCGCGTGTCGGTCGGGTTGAGCCCGATCATGGCCGAGTCCGTGGGCAGCGAACCGGGCCCCGCGCCGAGCATCGAACGACCCCTGGTGAGGTGGTCGAGCATCACCATCCGGTCGGCCACCCACAGCGGGTTGTGATAGCTGATCGAGGTGACCCCGGTGCCGAACTTGATGTTGCGCGTCCGCTCGGCCGCTGCGGCGATGAAGATCTCCGGCGAGGCGATGATCTCGCTACCGGCGGAGTGGTGCTCGCCGATCCACGCCTCGTCGTACCCGAGGTAGTCGAGGTGCTCCATCAGCTTGAGATCGCGCTGCATGGCCAGGGTCGGGTTCTGACCGGCGGGGTGGAAGGGCGCGAGGAAAACGCCGAACCGCAGTCTGCTCATCATCGTCTCCTTCGTCGGCGATCAGCCCGTGCTGCGTAACCCAGGTCACATCATCGGTTGATCGTGCGCAAGCCACCCCACCAGCGCGGCTGGGGACAGGGTTCCGGAACTGGTTCGAGCAGGTAATGTGCCGCGCATGCGTTCATTCGCCGAGGCAACGACCGTGACGGCGCTTCGCGAAGGCGTCTACTCCACCGCCTTGGACGGCGAGTGGTCGATCGGGCCCAACCCGCACGGCGGGTACATGATGGCGCTGCTGACCAAGGCAGCGCTCACCGCGGCCGAGCGCCCGCACCCGCTGGTGGTCAGCGCGCACTTCCTGCGCTCACCCGAGATCGGCGAGGTCGAGCTGCACACCGAGCTGATCAAGCGCGGACGCCTGTTCTCCACCGTCCGCGCCGGCCTCGTGCAGAACGGCAAGACCTGCGTGGCGGCCACCGTCTCCGCAGGCGAGATCACCGATGCCGCGCACGAGTGGGAAGCCGCGCAGCAGCCTCCGATCAAGCCCAGGGAGGAGTGCGGCGGTCACCGGTCGCCCGCGAGCGACAACCTGCTCGGGCGCCTGGACCTCCGGCTCGACCCGCAGTCCACCGCGTTGCTGCGCGGTGAGACCGCCGAGGACACCGAGGTGCGCGGTTGGATGGAGCTCACCGACGGCACCGATTTCGACCCGCTGTCGCTGATCGTCGCCGTCGACATGCTGCCGCCGACGGTGTTCGGCCTCGGCCACTCCGGCTGGTGCCCGACCGTCGAACTGACCTACCAGCTGCGCGCGCTGCCCGCGCCGGGCCCGGTCGCGGGCTACACCCGGTGCGACGCGGTGAGCTCCGACGGCTGGTTCAACGAGGACGCGGACGTCTACGACTCCCGGGGTCGCCTCGTCGCGCAGAGCCGCCAACTAGCCCTGTCGGGCAACGCGCTGAAGGCGCGCTGACCCGATCGCCGCCTTGCCCGGCGGCTCCGCGTGCGCGACAAATGAGCGGGAGCGCCAGCGCACCCGGGTGCGAGGAACAGCTCCGCACCCGGCGCGTGGAGAGGTGATCATGGGCAAGCTCGACGGCAAGGTCGCGTTCATCACCGGTGCGGCCAGGGGCCAGGGCCGGAGTCACGCCGTGCGTCTCGCGTCGGAGGGCGCCGACATCATCGCCGTCGACACCACCGCCGATGTCCGGACCGTCCCCTACCCGCTGGCCACGGCCGAGCAACTCGCCGACACCGCACGACTCGTCGAAGCGACCGGCCGCCGGATCATCGCGCGGGAGGCCGACGTTCGCGACTCCGCAGCTCTCGCGGCAGCGGTCGACGACGGGATCCAGGCCTTTGGACGTCTCGACGTCGTCGTCGCCAACGCCGGAATCTCCAGTCCCGCTCCGACTTTCGAGATGAGCGACGAGACCTGGCAGGACATGATCGACATCAACCTCACGGGCGTGTGGAAGTCGCTCAAGGCCTCGGTGCCGCACGTCGTCGACGGGCAGCGCGGCGGGTCCGTGGTCATCATCAGCTCGCTCGCCGCGATGCACGCCAACGAGAACACCGCGCACTACGCGGCGTCGAAGGCCGGCCTGGTCCAGATGATGAAGGTGATGGCCAAAGAGCTCGCACCGCACGAGATCCGCGTCAACACCGTCCACCCGACGACCGTGGCGACCCCGATGATCCTCAACGACGCGACCTACCGGCTCTTCCGCCCCGACCTGGAGAGCCCGTCCCGCAGCGACTTCGAGGAAGCCGCGCGCACGCTCAACCGGCTGCCCGTCGTGGCGCTGGAACCGGAGGACGTCTCCGACCTCGTGCTGTTCCTGGTGTCCGACGAGGGGCGGTTCATCACCGGAACCACCCAGCTCATCGACGCCGGAGGATCGCTGTGACCGCGCTGCTTTCCCTCGGACCGAAGAGGACGTAAGGTCAGCGGCCGTGAAGTGACGGTCCGGCCCAGCGCGCGCTGATCCCACGACGCCGTTCGAGCTCCTGCTCCGGCGTCCCCGGCGTGCTGCCCACCCGCACCACTCCACACCGAGGGAACACCATGCACGACGAGCAGTTCCTCGCCCACGTCACCGACCGGCTGGCCGCGCTCCCGCGAGTGCGAGCGGTCACGCTCGGCGGCTCGCGGGCCGAAGGCACCCACACTCCCGACAGCGACTGGGATTTCGCCGTCTACTACCGCGGCGACTTCGATCCCACCGACCTCCGCGCAGTCGGATGGGACGGCGAGGTCTCCGAGATCGGCGCCTGGGGCGGCGGCGTCTTCAACGGCGGAGCCTGGCTCACCATCGACGGCCGGCACGTGGACGTCCACTACCGCGACCTCGACGTCGTCGAGCACGAACTGGCCGAGGCTCAGCACGGCAGGTTCCGGTGGGAACCGCTGATGTTCCACCTGGCGGGCATTCCCACCTACCTCGTGGTGGCCGAGCTCGCCGTGAACCGGACGCTGCGCGGCACCCTGCCACGTCCCACCTACCCCGAGGCGCTGCGCGAAGCGGCTCCACCGGTGTGGCGCGGACAGGCGAACCTGATGCTGCACTACGCCCGAGGCGCCCACGCCCCGCGCGGACAACTCACCGAGGTCGCGGGCGCGCTGGCCACGGCCGCCACGCAGTCCGCGCACGCTGTGCTGGCAGCGCGCGGCCAGTGGGTCACCAACGAGAAGCGGTTGCTGCACCGGTCGGGCCTGCGCGCGATCGACGAGATCACCGCAGACCTCACTCCTGTACCGGAGGACCTGGAGCACGCGATCAATCGGGCCGAGCACCTGTTCCGCACCACGACCTGACCCCTGCGAGCCGGGGTGCGTAGGGCGGGCGCGCGAGGAGGGTGGGACCCTCGCAACGGTCCGGAGGAGACCACCACCTGCCCCACGGAGGGTGCCACCGATGTCCACCACCGCGATCGCCGTGTTCACCCGTGACCTCCGCGTCCACGACAACCCGGTGCTCGCTGCAGCGGCCCGCGCCGACCACGTCCTGCCGCTGTTCGTGCACGACGAGGCGGTCAGCGCGGCGGGGTTCGCCGCGGGGCCCCGCCGCCGCTTCCTCGACGACTGCCTCGCGGATCTCGACGCGCGACTGCGCGAACGCGGCGCCGCGCTCGTCCGCAGGGACGGCGACGTGGTCGCCGAAGTGGCCCGCCTCGCGCACGAGGTCGGCGCGACCAACGTCCACATCGCAGCGGACGCCTCCGCTTTCGCCGCGCGTCGCCAGCGGAGGCTCTCCGAAGCGCTGGCCTCGCAGCGGTGCGAGCTCACCGTCCACGAGGCGGTGCACACCGTGCTGCCGGCGGGGGAGGTCACCCCGCAGGGCAAGGACCACTTCGCGGTCTTCACCCCCTACCACCGGCGTTGGGCGAGCACCGCCCGCCGCAGCACCGCGAGCGCTCCGCGCCGCCTGCGACTTCCTCCGCAGGTATCCACACCGGACGCTCCTTCCCCGGCGCGCACCGCAGCACCGATGCCGGGTGGCGAGACCGAAGCCCGGGAGCGGGCGCACCGCTGGCTCGACGAGGACGCCGACCGCTACCACGCCCGGCACGACGACCTCGCCGCCGAACGCGGCACCTCCCGCCTGTCCGCCTACCTGCACTTCGGGTGCCTGTCGGCGCTCGAACTGGCCTCCGAGGCCGGCGCCCGCCACACCGAGGGCGCCGATGCCTTCGTGCGCCAACTGGCCTGGCGGGACTTCCACTTCCAGGTGCTGGCGGCGCGACCCGCCACCGCGCACGCCGACTACCGGCCGCGCGCGGACACCTGGCGGGACGACCCGCACGCGCTCCAGGCGTGGCAGGAGGGCCAGACCGGCATCCCGATCGTCGACGCCGGGATGCGGCAGCTGCTGTCCGAGGGCTGGATGCACAACCGGGCCCGGCTGATCACCGGCAGCTTCCTCGCCAAGACCCTCTACCTGGACTGGCGCGCGGGCGCCGAGCACTTCCAGCGGCACCTGGTCGACGGCGACGTCGCCAACAACCAGATGAACTGGCAGTGGGTGGCCGGAACCGGGACCGACACCCGTCCCAACCGGGTCCTCAACCCGGTGCGGCAGGCCGAGCGCTACGACTCCTCCGGTGACTACGTGCGCCGCTGGGTGCCCGAGCTCGCCGACCTCGACAACCCGCGCGAGCTCCACCAGCCCTGGCGGCTCGGCACCGATGCGCTCGGCAAGCTCGGCTACCCGGCCCCGCTGGTCGACCTCGAAGCAGCGCGCGAGCGGTTCCAGCAGCACCGCGGGACCGGCTCGCAGGGCTGACCGGCAGCACCCCCGGGCGATGTTTCGGCGCTCCGCGACGTGGGTAACAACGAGCGCGACCAGCTTGGGGGAAGGTGGACGTGATGAGGCGGCATCCCCTCGAAGACCTCTACGCAGCGCGAGAAGCGCTCGACCGGGCCGCCAGGAACTGCGCGGACCGGGACCTCGCCTCCCTGGACTGGCCGCCCTACGGCGCGGCCCTGCTCGGCGTTCTGGGGTCACTGCACAGCCTGTCCGGCGAGCTCACCAGCAAGCTGGACCAGGTCGACCGGGTCGAGCTGTACCGGCAGGCGCTGCGCAACCACCCCCAGGAGGCGCTCGACCGGGCCATCAAGGACCTCCAGGGCATGAACGCCGTCCTGGCGTCGGCGATGCGCCATGCCGAGCAGTACTGGGCGGAGACCCAGCACATCCACGAGGACACCGGCTCAGGCACCCGCCGCCGGTGAGCCCGAAGGCTGTTCAGCGCTGAGCGGCGGAGCGGGCTTCTTCGGCTGCTCCGCTGCGGAAGAGGAACCGGGCCTTGCCGATCCAGATCTCGTCGCCCTCGACGAGTTCGACCCGGTCCACCGCGCGCCTGTTGACGAAGGTGCCGTTGAGCGAACCGCCGTCGACGAGGTAGCAGCGGTCGCCGTCGACCTCCAGCTCCGCGTGGTAGCGGGAGACGGTCACGTCCTCGATCACGATGTCGCAGTCGCGGTGGCGCCCGATCACCGTGAGCGGCGCCGAGATCGCCAGCTCCGCACCGGCATCCGGTCCCCGACCGACCACCAGACGCATGGTCTCCGCCGACTCGCGCTGCGCGGGGATCAGCCCCGGCTGAGGTCCAACGACGGGCAGCTCCCGACCCGTCACGTGCAACGTGGGCTCGCCGAGCAGTCCGGCGACTTCTGCGATCTGGCCCATCAGCGTTCTCCTAGCGCGACGTGGTGCGTTGCGTCGGTCTCCGAGCGCTCTCCCCGGGAACCACCACCAGGATGCAGGCGAACCCGGCCTGTCTACCAGGCCTTTCGTCCTCATTTTTTCCTGCGCGCCGCCGCAGGCGGGTCGAGACGGGAGGGCCTATCGGCTCTACCGGAGCCACCGCGCGGTTCGCGATGGTGGCGGGACCAGACCACACGACCGCCGGAGAAGACCATGCTTCGACGACACGAAATCCGCATCCTCGAGGGGATGGAACGGCAACTGCGCAGCGACGACCCTTCGTTCGTCAGCAAGTTGACCACCGAGCGGGCGCGCGACCGGTTCCGCGTGTGGATCACACCGCGCCGATCGCTGGGACTCGCGGTGACGTTCTTGGCCGCGTTGTGCCTCATGCTCGGCGAAGGCGCCGCCTTCTTCACCACCGCGGCCCTGGCGGCGGTGCTGTTCCTGCTCAACGGCTGGTCGGTCAAGACCGAGTAGTCCCGCAACCGCCGGCCGCAACCACGGGCGACCGGAGGTGCGCCTGGTGCGCACGTGGCCGCAGTGGCGCAGGTCCGCGATCCCCGGACACCCGCGGTGTCCGATCGCCAGGTCCCACGCCTCGTGGGTGCCGCGACTTCGACTAGGAGGTGGCCGTGCACAGGATCTCCACGGCGTTCGACCTGACACCCACCCAGGTCGAACAGGTCATCGGACTGGCCGGACTGGCTCCGTCGCTGCACAACACACAACCGTGGCAGTTCCGGATCTTGCCTCACCTGATCGAGCTTCACTTCGACCCCGCTCGCCGGCTGCCCGCCGCCGACCCCGACGGGCGCGAGCTCCGGCTGGCCTGCGGAGCCGCGCTGTTCAACCTCCGGATCGCCCTCGAGGGCGCCGGGGTGCGGCCGGTCGTGACCTTGCTCCCGCACCTGGCCCACGCGACGACGCTCGCCGAGGTCCGGGCCGGCGGGCGCCCGGAGCCCCGGCCGGTGGCGGTGAAGCTGCACGCTGCCATCCCCCAGCGGCACAGCCACCGCGCGCCGTTCCGCGACGTCCCGGTGCAGGCCGCCGACCGCCACGAGCTGCTGCTGGCGGCTCAGAGCGAGCAGTGCTGGCTGCACGCGGTGACACCGGGCGAGCTCGGGGCCCTGGAAGTACTGGTGCACAGGGCGCACCGGGTGCAGCAGGCCGATGCCCGGTTCCGGGCCGAGCTGGCGGCCTGGACGGGTCCGTCCGCGAGCGCGGTCGACGGCGTCCCGACGGACTCCGCGGGACCCAGGCCGGACCCCCAGGACGAGTGGGTGCACCGAGACTTCTCCGGAGGTCTCGCGGAACGCCCCGACGGCGTCGCCTACGAGTCCCGCCCCCTGCTGGTCGTGCTGTGCACGCAGCACGAGAGTCCCGCCGACGAGCTGCGGGCGGGGCAGGCCTTGGAGAACGTGTGGCTGACGGCCACCTCCCGCAGCCTGTCCGCCTCGATGCTCTCCGAAGTCGTCGAGGTGCACGAGATCCGCGACGAGCTCCGCCAACTCCTGGGCGGGACGCTGCACCCGCAGGCGATGCTGCGCATCGGCTACGGGCGCCCCACCGTTCCCGCACCGCGTCGCGCGGTCGGTGATCTCATCGTCAACGGCAGCACCCCGGTCTGATCCCGCGCGTATCCGTCCACAAGGGACTCTCCCGCGCGTCTCAGCCGTCGGCGAAGGAGACCAGGGCGGCCTGGTTCTCCTGACTTCCCAAGAGCTCCGCGAAGTGCTGGTTCTCGCGTTCGCGGGCCGCGGCGATCCCGGCCTTCAACGGTGCTGCCACGGAGCTCTTCACCGCCGTGAGGCTGGAGATGGGGTGCGCGGCGATGGTGGCGCAGTGGCGCTGGGCCGTCTCCGCGAGCTCGTCCGGCGGGCAGACCTTCCACACCAGGCCCATCTCCCGCGCGTCCTGCGCGGTGATCCACTCGCTCGACAGCAGGACCCACGCCGCGTTCTGCCTGCCGATGAGCCGGGGAAGCAGGTAGCTGGACGCCGCTTCCGGCGCCACTCCCAGGCTGGTGAACGGGCATTTCATCTTCGCCTCGGTCGAGGCGAAGGACAGGTCGGCGAAGCCGAGGATCGTCAGGCCGATGCCGACGCCGAGCCCGTTGACCACCACCACGAGCGGCTTCGCGAAATCGGCCAAAGCATCGACGAGCCCCAGGAAGCCGTGCCGTCCCGGCACGAACTCAGGGTCGGTCGCCCGCTGGAACATCTCCTTGAGATCGGTGCCCGCGCAGAACGCCCGCCCGGCCCCGATGATCGTCACGACGGCCACGTCTGGGTCCTCGGCGGCGGCCAGCAGCGCCTCTGTCAGCTCGTCGTACATGGCCTCGTCGAGCGCGTTGAGCGCAGCGGGACGGTTCAGCGTGAGCGTGCGGACCCGGTCCCGATCACTGCGCTCGACCGTCCCCACCGAGGTATCGACCATGCACTCGACCGTAACACGTTCTAGACACGTGTCCAGCACGGAGTCGAGTGCTATTTTTCGCTCTCCGTTCACCTTTCGGCTTCCCGAGATGCGAGGTCCGGGCGTCGCACGTGGCAACGCCCGGCGCCCCGACCTCGGTCGCCGAGGAGGCGCGGAACTCGTGGCGACCGAGAACTCCGGACCGGCGTCAGCGCTGGGCGACCTCGGCCGTCGCGCGGCGGCCGGCTCGGCGGCCGAAGTAGGACGCCTCGCCGAGCTGGATTCCCGAGGCGTAGCCCTTGCCGTCCACCGCGATGTTGGAGGCGCACGCCCCCGCCGCGTAGACGCCGCGCACGACCGAACCGTCCGCGCGAAGCAGCTGTCCGTCCACTGTGACCCGCAGGCCACCGCAGGAGAAACCGGCGTAGAAACACTTGCCGGGAGTGAGATCGTAGGCACCCCAGGGACCTTGGTCGAGCGGAACGAGGTATTCGGGCGCCTTGTGGAACTCGGGATCCTCGCCGCGCGCAGCGGCTTCGTCGTAGTCGGCCATGGTCTTCGCCAGCGCTCCAGCGGGAATTCCCAGTCCCCGCTCCATCTCCTCGATGGTGTCCCAGCCGTCGACCAGCGGCTGGAACCGGTAGGAGGGCTGCACCATGGTGGCCGAGTCGAGGATCAGGTACCCCTCGCGGTCGGGCTGCTCGAAGACGAAGGCCGATGTGCGCGAGTGGTAGGAGTCCTCGTTGACGAACCGCTTCCCGAGCTTGTTGACCACGATGCCGCGCAGCGCCTCGCCCGGCGGGTAGAACGGGCCGGTCACGAAGACCTTGTCGAGGTGGTCGGTCACGCCTCCGACGGACTGCCCCATCCGGATGCCGAGCCCGTCGTCGTGGGTGTTGCCCAGGGCCATGCCGTTGCTCTCGACGGCCAGCAGGTCCGGCGCGTGCTCCTCCAGCATCTCGCGGTTGAGCACGAACCCGCCCGCCGCGACGATGACCGAACCCGCCCGGATCGCACCGGTGTCGTCGTAGTTCTTCCACGTGACGCCGACGACCTGGTCGCCGTCGACGATCATCCCGGTCGCTCCGGTCTCCCACCGCACTTCGACGTCGAGGGCGTCGAGCTTGTCGAGCGCCAGACCCACGACGAGCCCGGCCCCGCCGGTGTCACCCGGCACCGGAACCTTGTGGCCGCGCGGCGTCGGCTTGACCACCTCGGCGACGTCGAGGCACTTCTCGTTGCCGGTGAAGCTCAACCCCTCGACCCCGGGCTGCACGACCGCCTTCTCCGGGTAGAACGAGCGGTTGAACTCGAACCCGAGCGATTCCAGCCAGTGGAAGTGCTCCACGCTGTCCTCCGCGTAGGCGCGGATCTTCGCCGGGTCGCACTCGGGCGACATCAGGGCCAGGTAATCGGCCATCGCCTCGGGCGAATCGTCCCACCCGGTCGCCTGCTGAACCTCGGTACCACCACCGAGGTAGAAGTGCCCACCGGCCATCGCGCTGGTGCACGTCAGACGGCCACCGCTGTCGAGGACCAGGACGCTCGCGCCGGAGGCCCTGGCCTCCAGGGCCGCGCTCACCCCGGCCATCCCGGCGCCGATCACGACCACGTCGACCTCGTCCGACCAGGTACCTACCGACTCGACCGAAATCGAGTCAGGGATCTCCACGCCCATGCACGCTCACATTCTAGAACTTGTTGCCACTTCTAGTGAGTGCGGCGACCAGACCCCCGGCTGACTCCGCCACGCCAACGCGGCGGTCACCGGCAGACTCGAGGGTCGAGCTCGCATGCCCCTGCGACACGCACGGAACTGTAACACGTTCTATGCGGATGCAGGCGTGCATTCGTCGAGCGCCCGTCCTCGCGGACGAGCGGTCGGCGGAGGACCGCTGGGCAGCGCGGCCTCATAAGTTCTCGTTCAGGAACTCCAGCAGGTCGGCGTTGATCCTCTCCGCGTGCGTGGTGGGCATGCCGTGCGGGAGGCCCTGGTAGGTGTTGAGCGTCGCGTTCTGCAACAGCTTCGCCGACAGCGGGCCCGCGTCCTCGTAGGGCACGATCTGGTCGTCTTCGCTGTGCATCACCAGCACCGGCACCGTGATCTTCGTCAGGTCGTCGGTGAAATCGGTCTGCGAGAAGGCGACGATCCCGTCGTAGTGCGCCTTGGCGCCACCCATCATGCCCTGACGCCACCAGTTCTGGATGAGCGCTTCGGATGGTTCGGCGCCGGGCCGGTTGAACCCGTAGAAGGGCCCGGACGGCAGGTCGCGGTAGAACTGCGAGCGATTGGCCGCGAGTTGCGCCTGGAGCCCGTCGAAGACCTCGTGGGCAAGCCCACCGGGGTTGGCGTCCGTCCGGACCATCAGCGGCGGAACCGCGTTGATGAGAACGGCTTTGGACGACCGCGCTTCACCGTGACGCCCCAGGTACCGCACGACCTCCCCACCGCCGGTCGAATGGCCCACGTGCACCGCACCCGTGATCCCCAGGTGGTTCAACACCTCCGCGAGATCGTCGGCGTAGTGGTCCATGTCGTGGCCCTCGCCGGTCTGGCTCGAACGACCGTGTCCACGCCGGTCATGTGCGATCACCCGGTACCCGCGCTGCAGGAAGAACAACATCTGGGCGTCCCAGTCATCGGCCGACAGGGGCCAGCCGTGGCTGAAGACCATCGGCTGTCCCGATCCCCAGTCCTTGTAGTAGATCTCGGTCCCGTCCGCGGTGGTGATGGTGCCCATGCAGCCCTCCCAGGTTCGACGCTGGCGCGGTGGAGACCACCCGCGCCGGGATGAGTTCAACACCGCCCGATGCTCCAGACGCTGCCGCGAACTCCCCAGGGCATTAAGTCACCTCGCGCCGCGGGACGGCTCACTCCGCGGGCAGCACGGCCACCGGGCAGTTCGCCTGGTGCAGAACGGCGTGGCTGACCGAGCCCAGGAAGGTGCGGCGCACCGCTCCCCTGCCGTGACTGCCCACCACCAGCAGGCTCGCGCGGTCCGACTCGCCGAGCAGCAGCTGCGCGGGCCGGTCCGGGCCGACCACGTGCCGCACCGGCAGGTCCGGGTACTGCTCGCGGTATCCGGCCATCGACTCCGCCAGCACCTCGCTCGCCTTCTCCCGGAACTCGCTCCGGTCGGCGTCCCACTCGTCCACGACGTCGAACGGGTTGAACGCCGACTCGCTCCACGAGTGCACGCCCACCAGGGGACGGCCTTGCCGGGAGGCCGTCTCGTGGGCGAACCCGATCGCCCGGGTGCTCACGTCGGACCCGTCGACGCCGACGACCACCGGCGCGTCCGCGGAGGCGCTGGTGTCCCCGCGCACCACCACGACGGGAGCGGCGGCCCGGCGCGCGATGACCTCGGCGGCGGTGACGCCCAGGCGATCCGTGCTGGCTCCCACCAGCGGTCCGCCCAGCACCACCAGATCCGCTTCGCCGGCGAGCTCGACCAGGAACTGCGCCGCGTCGCCGACCGGGATGCTCTTGCGCACCTCGAGACCGGGAGCGCTCGTCCTGCACTCCTCTTCGAGGGAATCGAGTTCCTGGCGCACCGCTTCCCGGAGCTTGTCCATGACGTGCTCCTGGTCGGGGATGCGCATCTGGATGGAGTGCTGGAAAGGACGTGCCAGCACGTGCACGAGCAACAGCGGCGAACCCCGGCTGGAGGCCTCGCGCGCGGCCCACCGGACCGCTTCACGAGACGCCTCCGAGCCGTCGAAACCCGCGAGCACCGCTGAACGAGCTTCCTCGGCCATGCGAACCTCCTGACGATCGAACCCCGGCGGAACCGCGTGCCCGCGTCCGCATCGCCTCTCGTCATACCCGCGCGGGCCGGAGGTCAACCGGGCACGGCCGCGTCACCCGCTTGGCGCCGTGGACCTGAGCCCGCGTCAGGCCCATACTGGCGCTCTGATGTCGGAGAGCCCGCAGGGTGCGCTGACGTTGCTGCGGCAGCGTTGGGGCGCCGCGCTGTTCGCACGCGTGGCCGGTGCCGACGGCCCGGAGAAGCGGACTCGGATCCACGACCTCCCGGGGCCGCGCTGGTTCGCCGAGGACCGGCCCATCCGGGCGGTGCACGCCGACGCCGCGATGTTCGTCGGCGGGTTGCGGGCGCTGCTGCTGCAGTCGCTGCACCCGCTGGCGATGGCCGCGGTGGCCGCGCACTCCGGCTACCGGGGCGATCCGTGGGGGCGGTTGCAGCGCACGAGCACCTTCCTCGCCGTGACGACCTTCGGCACCGCCACCGACGCGCAGGACGCCGTGAACACCGTGCGACGCGTGCACCGGAAGGCTGGGTCATGACCGCGCCCGCACCCGAGCACGACGCCACTCCCGGTCGAGGCTGACGCCCCTTTCCCCGCTCGGTGTTCCAGACCTGCTGCCTCTGATCCCTCTGCGGCCCAGTCTTTTTCGCTTCGGCCAGGACGTGTTTCATTACTCGACAGCCGTTGCCCGGTGACGTCCGGGACGGTATGTGAGGCGCCGGAGCAGCGTTTCGGCCGGACCTCTGATGCCCCTGCGGTCGAGGGCGTGGGCGACCACGAGCGTCAGCAGCCACGCCGCGAAGCCCACGGCCATCGCAGACCAGCTCGTCAGGTGCGCGCCCAGCCCGAAGCCCCACGCCGAGAGCAGCGGCACGAACAGCAGGGACTGGGTCAGGTATCCGCTCAGCGACCGGCGGCCCAGAGCGACCAGGGCGCGCGCCAAGAGCGGTGGCTCGCCGCGACCGGCGATGCGGTGGGCCAGGAGTCCGAACAGGGCCGCGTACCCGATGCCGCAGAAGATCCCGGTGAACAGGTGCACCGTGCCGAAGGCCATCGGGTTGGGCAGCTCGATCACGCCGAAGTGCACGAGCGCCTGCACCAGCCCGAAGCTCCAACCGACCGCGAGGCCGCCGAAGGCGGTGCCGCGCAGCAGCGGCAGGTGACGCGCGGGCCCTTCGAGCACGCGGTGCCGGGCGGCGAGCAGCCCGAGCAGGAACGCGGCAGGAAGGACGAGCGTCGCCAACCCCGACACCAGGCCCGTGCTCCAGGTCAGCAGCCGCATCGGGATCGCGACCAGGTAGTTCGGTTCGGCGATGGTCATCTGCTGCAGGTTGGAGCCGCCACCGGCCGCTGGAACGAGTTGCGCGAGCGTTGCCGATCCGACGGAGAACACCGCGCCGACGCCGAGCAGGACCCCGACCCAGACCTTGAGCACGCGGTCGCTGCGCCGCAGGAACAGCGGGACGAGCAGGAGCCCGAGGAGTCCGTAGGTGGCGAGGATGTCGCCCTGCCACAGCAGTGCGGCGTGCACCAGCCCGAACCCGAGCAACCACCAGTGCCGGGTGCGCAGCAGCCGCCGCGCGTCGCGGGTCGAACTGCCGCCTGCCGTGCGGCGGGCGTAGAGCTGGCCGATCCCGTACGCGAACAGGAACCCGAACATCGTCCAGGCCCTGGCGTCGACCGCGATGATCGTGACCGCCTGGGCGATCCGGTCAGCGACGCCGCCCTGCCCCGGGTGCATCAGCGTCACGCCGATGTCGGCGGTGTAGGCGAACCACGGGGCGTGCGCGAGGGCGATGAGCAGCAGCATCACGCCCCGGGCGAGATCCGGGGCGAGCGCGCGCTCGGACACCGGGGTCGGTGATGCGGGCACCCCGATCGCAGGAGCGGACTGGGTCTCGACGGGCATTCTCGGGTTCCTCTCGGAGGTGGACTCCCACATCAGAAACGATGCCGTCACGGCATGATCAAGCCCCGTCCCGGCGTTCTCCGAACCGACAGCAGCGGCTTCCGGGCCACGCCGAGATCACTGTGCTCGTTCGTGGGATGTGGGCCACTCTCTTGGTGTGGCCGTCGAGGACGACATCTCGGATCAGGACGGGCGAGTGCTCGCTCTGTCCGACGGGGTGTTCGCGATCGCGGCCACCCTGCTGGCGCTCGACCTCCGCGTGCCGGAAGGCCTGCCGGACAGCGGCCTGCGCGAAGCGCTGCGCGACCTGGCCCCCGCCATGACCGCCTACGCGATCGCGTTCCTCGTCATCGGCCTGTTGTGGCTGGGCCACCGCGAACTGTTCCGCGACATCCGGCGGATCACGCCGCCGGTTCCCGCCGTGAACGTGGTCCTGCTGGGGTTCGTGGCGCTGCTGCCGTTCCCCTCCTCGCTGCTCGCCGATTACGGGCACGAGCCGGTCGCGGTGATCGGCTACGCGGCGAACGTCTCGGCCGTCGCCGCGCTGGAGCTGATCATTGTGGTGCTCGCCCACCGTTCCGGGAACCTGCGCAGCGGCATGTCGGCCACGTCCGCGTTCGCTCCCTCAGCGGTCACGGTCGCGATCTTCGTCGTCTCCATGCCGGTCGCGCTGCTGAACCCCAGGTGGGCACCCGCCTGCTGGCTCCTGCTGATCCCGGCCCAGGCCGTGATCGGACGCGCCGAGAGGCGCCGGAGCCGCGACGAGCGCGGGCCCCGGTGATCGCCGGCGCACCGCGGCACCCAGGGCCACGATTCATCCGAACGATGCTCGGTTCAGCAACGGCGTTCGCCCGAGCTGACCGCGATTCCAAGCAGCCGGAATGGGAATCCAAACCGACCACATCTCACATCCGACTTCCGCCGTATCCGTTTCACGAAAAGCGGAGATCACGCTGAGAAAATGGGTGTTCACCCCGATGCCGATCCCGACTCGAACACGAGATCATCGCCCCAAAAACTTGTCCTGCGCACGCCGATCCCATTCACGAGGACGTTCAGCGGAAAACATGGTTCCACGGAAGGAGCCGTCATCTACCGCTACAATCCTCGGAAACGACCGAGGGGCCGCTCCAGCGCCGAGACGAAGATCCGCACGCCCCTGCCGATGGGATCTCACGAGGCTTCGACTGGTTGGTGCTCACCACAGCGCTCATCGCCGTCGTCGCCGGTCTCGCCCTCGGACAGGCCTTGATGATCGCAGGTGGATTGATCCTCTCGTTCACCGCCGCGCACCGGTTCCAGCGCGCGGGAGAACCGGCTGCGGAAGGGGAACGCACCCGCGAACCGTGAATCGAGAGACGGTGGTGACCATCGACCGGCACGACGCAGAGACCACCGACCACGACCGACCGCTCCCCCGCGGAGCCTCCCCGAAAGCGACCCGGCCGTGGTAATCGCACTGACCATCAGCACATTCCTGATCGCATTCGGGTTGATCGCCACCGAACGCGTTCACCGCGTCTCCGCGGCGCTCGGCGGCGTTGCGGTGATGGTTCTCATCGGCGCCGTCGACGCCCATTCCGCCTTCTTCGACGAGAAGACCGGGATCGACTGGAACGTCATCTTCCTCCTGCTCGGAATGATGATCACCGTCAGCGTGCTCAAGCACACGGGCGTCTTCGAATACCTCGCCATCTGGGCCGCCCAGCAGAGCCGCGGGAAATCGTTCCGCCTGATGATCATCCTCGTCCTGCTGACCGCGCTGGTCTCGGCGTTCCTCGACAGCGTCACGGTCATGCTCCTGATCGCGCCGGTCACCCTCGCCGTCTGCCAGCGGCTCCGGCTGCCCGTCGTCCCCTTCTTGATCGCCGAGGTGCTCGCGGCCAACATCGGCGGCACCGCGACCCTGATCGGCGATCCGCCCAACATCATGATCGGCAGCCGGGCGGGACTCACCTTCACCGATTTCCTCTACAACCTCGCACCGATCACCGTCATCCTGCTCGCGGTCTTCATCGGCATGTGCCGGGTGCTGTTCCGCAAGGCGTTCCTGGACGCCGACGAGCACATGGCCGAGATCATGGAGCTCGACGGCAGCGACGCCATCCACGACCACCGGCTCCTGCGGCGCTGCTTGATCGTCGTCGGCGCGGTCGTCGTCGCCTTCGTCCTGCACGGGCCGATCGGCATCGACCCGGCCTTCGTGGGCCTGCTCGGCGCCGGGCTGATGGTGCTGGTCTCGCAGACCACGGCGCCGCAGTTCCTCGAGGAGGTCGACTGGTCGACCCTGGTGTTCTTCATGGGGCTGTTCGTCATGGTCGGCGGGCTCGTCGACGTCGGGGTGATCGACACGCTCGGGCGCGCCGCGATCGATCTCGTCGGCGACAACTACTTCCTCGCCGCGGTCGGCCTGCTGATCGGGTCGGCGGTGATCGGCGGCATGATCGACACGATCCCCTTCGTGGCGACCACGATCCCGATCGTCGAGGAGCTCGTGGCCACGGTTCCGGACCCGGAGATCAGCCAGGCGCTGTGGTGGTCGCTGGCCCTCGGCGCCGACCTCGGCGGCAACGCCACCGCGATCGGCGCGAGCGCCAACGTCGTGGCGATCGGCTGGGCCTCCCGCAACGGGTACCCGATCAGCTTCTGGCAGTTCACCAAGTACGGCATGGTCGTCACCGCGGTGACCATCGCGCTGTCCACCCTCTACGTCTGGCTCCGCTACTTCGCGATGTAGCCCGACCCGGCCCCTCCACCAAGCTCTTTCACCGTCCGTTGTGGAGGGTGATGAACCCGGCCGGATCCCGTGCGCGACGGCCCGCGGGTTCCCTGTGACCGGAGTCTCATCAGCGCGTGTGCATCTGGAGAACCGCGACCTCACGGGCGGTGCTGGGCGCCGGCAACTCGTCCGCACCGGGCGCGCACATCGTGGAACTGCTTGCCAAAGGAAGTTTCGGCACTAACCTGGTGAGTGCTGGTGGTTCGTCCGCCCCGGTGCGACCGAGGTCGTGCGCAGGGACGGACGAGGCAAGAGGGAACCCGGTGCGAACCCGGGACTGCCCCGCAGCGGTGAGCGGGAACGACAGCCGTCACCGGTCGCACGACCGAAGACAAGCACTGGGCCGAGAGGCCCGGGAAGCGACGGCCACTAGGAACGCCCGGCCAGGCCGGGAAGCGCCCGCGAGTCCGAAGACCTGCCACCGGTGCGCGCGCCGCGGCGCGCGCTGATCCGAGGTCTCGAGGGAGGACCTGGCGGACGAACGGAAAGCGGTGCTGCCCGAAAGCGGCTGCCCGTGTCCGCCCGCACGCCTCCACGGCGACCTCGGAGCCTCTGATGTCGAGCTCGCGAGGAGAGGGCGTTGACCACCAAGATCGGATCTACCGTACTCGGCTACCCCCGGATCGGGCCGGACCGTGAACTCAAACGCGCGTTGGAGAGCTACTGGGCCGGGCGCAGCAGCGAGGAGGACTTGCGCGCCGTCGCGGGCAAGATCCGCGCCGACTCCTGGCGCTTCCTCGCCGACGCGGGCCTGGACTCGGTGCCGGGCAACACGTTCTCCTACTACGACCAGGTGCTCGACACCGCGGTCACCTTCGGCGCCGTGCCGTCCCGGTACGCCGAACTGGGGCTGAACCCGCTCGACACCTACTTCGCGATGGCCCGCGGTGTGGACTCCACCCCACCGCTGGAGATGACGAAGTGGTTCGACACCAACTACCACTACCTGGTCCCGGAGATCAGCCCGCAGGAACGGTTCTCGTTGACCGACCGGACGCCGGTGGAGCAGTTCCGCGAGGCAGCCGAGCAGGGCGTCACCACCCGGCCGGTGCTGGTCGGGCCGCTGACCTTCCTCCTGCTGTCCAAGCCCGCTGAAGGCGCCCCCGACTCGTTCGCACCGCTGGACAAGCTCGACGAGCTGCTGCCCGCTTACGCCGCGCTGCTGTCGGAGCTCAAGCAGGCCGGTGCCGAGTGGGTACAGCTCGACGAGCCCGCCTTCGCCGCCGACCGCACGCAGGCCGAGCTCGACGCGCTGCGCGAGGCCTACCGCCGGCTGGGCGAGCTCTCGGACCGCCCCGCGTTGCTCGTCGCCGGGTACTTCGGCGATCTCGGTGACGCGCTCGACGTGCTCGCCGACGCGCCGGTCGAGGCGCTCGGCCTCGACCTCGTCACCAGTCCCTCCGCTGTGGACAAGTTGCCCGCGCTCACGGGCCTGCGGACCAAGTCGCTGGTCGCCGGCCTCGTCGACGGCCGCAACATCTGGCGGACCGATCTCGACCAGGCGTTGACCACCGGCGCGACCCTGCTCGGCGTGGCCGACGAGGTCGCGATCGGCACCTCGTGCTCGCTGCTGCACGTCCCCTACGACGTCGAAGCCGAAACCCAGATCGACCCTCAGGTGAAGTCCTGGCTGGCCTTCGCCGCGCAGAAGGTCCAGGAGGTCGTCGTGCTGGGCCGCGCGCTGCGCGAGGGCCGCGAGGTCGTCGCCGACGCGCTCGCCGAGGCCGCCGCGGTGGTCGCCGACCGGGCCGCCGCCGACCGCGTCCGCAACGCCGAGGTCCAGACCCGGCTGCGCGCGCTTCGGCCCGCGGACTCCCGCCGCAATGACTACGCGCAGCGGCAGAAGGCCCAGGAGGAGGCGCTGCAGCTGCCCCCGCTGCCGACGACGACCATCGGTTCGTTCCCCCAGACGACCGACGTCCGCAAGGCTCGCGCTGCGCTGCGCAACGGCACGATCGACGCCGCCACCTACAAGCAGCGCATGCGCGACGAGATCCAGCGGGTCATCGAGCTGCAGGAAGAGCTCGGCCTGGACGTCCTCGTGCACGGTGAGCCCGAGCGCAACGACATGGTCCAGTACTTCTCCGAGCTCATGGACGGATTCGTCAGCACGCACAAGGGCTGGGTGCAGTCCTACGGGTCGCGGTGCGTGCGCCCGCCGATCCTCTTCGGCGACGTCTCCCGCCCGAACCCGATGACCGTCGAGTGGGCGACCTACGCGCAGAAGCTGACCGACAAGCCCGTCAAGGGCATGCTCACCGGCCCGGTCACCATCCTCGCGTGGTCGTTCGTCCGCGATGACCAGCCGCTGGCCGACACCGCCAAGCAGGTGGCGCTGGCCATCCGCGACGAGGTGCACGACCTCGAAGCGGCCGGTATCCGCGTGGTCCAGGTCGATGAACCGGCCCTGCGCGAGCTCCTGCCGCTGCGCGCCGCGCAGCAGAAGCACTACCTCGACTGGGCGGTGGAATCGTTCCGGCTGGCCACCTCCGGGGTCACCGACACCACCCAGATCCACACCCACCTGTGCTACTCGGAGTTCGGCGACGTGATCAACGCGATCGTGGCCCTGGAGGCCGACGTCACCAGCATCGAGGCCGCGCGCTCCCGCATGGAGGTGCTCTCGGACCTCAACGCGGTCGGGTTCGCCAAGGGCGTCGGTCCCGGTGTCTACGACATCCACTCGCCACGCGTGCCGGAGACCGACGAGGTGACCTCGCTGCTGCGCGCTGCGCTGGAATCCGTTCCCGCGCAGCGCTTGTGGGTCAACCCCGACTGCGGCCTCAAGACCAGGGGCTACGCCGAGGTCAACACGGCCCTCAAGAACGTGATCAGCGCGACCGCGGCGGTGCGTCCGACGCTGAGCTGATCACCAGGGTCACGGGAGGTGCCGTCTCCAACGCCACTGCCGGCACCCCCGTGGCCCTGCCCCTCCCCCGATCACGACCCCGCGGTGGTTCAGCGAACCTCCGGGATCATCGAGAGGAGGACATCGCTGAAGCCATGGTCGCTGCGCCTGCCAGCACCAGCACCGCTCCGCCGATGATGTTGCACAGGACCGTCGAGGTCGTCATGGCGGTTCCGCTCATCACGAAGACGGCCAGGATCGTCCAGACCCCCAACACCGGGCAGGTCCAGGCGATGCCGTGGGTGCGGTGGTAGGCCGCCGCGAACGACAGCCCTAGGACCGCGGCGGCCAGGCCGATGATCAGGTTGTTCAGCGCCAGCGACGGTGTCGTGGCGGCGAATCCCGTGATCCACGGCGACAACGCGACGAACAGGCCTCCGAGCACTACGAGGCCGTCCGCCACCTGAGCGGTCGGGGTTTCCGAAGCCCGCTCGTACCGCGTGCGCATCTCGGTGAGATCCGGATGCCCAGCGATCGGTGTGCTGCTCGACATCACTCCACCTCCACAATAGAACGTGACATCCGCCAGTATCCGCTTCACCGAGCGCGAAAGCATCCCCGAATTGGGGCTATTTTCCTCTGCGACAACGCCTTTCGGACGCAGAGTTCTGGCGCGGGATCCGCTGGGGAACCCGCGCCCCGAGTCGAGCTCCGCGCGACGTCGTCACGCCGCGTGGAAGAGGAACCGCGCGGTGCCGATCCAGATCTCGTCGCCGTCGGTGAGCTCCACGCACGTCACCGGCCGCCGGTTGACGTAGGTGCCGTTCAGCGAACCGCCGTCGAACAGCACGCACCGGCCGTCGATCACCTCGAGCTCCGCGTGATGCCGGGAGGCCGTCACGTCGTCGACCACGACATCGCTGTCCCGGTGCCTGCCGATCACCGTCAGCGGCGCCGAGATCGCGAACTCCGCCCCCGTGTCCGGCCCTCGGCTCACCACCAGCCGCATGCCGCCGTCCGCGGGCCCGCGCTGGGGCGGGACCAGTCTCGTCAACGGCTGGGTCGCGGCACGCTCCTCCGCCGACACCACGTCCTCCAGCGTCGCAGGGCCCGATGCCCCGACGACCTCCGCGATCTGCCCCATCGATGCTCCCCTCGCACTCGCAGGCCCGGCCGACGCCGACCCCGTCCCCGATAGCTCCCGCTCCCCGAGAACCAACACCAGGATGCAGCGCGGCGGTCACCCTCCGGGCAGGCCTTTCGACCCAGCGCAGCTGTGTTCCGCAACACCTCGCCGAGCGCGAGTGGACTTCTCCCGAGATGCCGCGGCACCGGGGACGCGATTCACGTGCCCAACCGCGCCCCCGGTGCCCCTCAAGTCCTCCTGCCGGTCAGGAACCGATGCGCTCCACGAAGGTCAGCAAGGCGCCGAAGAAAGCGATCGGAGCGCGGAGCACAGCCTTGGCGCCGTCGTCGATGCTGGAGAGGAACCCGTTGATCCCGCCGGCGGCGTTGGCCGGATCGTTCGCAATCACGATCGCGGTGACCACCACCGCGACCACGAACAGGACCACGACGAGCAGAAGACCACGTATCCAGAACCGAATTCGCTTGCGTGCCATGTCGTTTCTCCAGATCAGATAGCCGGTCGGGCGCGCGCCGCCAGAGTGGGAGCCACCGTAGTGCGCGCCGACATCGCTTGTCACGCTTCGCGACGGAACCGTTGCACAGCAGGTTCTTTGCCGGCTTTGATCTTCGAACGGCCGCGCTGGTCACCGGCCTCTCGCGTCCGGTTTCGTTGCCCTGCGGCAACCAACGCACGCGCCGAGCACCTCGACCGGTTCAGGTGGGGATCAGGCGAATTCCTCGTCGGGCAGGCCCATCTCGGTCGCTGCCGCGTGGAACGCGCTCAAGCCGGTGAGCAGCGCGTTGCGAGTCCGGGGCGTCATCGCGTCCAGCACCTGCTTGAGGTCGGCCTTGCGCTCCCGCTGGAACTGCCGCAGCAGACGCCTGCCGTCCTTCGACAGCTGGAGCATCACCTCGCGCCGGTCGTCGGCGCCGGCGACGCGGCTGAGCAGGCCCGCGGCTTGAAGCCGGTCGCAGAGCCTGCTGGTCACCGACGGGATCGATCCCAGCTCGTCGGCGAGGCTCATGAGGTTGATGGAGCCGTGCCGGTCCACCACCACCAGCGCCCGGAGCTGCGAGGGCGAGACCTGCGGCTTGATGCGTTCGGCGCTGCGCCCCCAGACGACCATGAGCACGCCGACGCCGGCTTCGAGCTCGTCCAGGGCTTCGGAGGACAGGGAATCGAGTTTGTGCGCCAAGAAGGCCCTCCTCGCCGGATGTCTCGGGTCCGGGCACGTGCGGCTCCGGGCGTATTGTGTCATGTCACGACCCATGCCCGCCCGCAGCTTTGAGCGGGCCCTGGTGAAGCCGGAGAAATTGGTGACCGTCCCCACGCGTCTGGATTCCCTCGATCGCACCCTGCGCGACGTCCCGGCTCACGAGTTGCCGGAGACGTTGATGATCGCGCTGGGAGAGCACTTCGGGGTGGCAGGGCTCGAGATCTACCTGGTCGACCTGCGACTCGCGGTCCTGGAACCCGTGCTCGAACCCGAAGGACCGGGCGTCCCGCTGGTGGCGACGCTGGAAGGGCGCGCGTTCTGCGACCAGGTGTGCCTCCAGCAGCCGATCGAGGACGAGGTCGCGCTGCACCTGCCGATGACCGTGCGAGGCGACCGGCTGGGGGTCCTGTGGCTGCGGTTACCGGAGTCCCCCGACGAGACCACGCGCGAGGAGCTGGCCGCCGCGGCCGATCTCGTGGCGCACGCGATCACGCTCGCGGAAGTGGCCACCGACCGGTACCGACGGGCTCGCCGGCCGCAGCGGCTGACGCTCGCGGCCGAGATGCAGTGGCAGCTGCTGCCGGTGCGTTCGGTGGATCACGCCGCCTACCGGCTCGCGGGTCAGCTCGAACCTGCCTACGCGGTGCGGGGTGACAACTTCGACTGGGCTCAGGACCTCGACTCGCTGACGGTCGCGGTCACCAACGGGATGGGCGAGAGCACCACCGCAGCCATGCTGACGACCTTGGGGATCACCGCGCTGCGCAACGCTCGTCGCAGCGGGGGCACCCTCGCCACCCAAGCGGCCCTCGCCGATCAGGCGATCTGGGCCCAGCACGCGGGCGCGCAGCACGTCTCCACGTTGCTGATGCAGCTGGACCTGACCTCCGGCGAGCTCAGCATCATCGACGCGGGTTCTCCCCGCCTGTGGCGGGTGCGCGCCGACTCCGCCGAGCAGGTCGACCTCGACGCCCAGCTCCCGCTGGGCATGGCAGACGGTACCGAGTACGAGGTGCAGCGCCTCCAGCTCGAACCCGGCGAGCGGCTGTTCGTGCTCACCGACGGGATCTACAACGCGGTGCTCGCCGACCGCGACTACAGCACCAGCTCGCTGCGCCGAGCGCTGCGCAGCAGCCTCCGACTGCCCCCGGCCGAGGCGGTGCGCTCCCTGCTCAGCGACCTCCGAGCCTTCCTGCAGGACAGCGAGCTGGACGACGACGCCGTGGCGGTGTGCGTGGACTGGATCGGCCCTGACACCGGCGTGCGCCCGGTCGCGCTCGGTCGGGACTGGATCGTGCTCTGAGCGCGGAGGCGGATTCGTTGCCGCACGACAATCAACGCGCTCTCCGCCGCTCCGCCCGCGTGGAGCCCGGAAACGCGAACCGGTCACGGGAAACCACTTGCCCTCGGGCAAGCGCTCGCTAGAATTGGTTGGTTCAACTCGATCAGGGCGAGCACTCGGCGTGCGGTGGTGCGCGAGGCACCGAGGCGGTGGCGGCGGATCGCGCCGGACTCCGGCGGTGCGCGGAAGGAAGACAGGATGACCGTCGAATCCCGGGTTCCCGGTTCCCTCGTCGACGAGGCGCCCTCGGCCGAGCCCGTGGTCAAGGCACCCGCGCCCAGCGTGCAGGTGTCGTTCCCGAACCCGGCCGCGATCGTCGTCGCCGTGACCGCTCCGGTCGATCAGGAGACGGTCGCCCAGCTCGAAACCATGCTCTGGCCGCAACCGACGTCAACGGCGCGCTCGGTCATCGTGGATCTCACGAAGATGCGGCTGCTCGACGTCCCGGACCTGCAGCTGCTCACCTACGCGCACATGCTCGTCCAGGCGCGAGGCGGAGCCCTGCGCGTCGTGGTCGACGACCTGGCCGTGCAGGAAGCGCTGCGCGCCTCCGGGCTTCACGTGCTGCTGGAATGCCACGCCACCCTGGGCGAGGCGCTGCGCGCCGACCACGGCTGAGCCGCGGCGGGTCAGCTCTGCGGGTCCTTCGAGGCCTGCAAGCTCCCCGCAGGCAGCCGCTCGGCGCCCCAGCTGCGCTCGATGAAGCCCATGATCCGCTCGACGTCCTCGGCGGGCACCTTCTCCGGCTCCATCCGCTCCAGCGGGTCGAGGTGGAAGATGTAGAGCCGGGACGCGAACTGGCCGAACGGGAGCGAGGCCTCGCCGAAGCGCTCGCCGTTGCCCGCGGTGGACACCACGACGCCGTCGCCCCAGTCCTGGCCGCTGTCGTTGTTGGGGTTGAAGAAGTAGACCCGCGTGACCTCCTGCGGATCGGCCGCGACCCGCAGGATCGTGATCGCGTGCCACCCGATGTAGCGGGCCGCGCTGTCGGTGACCGCCACGCCCGCGGGCTGCGGGTGGATCAGCGGCCGGCCGCCGTTGTAGGACGGGTGGTAGCTGGCGTGGAACTCCCGCAGGAACGCGTCGAGGTCGATGAGGTTGCCGGTCGCCACGTCGACGTTGATCCGGAATCCGCGCGAGGCCCACCAGCCGTGGAACTCCGGGTTGACCCACCGGTGCGGGTCGCCGGGCCGGTCGGCGCAGCGGCGGCCCATCTCCGCGTAGATCCGGTCCAGGTGGGGCACGACCAGCAGCGAGACCGGGTCGAGGTCCACCGGCATCGCGGTGGCGACACCGGCCGCCAGCTCCTTCGAGGAGATCGGCTGGCCCTCGAAGTGCATGATGACCTCGTCGTCGCGGGCGGCCCACACCACCATCTGCAGGAGGTAGTCGGGGTCGTTGTAGGCCCACATCGACAGCGCCCGGGCCGATTGGCAGGTCGGGTTGTCGCCCTGCCCGACGCCGAGCGGCTGGCCCAGCATCGACAGGACCCCGGCGGTGAGCCTCGCCTCGGGCGAGGGCTGGTCGCCGAAGGCCAGGGTCAGGCGTTCCCGAGCGGCCGAGGACAGCTCCAGCGCGAGCTGGCGCCACAGCGCGGGCACCACCGGCGGTTCGTAGAGGATGCCGCGGTCGAGCAGCAGCGCCAGGCCGTAGACGCACTGCGCGGTCTGCGGGTGCACGGCGGTCTCGATCAGCTCGTGCACCAGGTGGCTGAAGCGCATCAGGCAGTTCCGCCCGGTGTCGGAGAGCCCGAGCGCCTCGCCCACCAGGTAGTCACTCTCGTTGAGCACGAAGCGCAGCAGCTCGGCGTGGTACGGCGACACCAATCCGGTGTCGTGCATCGCGCGGGCGAAGCCGCTGGCCTCGTACTGCAGACCGCCGGTGTCCATCGCCTCCAGCCGAGAGCGGAAGACCTCCACGCCCGGGTCGTCGCGGCACACCTCGGTGGTCCCGAACAGGCTGCTGATGAGCCGGTCGATGCCCTGCCCGGACGAGGCGCCCAGGTCGATCTCCGGGTCGCCCCGGTAGACGGCGATCCGGGTGATCAGCGCCTGCACCTGGTCGACCTGGATGGGCCGCTGGCGCAGGATCCGCCAGATCTCGTCCACCAGCTTGTCCAGGACCGTTTCGTAGCCGACGACCTCGGCGAGGTGCCGGAACAGGTCCCTGATCAGGTGCGCGATCCGGCCCTGCTTGATTCGCTCCGCCTCGCTGGGCGCGGTGAACAGCAGCTCCAGGTTCATCGCCATGACCTGGGACAGGAAGTGGCCCGCGTCCTCGGCGGAGATCGTCGGGTGCGCGAACTCACCCCTGGACACGGCGAGCATGCGCAGCTCGCTGACCGCTTCCATCACGACCGTGTCCACGTCCCTGCTGCGCAGGCCGGGGCCCACCAGCGACGGGATGAGGATCTCCGGGGAGGCCCAGTCGGTTCCCAGGAACAGGCCGGCTTCTTCCAGCGCCTGCGCGCGGGCCTGCACGGCGGCGGCGCCGCCGTTCTGCAGCAGCACCCGCCGCAAGGACTCCAGGACCCGCCGCACCTTCGCGTGCTTGCCGAAATCGGGGGTCTCGGCCATGGCCTGGATCGCGCCGTCGAGCGAGGCCACGCGCTTGTCGAGCGTCGTGGCCTGGCTCGTTGCGTCCGCGGTCGGTTTCAAGGGCTTCCCTCTGGTAGGTCTCTCCTGCGTCGACGCTGTCGTCAGACGTAGAAGTCGAGCTCTTCCTGCTCCTTCAGCACTTCGCGCATCCGGTAGGGGTCCTCACCGAAGAAGTACAGCAGACCCCAGTGGGTGCCGAACGCGGTCCTCTTCGTGACCGTTTCCTCCAGCGGCGCCGAGAGGTCGTGCGAATCATAGTAGTCGTCGTCCTCGGTCTGCTCCGGGATCTGGAGTTCGTTGACGACGCGGCGACGGGGGTAGACGCCGAAGCAGCCCGCCACCCCGTTGGAGTCGACGACCTCGCGCGGGAAGAACGCGTCGATCTCCTCCTCGGTGGTCTTGGGGTCGAAGGCCAGCACGAGCCCCTGGTAGGCGTTGAAGCCGTAGGCGCGTTCGAGGAGCTCGAAGACCTTGAAGCCCGGCGGCCGGTAAGCGACCTCGCCGAAGTACATCTCCCCGTCGCTGGTGACGAAGTACTCGGGGTGGATGAAGCCGAACTCGATGTCGAAGGTCTTGATCAGCTTCTCGATCTGGGCGGTGATCTGCGGCCTGTACCGCTCCAGTTCCGGGGTCGCCGGGACGAACACCGAGTAACCGAGGCTGACGTACTCGGAGATGTTCAGGAACTTGATCTTGCCGTTGTGGATCCACGCCTCGACCGCGAACTCCCAGCCGTCGAGGTGCGACTCCATCAGGACCGGGAACTCCTCGTCCGGGATCACGTCGATCTCGTCCGGGGTGCGGATGACCCGGTGTCCCAGGCAGCCGGCCTTGTCGAAGGCCTTGAGGTGGATCGGGTCGTTCGGGTCGCCGTCGAGCTTGAGCAGCGTCTGGTTGACGCGCTTGAGGAAGCGGATCACGTCGTCCCGGTCGTGGGCCTCCTCGAAGATCCCGACCCGGATGCCGCCGAGCTGCGCGCGGCGCTTCATCAGCGCCTTGTCGCGCAGCAGCATGGCCTGGCCGAACAGGCGCGGGTTGTCGAGCAGCACGGAGTTGATCGCCCCCGCCCACTCCACCGTCTCCTCGAACAGCGGGATGGCGACGTCGACGCCCTTCTCCTGCAGGGTTTCGGCAATCTCCATCGAGCGGTCGTTGAGCCGCTCGAAGTTCCACGGCACGTAGGGGATATCGTGCTCGACGCAGTACTTCTCGGCCCAGTCCGGCGCCACGACGACGTACCGCCGATCGAACCGGTCGAGCGCCTCGACCGCGTTGAGGCTCCAGCCGAGGAGAGCTACATATCCCTTATCCGCGTTCTTGGCGACCGGTTCTGGCTGTGACATGGGCCGTTCCTCCCTTTTCGGCGAGTCCAGTTCTGGCGGTGGCGGACACAACCGAGTCCCGGTCTGTTCCGCGGTGTGCTGAAGGCAGGACCTGATGACCACCGACGCATCGGCCCGATGCACGCGGGCCTGCGCCGCTGGCGTCCTTGCTGAGAAGTGGCCGGATCATCCGGCCCGAATTCCGTGATTCCGCGACGATCTGCGCACCGAATCGAGGCACGTCGTGCGAGCCTCTTCTGCTCCGGCGCTCGTCCTCGGACGCTCCTCGCCCGATTGGCGCGGGCGAGGATTCCGCTCGTGCAGCCGCCTCCGCAGAGCGGCGCGCGCGGATCAGGATATGGGTCGACCTCGCAGAGCCGTGGTCGCGCGCGGTGTCGGCAATCGCATCAGGCTCTCCTCCAGACAGGTGATCCAAGCAGACATGCGAACATGCCCCCGCGCGAACGCGCCGGTCAAGATCCTCTGAAGAGTAACATCCCTCACGCGCATTTTTGATTGCCCCAGGGCAACGTCTTTACTGGTCCCGCGCTGGAGGAGCTCCTGCCTCGTTCAAGTTGGCGAGCCCGGGCCCGGGCGACGAACCGCGTGAGCGCCGCCCCACCGCCTCACTCCGCGACCTGCGCCATCAGCCGTTCACCGAACCTACCCCAAGTCGCACAACGGTTTTCACCTGGCCATGATGCTCGCACCCGCTCGGCGGTACCGCGCGGCGGGGGCGCGAGACCCCTCGCCGCGCGGATCCCTCATACCGAGAGTTCGGTCGTGGTGAGGGTTTCATTGCGGAACAGGTCCAGGACCGGGCAGTGCTGGTCGACGTGCCTGCGGAGTTCTTCATAGCGCTCCGGGGTTTCCGGTCCGCTGAGATCGACTCGCACCCGCACCTCGCGGAAGCCCGCGCGGGTGTTGTCGTCGAAGCCGAAGAACCCGTGCAGGTCGAGGTCGCCCTCGACGCGCACGGTCACGTCCTGGAGCCGGATGCCCAGCCGGGCCGCCCAGAACTGGTAGGTGATGACCTGGCAGGAGCCGAGCGAGGCCAGCGCGAACTCCACCGGGTTGGCGGCCGCGTCCTCGCCGCCGAGAGCAACGGGCTCGTCCACGGTCAGCTCGTGGTCGCGGATCGACACCTCGACCTGGGTTTTGGTTCCGGGCACCAGCCGGTGGGTCGCGTTGAACGACGCGGCCGCGTTGCTCGGGTCCGCGTCCACCGCTGAGCGGGTGGTTTCGATGACTTCGGTCAAAGACATGGGGTTCTCCCTCGTGGTCAGGGCGATGGATTTCGCAGCGCAGCTCCGGGAGGTCAACAGCGCTGGGCTGCTACCCGTCGCAGGTCGATGTGCAGCCGCCGGACCAGGGGAACGCTCATGCCAGCGCGTCCGAGAGGATCGCGTTGACCTGGTCGGCCTCCACGAGGAATCCGTCGTGCCCGCGCGAGGAGCGCACGACGCGCAGCGGAACCCCGAGCAGATCGGCGAGCTCTCGCTGCTGGTGCAGCGGGTACAAGCGGTCGGAGTCGACGCCGACGACCGTCGGGCGTGCGCGCATCCCCCGCAGCGCGGACGCCCGGCCACCACGCCCCCGGCCGATGTCGTGGCTGTTCATGGCTTCGCTGAGCGAGACGTAGCTCCCCGCGTCGAAGCGGTCGACCAGGCCCGCGGCGACGTGGTCCAGCCACGACTCGACCGCGAAGCCCTCCTCCAGCGGATCACCGCCGAGCGCGGCGTCGCGGCCGAAGCGGTCGTCGATCTCGGCGGCGCTGCGGTAGGTCAGGTGCGCGATCCTGCGCGCGATGGCCACGCCGCCGGTCGGGCCCGACGGCTCGTCGTAGTAATCGCCGCCGTGCCAGTCGCGGTCGGCGCGGATCGCCTCGATCTGCACACGGCAGGTCGCGACCTGATCCGCCGACGCTTCGGCGCCGACCGCGAGCACGACGGCGCGATCCACCTGCTGCGGGCGCGACAGCGACCACTCGAGCGCCCGCATCCCGCCCATCGAACCGCCCACGACGGCCGCCCAGCTGCGCACGCCGAGCTCGTCGGCCAGCGCCACTTCCGCCTGCACCTGGTCGCGGATCGTGACGGCCGGCCACCGGCTCCCCCACGCCCGTCCGTCGGGCGCGGGCGTTGACGGACCGGTCGAACCCTGGCACCCGCCGAGGGCGTTGGGGCAGACCACGAACCACCGGTCGGTGTCGATGCCCAGACCCGGCCCGATCACGCCGGCCCACCAGCCCTGGCCGGGGTGTCCCGGTTCGGCCTCGCCTGCCGCGTGGCTGTCACCGGACATCGCGTGCAGCACGAGCACCGCGTTGTCCCGCTCGGGGTTCAAGCGGCCCCAGGTCTCGTAGGCGAGCCTGGTCGTCGGCAACGTCGCACCGCGTTCGAGCGTCAGCGGTGGGACGTCGACGAAGCGCCGCCGCCCCACCGGATCGCCCTCTCTCCAGGCTCCGGTGACGGCGACGCCGGTTCTGGTCATCGCGCCCGCCGCGAGCTGATCACGCCGGTGTTGAAACCGGACAGGTGCAGCCCGCCGTGGAACCGGGCGTGCTCGATCTTCACGCACCGGTCCATCACGACGTCGAGCCCGGCGGCCTCGGCCTCCACCGCGATCGCCTCGTCGTGCAGGCCGAACTGCAACCACAGCGCCGAGGCGCCGACCTCCACGGTTTCCGCCAGCACGCCGGGGAGGTCGGCCGGCCGACGGAAGACGTCGACCAGGTCGGGCACCACGGGCAGGTCCGCCAGCGACGCGTGCACCGGGCGGCCGAGGATCTCGGTGGCGTTGGGGTTGACGAAGTGCACGTCGTAGTCGGTGCTGGCAAGCAGGTAGGTCGCGACGAAGTTGCTGGCCCGGGCCGGGTTCGGCGAGGCGCCGACGACCGCGACGCTGCGCGTCCGGCGCAGCAGCGCCTGCCGTTCCAGAGCCGACGGGCCGACCCATCCTGGCGCGGTCATGCCTTCTCCTCGGTTGCCTCGGTGAGCGCCTGGTCGAGGTCCCAGATGATGTCCTCGACGTCTTCCAGTCCGATGCTGATGCGGATCAGGTCCGGTGGGACACCGGCGTCCTGCAGTTGGGTCTCGCTGAGCTGCTGGTGCGTCGTCGACGCCGGGTGGATCACCAGGGTCCGGGCGTCGCCGACGTTGGCCAGGTGGCTGCACAGCTGGACGGATTCGATGAACTTCCGGCCGGCATCACGACCTCCCGCGACGCCGAACGCGAACACCGCGCCCGGTCCCTCCGGGGTGTAGCGCTGCGCGCGCTCGTGGTGCGGGTGGTCGGGCAACCCGGCCCAGCGGACGTAGGACACGCGCGGGTCCGCCTCCAACCACTCCGCTACGGCCCGGGCGTTGGCGACGTGCTCGGACATGCGCAGCGGCAACGTCTCCACGCCCTGCAGCAGTTGGAACGCGGCCATCGGCGACAGGGTCGGGCCGATGTCGCGCAGTTGCTCGGCGCGCAGCTTCGTGAGGAACCCGAACTCCTGGAAGTTGCCCCACCAGCTCAAACCGCCGTAGGACGGGATCGGGGTGGTCATGCTGGGGAACCGGCCGTTGCCCCAGTCGAACCTGCCTGCCTCGACCACCACGCCGCCGAGCGTGGTGCCGTGGCCGCCGATGAACTTCGTCGCCGAGTGGATCACGATGTCGGCGCCGTGCTCGATCGGCCGGAGCAGGTACGGCGTGGCCAGGGTGGCGTCGATGACCAGCGGGACGCCCGCCGCGTGCGCGACCTCGGCGAGCGCCGCGATGTCGGCGATCTCGCCGGAGGGGTTGGCGATCGCCTCGGCGAACACGACCTTCGTCCGGTCGGTGATCGCCGCCCCGATGGCCTCCGGGTCGCCGCCCGGCACGAAGTGGGTGGTCACGCCGAACCGGCGCAGCGTGACGTCGAGTTGCGTGATGGTCCCGCCGTAGAGCCCGGCGGCCGCGACGATCTCGTCGCCCGCACCGGCCAGGGCGGCGAACGTCAGGAACTCGGCGGACTGCCCGCTGGCCGTGGCCACCGCGCCGAGCCCGCCCTCCAGGCTCGCCAGCCGCTCTTCGAGCACCGCCACCGTCGGGTTGGACATCCGGCTGTAGACGGTGCCGAACTTCTGCAGCGCGAACAGGCTCGCCGCGTCGGCGGTGTCCTCGAAGACGAAGCTGGTGCTCTGGTAGATCGGCACCGCGCGGGCGCCGGTCGCGGAGTCGGGCACGGCACCGGCGTGCAGCGCACGGGTGCGGAATCCCCACTGGCGGTCCATCGGTCCTCCGGGAAGCGCCGGTCGTGCGATCAGCTGACCGGCTGTGCGTGCGTGTCCTGGCCGGCGAGGTGGCCCACCAGGTGTTCGGACAGGTCGCGGGCGTCGGCGTCGGCTCCGTCGATGAGGGTCGACTTGCGGCGCCGCAGGAACGGCATCCCCATCACGTAGAGACCGGGCCAGGGAGTCGCACCGCCGTCGTGGACGATGCGGCCCTTGCGGTCCAGCACCGGGACGTCGAGCCAGGACAGGTCCGTGCGGTACCCGGTGGCCCAGACGACGCTGCGGATCTCGCCGGACCGCAGGTCCAGGGTGAGCGGTGCGGCCGGAACCTCGGACCGCTCGAACCGCTCGACGGGGCCGCAGTCGGTGACACCCGCGCCTTCGGCCCACGTGTCGAAGGACTCCAGCAGCCTGCCCAGCTTCAGGTCCGCCAGCGAGCACATGTTCGGCAGCGAACCCGAGAACTGCAGCGTGCCGTCCTGGACACCGGCGAGCCTTCCGGTCAGCCGCACGCCGATCCGGGTCAGGGCGTTGAGGTCGAGCGTGGTGCGCTGCGGCGTCCCGACCAGCTGCATGGACGGGAGGTTCCTCGCCCGCACGAGATCCGGGACGTCCACGTAGGACTCGTCGAGAACGCCTGCGGCGTCCATCCACCACAGGACGTCCCGGCCCCGGTAGGTGCGGGGCATCCGGACGTGCTCGCCCACCGCCAAGGTGACCGGGCGCCCGGAGCGCTGCAGCTCCTCGGCGATCTGGACCCCGGTCGACGAGGCACCCACGACGAGCGCACCGCCGTCCGGGAGTTGGTCCGGGGAGCGGTAGTTCACCGCGGTGAACTCCGGGATGTCGGGCGGTATCCGCTCGGCCACCGCGGGAACCTTCGCCTCACCGAAGGCACCGGAGGCGACCACGACCGCGCGGGCCTCCCAGGTCCCCCGGTCGGTGCGCACCTCGAACCCACCCTCGGCGGGCTTCACCGACGTCACCGCCGTGTTGCTGCGGACCGGCGCATCGATCGAGACCGCGTAGTCGTGGAGCAGACCCGCGGTCCCGGCCGCGGTGAGGTAGCCGTCCGGGTCGTCACCGGTGTAGGCGTAGCCCGGCAGGCGGGTCATCCAGTTGGGCGTGAGCAGCCGGAAGGAATCCCAGCGCTGCGTTCGCCACGAGTCGGCCACCTCGCCGCGTTCGAGGACCACGTGGTCGATCGAACTGCCGGCGAGGTAGCGACTCATGGCCAGCCCGGATTGTCCCGCGCCCACGACGACCGTGGTCACCTTCGACAAGGCTGTGCTCCTCGGATCAGTTCACTTCGACCGTGACGCTGGTCGGGTTGGTGAGCACGTCGTAGACGGCGGAGCGCTTCTGCGACTGCGCGACGATCGCCTTGATCTCCTCCGGAGTGGCGTCGGCGTCGATGTCGTAGTTGACGCGCACGCCGCTGAACCCGTTGCGCACCTCGGGGTCCGCACCGAGGATGCCGTGCAGGTCGAAGTCTGCCTCGATGGTGGCGCGCACCGACCGCAGCTGGATCTTGCGCTGCTGGGCGACGGAGGCGACACCCGCGGTGAGGCAGCTGCCCAGGGCGACGAGCACGAACTCCACCGGAGTCGAACCGTTGTCCTCGGCGGCGAAGACCTCGGGGTGGTCGGCGTCGTAGGAGAAGGTCTTCTTGTGCCGCTGCTCGTCCCCGAGCCCGTAGAAGGTCTCCACAGTGGACTGGCTGTGGGTCCCCTTCACCCAGGAGTTGGTCGCGCGCCAGCGGAACTGAGCGACGTCGGGAGCATCGGCCAATGCGGCTCGGGCACCGAGCAGCGCATCGACGTTGACGCCGTTGTCGACCGGGACGTCGGTCGAGGTCATGGAGGGCCTCCAGGAGGTGTCAGAGGGCGCGCGAGGTCGGCCGCGCACACGAAGGTGGAAAACGGCATGCCGAGAGAGGTTCACGACGAACCGGGGAACCGCTCAACGCAGGTGTTCAGCGGATGAGGAGGAGAAGTCGACTTCTCAAGCGCCGCAACGGCACCGGAGAAGGACGTGACACCGAGGTGTCAGCCGAGCGGCTGAGCACACAGCGCGCTGGCGGTTCGACGCAAGTCAACGTGGCGTCGAGTGATGAACCGCTGCCGGAGGTGCATGATTCGGAGAATGCCAGCCATCACACCTGGTGGTCAACGGATCTCAGATCGTGGGCCCGGACGTGTCGGAACTGGCCGCAACCGGCCGGACGCACGGACCGCACCGGTCTGCGGTGAACCGGTTGATGCGAGCGGCGCCCTAGACCGCCTCGGCCGCGCGTCGTGAGCGACAGGCGGATGTGTCCTCGTCCGCCCGGACCGAACGCGCTCCCGGGCGCGACGGCCGCTGCCCCGGATTCGAGGAGTTCCAGGGCGAATTCCCGATCGTCCAGCCCCGCCCGGGACACGTCCACCCACGCGTAGAAGCCTCCACGAGGCGGGACGGCGGTCAGCGGTGGGCAGCAAGAAGGATCGCGCCGTACTTTCAGCCATGCCAACGGCATCGCTGTGTTGATGAGGGATGGCGCCGTTAGGGGGCGGGTGCCGACTCTCAGCTGGTGTTGCTCTCCAGATCAGGGAGCGCGACGATCGTCCGGATGTGAGAAAGGAGCAGGGAGCCTCCGGTGAGGAGGACGCCCACGGCTCCCAGGGCGAGGACCGGCAGGGTTCCGAGCCAACCGCCGAGCGCCCCACCCGCGAAAGCACCGGCCGGTGCCACGCCCATGACCACCATGCGGATGAGGGCGTTCATCCGCCCTTGCAGTCGGTTCGGTGTCAACGCCGTACGCAGACCGCACTGGTTTACTCGAAGAAAATGACCGGAGCAGAACGACGCCGAGGTGAAGCCCGACGGGACGAGAATCGCTTCCGCGCCCTCCTCGGCCCAGCCGGCCACCCTCACCGGCACGAGGCATCGATCCCCGACCCGGCTAGCACCTCGCCGATCACCCCGTTCGGGTCGAATCCCAGTTCTAGTCCGAACTGAGCCGACATTTCGGACATGATCATGGCTCGGTTTGGACTAAAACTGGGCCACCAGCCCGACCCCCGAGGCGCGACGGAGCACCGCTGGGCGCGGCCCACGCCGAAGCGCCGTCGCACCTGCTACGCGGACGCGGTCGGCGCGAGATGCGGCAGTCGGCTACCCGACATTCACTTGACGGCTTGGCCTGGGCTTTCACCAGGGATAATGCACTTGCCTTCTTACTACCGCGAAATCACATAGCGTTGACTTCCGGCCGCTGCTGCGGATAGCTTCTGGAGACGTCCGACGAAGCAGCGAACCGCGAGGGCGATACACGATGCGAAAACTGCAACCGGTGTGCGCGTGCCTCTGCAGCGCGGCCGGGCATCACGGAATCTGCCAGGAGACCCCGGCACCCGGTTGCCTCGCGCCAGCGGGCTGGCTGACGAGCATCCCGAAGGGCGACCTGTGCCGGGCGTGCTTCGCCGCGGCACATCAGCGCCTCGCCCCCGTCACCGAGCCGCAGCGCGCGGCGGTGACCACCTGAACCCCGGCACCAGGGCAAGCCCCACACGCGTTCAGAGTTCCGAGTCGCCCCACGAATCGACCCGCACCTCGCCACCCACCGCGAGTTCACCGGGCGCGACGACGGACAGCTTGATCCCGAGCGCCAGGCCACCTCGCGCCGCGCGGCGGTAGGTCGCGAGCGTCCGCAACGGCTCCGGACCGTCCTTGGCACCCGTGCGCTGATCGACCATCGGGACCGCGCAGCGGATCGCGAGCTTCGCGTAGGCGAGCGTGGCGCAACCGGCCGTCAACCACCGGATCCGGTCTTCCAGGTGGGGCTCCGCCCACCCCGCGACGACGATGTTGGGGCGGAACCGCTCCATCGGAGCCGGTGGCTCGCCTCGTCCGACCAGGCGCGCGTTCAGCTCGTCCAGGGAGGCCTGCGAGATGAGGTGCACCGCGCTGCTGTCGGCGTAGTGCGACGGCCCGGACACCCAGCCGTCGGCAACGCGACGACGTTCCGGCGGCACCCGAACCAGCCTGGACGGCGCGTCGAGGACCTCCGACAGCCACGCCGCGACCTCCTCGCCCTGGTCGATTCCGGGGTGCGGCACCCCGAACATCTCCACCTCCCGCCGCGCCGAGTTCAAGTCGACCTCGACCTGGACGTCCGCTGCACCCGGCGCGCCCACCACCAGGTTCCGGCCGTCCGCGCTGACCGCGGGCCGGAGCGTCGCGAGCCGGGGGTCGCGGCGCTGGGTGCGGGCCACTCCGCGTTCGTCGACGACCATGAAGGCGCGGTCCTGCGGCAGACCTGTCGGTTCCACGGTCGCCCGCTGCAGGTGCACACCCGCGCAGCCCTTGATCGGGTAGGAGAACAGTGCTGCGATCACGGCCACCAGGTCTCTCCCCAGGTTCGCTCAGCGTCCACCTCGCATGATGTCGTGGCCGGGCAGTAGCTCGGGCGATCCGAGCCCGAATGTGCCCCATCGCACCGCACTTCCACCCCCGCTTGAGGCGGATTCCCGTCCCGAGTCCCGCTGATGCGAGCTTGGCCAGGAGTACTAGTGCGGTACTGGCCCAAAGTTCTAGTCGCCGAGGCCCTGCGGTTGATCCGCGAAGCCGATCTCGGATGTGACGGTGTTCCTCGTGACTTCCACGACTCTCGTCATGGCCGACGAACACCACCCTCCGGAGCAGGCCGAACGGACCAGGCTGGTCGGGCTGGACGTGGCGCGCGGACTCGCCGTGCTCGGCATGTTCGCAGCGCACACCATGCCTCCGACCACCTGGCTGTCCAGCCTCGTCACCGGCCGCGCGGCCGCGCTGTTCGCAGTGCTGGCCGGCGTGTCGATCTCGCTGCTCAGCGGCGGCTCACAACCGCACCGCGGGCCCCGGATGCGGATGTCGCGGGTGCGCATCGCCGTGCGCGCGGTCCTGCTGTTCGCGCTGGGCCTGGCGCTGAGCACCCTCCAGGTTCCCGCGATGGTGATCCTGGCCTTCTACGGCGTGCTCTTCCTGCTCTCGGTCCCGCTGCTGCGGCTGCGGACCGGTGCGCTGGCGGTCCTGGCGGCGGTGCTGGCGATCGGCGGGCCGCTGCTGTCGTTCTTCCTGCGCAAGGGCATCGACACCAACGTGCTGGGCTACGCGCCTCGGTTCAGCGATCTCGGTTCGCTGGACGGTCTGTGGATGCTGACCCACAGTCTGCTGCTCACCGGCGCGTACCCGGTGGCGACCTGGTTCCCCTTCCTGCTGGCCGGCATGGCGGTGGGCAGGCTCGACCTGCTCGCGGTGCGCGGGAGGCTCGTCGCGTTCGGCGTGGGGCTGGCCGTTCTCGGCTACGGCGGCTCGTGGATCGCGTTGAACCCGCTCGGCGGCCGGGAAGCGCTGATGGCGATGCTCCCGCCCGGACTTCCGCCGGAGGTCCTCGACGCGGTGATGTCCACCAGTATGGGCACCGCTCCCACGACGTCGGCGGCGTGGCTGCTCACCGCCTCCGCGCACAGCGGAACCCCGTTCGAGATCATCGGTTCCACGGGGATCGCCTTCGCGGTGATCGGGTTGTGCCTGTGGGGACAACGGCTCCCCCGGACGCTGCTGCCGATCTCCTCGGTGGGAGCGCTCGCCCTGACCGCCTACGCCGGACACCTGCTGGCCCTGAAGGCCTTCGGCGCCGAGCAGCTGGGCCGGACCATGAAATCGCACCCCTACCTGCCGTGGCTCGTCCTGGTGGCCGCGACCGTCCTGCTCACCACGGTCTGGCGCGCACTGCTGCGCCGCGGTCCGCTGGAGTGGGTTCTGCACCACGCCTCCACCGCGCCGACGCGCCTGATGACCCGCTGAACAGGGTCGCGACCGCGGCGAACCGCAGCGACCGGAGAGTCGCTGCGGTTCGCCTGCGCTGCTAGCGGTTCTGCGAGTAGCGGTCGATTCCCGAGGTAGTGGTGCAGCAGCGCGTTCGCCTTCGCCGGACGATTGATGGTCAGCGGACGCTGCCGGTGTCCTCGGCGTCCACGGTCATCGAACGTCCTGCTGCGACAGGGCCTTGCTGCGGCGGATGAGGGCGATGGCGCACACCAGGGTGATCACGACGTAGCCGATGCCCAGCGCCACGACCGGCACGATGGATCCGGTGCGGGCCAGCAGGAACTGGCAGGCGATGGGCGCCGTTCCGGCGAAGATCGTGGTGCACAGCTGGTAGCACAGCGAGATGGCGGTGTAGCGGACCTCCACCGGGAACACCTGGGCCAGCAGTCCGGCCAGCGCCGCGTAGTACATCGCGTGCGGGGCGGTGGCCAGTGCCATCCCGAGGATCGCCAGGGGCATCGATCCGGTGCTCACCAGCGCGAACATCGCCGGAAGCAGCACGATCTCGGGAAGCAGCATCCACAGGACCGCGCGCTTGAGGTCGACCTTGCTGGCCAGCACGGCGCCGAACGGTTGCGCGCACACCTGCACCACGAGCGCGATCGTGATCACGGTCAGGAACGACGAGCGGCTGAAGTCGAGTTCCTTGGTCGCCCACGACAAGGCGAACGTCGTCTTGACGTAGGTGATGGCCACACCGGCGGTACCGGCGCCCACGCCGAGCGCGACCAGCATCGGGTAGCGACCGAGCACTTCCTTGATGGGCAGCTTCGAGCGCTGCTTCGACTCGATGACCGCGCGCATCTCCGGTGTCTCGCTGAGGCGGAGCCGGATGAACAGACCGACGAGCACCAGGACGGCGGAGGCCAGGAACGGCAGGCGCCAGCCCCAGGACTCGAAAGCGCTGTCGGACAGGTGGGCGATGCCGAGGAAGGCCAGCGTGGCGAGGAGGTTCCCGGCAGGCGAACCCTGCTGAGCGAAGGCGCCGTAGAGGATCTTCTTGCCCGGCGGCGCGTATTCGGTGGCGATCAGGACGGCGCCACCCCACTCCCCGCCCATCGCCACGCCCTGCACCATCCGCAGTGCGATCAGCAGAACCGGTGCGGCGACGCCGATCTGGGCGTAGGTGGGCAGCAGGCCCACGCAGAACGTGGCCCCGCCCATCATCACCAGCGTGACGATCAGGGCCTTCTTGCGCCCGACGCGATCGCCGAAGTGGCCGAACACGACTCCGCCCAGCGGCCGGGCGAGGAAGCCGACCCAGAACGTGGCGAACGCGGCGAGCGTGCCCAGCGCCGGGGATGCCTCGGGGAAGAAGATCTTGCCGAGCACCAGGGCCGAGGCCGAGCCGTAGATGTAGAAGTCGAACCACTCGATGGTCGTCCCGACGAAGGCGGTGACACCGGCTCTTCGCGCCTCCCGGGCGCGGGCGGGCGCGTGTTCCGCATCAGCGTTCGCTTCGGCCTGTGCTCGCTCCATTGCGAATTCCTCTCGTGTCGCGTTCCCGTTGCGCGGGCGCACCAGCACCGCCGACCGCATGACGAGATGCGCATCACCCTGGCAGCCCGATTAGGACATGTCCAAGACGACTTCTCTGCTCCGCTGAGACCGGTTGCGTCTCAATGCACCGACGCGGTCCCGGCTCCAGCGAGGGGTGATTGCTCTTCGGGGACAGGGGTTCCCAGTGCGCGGGCCGGTCAGCCGGCCCTTCCGAGGAGCTGGTCGATCTCGTCGTCGTCGTAGCCGATCTCGGTGAGCACCTCTCGGCTGTGCTCGCCCAGCATCGGCGGCGCGGAGCGCAACTCCGGGCGCTGTCCCCGGAAGTTGACCGGGAACCGGATCTGCTCCAGTTCCCCGACGGCCGGGTGATCGACGGTGCCGATCATGCCCAGAACCCGCGTCTGCTCGGAGGCGTAGATCTCGTCGAGGGAGCGGATCGGCGTCACCGGGACCCCCGCCTCCCCCAACTCCGCACACCACTGCTCGACCGTCCGCTCGCGCAGCGTCGTCTCCAGCTCGACGTTGAGGGCCTCGCGGTGGGCCACCCGGCCCGCGTTGGTGCCGAACCGGGGGTCCTCCGGCAGGTCGTCGCGACCGATCGTCGTGCACAGCCGTCGCCACATGTCCTGGTTGCCGACCGCGATCACGAAGTTCCCGTCGGAAGCCGGATACGCTTGGTAGGGAACGAGGTTGGGATGACCGGAACCGAGCCTGCCGGGACGCTCGCGCGTCGCGAAGTACCCGGTCGCCCAGCTCACGTGCAGCGCGAGCTGGCTCTCGTAGAGCGACGTGGTGATGTGCTGACCGCGTCCGGTCCGGGCGCGCTCGACCAGCGCGGCGTTCACGCCGATGATGCCGAACAACGCCGCGCTGAGGTCGGCCATCGCGTAGCCGGCCTTCAGCGGTGGGCCATCGGGCTCACCGGTCAGCGACATCAGCCCGGCCGCGGCCTGCGCCACCATGTCGTAACCCGGTTCCCCCCGCATCGGACCCGAGTCACCGAACGCGGAGATGTGCAGCACGATCAGCTCGGGGTACTGCTCGCAGAGGCGTTCGCCGCTGTAGAGCTCCTGCAGCGAGCTGCCGGGCCGGAAGTTCTCGACGACCACATCGGCGGTCTCGATCAGCCGGTGCACCGCCACCTGACCGGCCTCGGACTTCAGGTCCAGGACCACCGAGCGCTTGTTGCGGTTGGCCGACAGGTAGTAGGTGGCGTCCGGCCCGTTGAACGGCGGCCCCCACCTGCGGGTCGGATCCCCGCCTTCGGGGTGCTCGACCTTCACCACCTCGGCGCCCAGGTCCGCCAGCGACATCGTGACGTAGGGGCCCGCGAGGATCTTGGACAGGTCCACGACGCGGAGGCCGGCCAGCGGACCGATCGCGGGCGAGGGTGCGGTCGGGTCAGGCACGGTGTCCCCCTCGCACGCCCCCGGAGAAGGCATCGCGCGCCGCCCGGGCGGTGTCCGCGTCGACCTCCCCGCCGTCGGCGATCTGCTCCAACGCCCCCAGCGCGGGTGCGCGGAGCAGCCGCCCCTCGACGAGGCGGTGCATCCAGGTGTGCGCGACGAGCAGCTTCCGGTGTCCGCGATCGGCTCTCAGCTCGCGGTCCGCCTGCTCCAGCAGCAACGTGGCCATCACCGCGTCGCTGAGGTCATCGGCGTAGGACGCGACGCCGACCTGCTGGTCGAACGGTGCGGCATCGAGCAGCTCCGCGCCCCGGGACCTCAGGGATTCCCAGTGCTGCGCCAGGAGATCGGCCGCCGGTTCGTCGATCGCGCCCAGCCTCTCCCGATAGGTGTCGATGAGCAGCGAGTGGGAACCTTCGCGGCGCATGCAGCGCAGCACGTCGAGGGCGATCACGTTGGACGAGCCCTCCCAGATCGACCCGAGGTGGGCATCGCGCAGCAGTCGCGGGTTGACCCAGTCCTCGATGTAGCCGTTGCCGCCGCGCACCTCCATCGCCTCCCCGGTGACGTGGCGGGCCCGCTTGCAGAGGGTGTGCTTGGCGAGGGGCGTGAGGACGCGGACCAGCGCGCTCGCCCGCTCATCTCCGGCATCGGCCGCGTCGAGCTTGTCGGCCGCCTCCAGCACGAAACCGAGCGACGCCTCCGCGTCCAGCAGCAGCGGCAGCAGAGTGGAACGCATCAGCGGCTGGTCGAAGAGCAGCGCCCCGAACGCCTCTCGGCCGCGGGCGTGGTCGACGGCCTCCCGGGCGGCGCGGCGCATCAGCGCGCTCGCCCGCATCGCGTTGGACAGGCGGGAGACGTTGAGCATCTCCGCCATCTGCACGAATCCCCGGGTCAGGTCGCCGACGGGACGGGCGAAAGCGCCCTCCAGGGTGACCTCGCCGCTGGCCATCGACCTGGTCCCGAGCTTGTCCTTGAGGCGGTCGATCCTGATGTGGTTGCGGGTGCCGTCCGGCCGGTGCTTCGGGACCATGAACAGCCCCAGACCGCGAGTCCCCTCCCCCTGCCCCGGAACCCGGGCGAGGGTGAGGATCACGTCCGCGGACACGTTGGAGCAGAACCACTTGTGGCCCTGGAGCGTCCAGTGGTCGCCGTGGTCGGTCGCGACCGTGGACGTGGCACCCACGTCGCTGCCGCCCTGCTTCTCGGTCATGAACATCGCACCGGTCGCCCTCGACGCGGGATCGCGAGCGGTCAGCGCGTCGATCTCCGCCGCGAAGTTCTCCTGGTCGAACAGGCGCAGCACTCGCGCCGCCGAGTCGGTCATGGACACCGGGCAGGCCAAGCCGAACTCGGACTGCACGAACAGGTACGACACGGCGTACTTCACCAGGTGCGGGGCCTTGGTCGGCCAGCCGAAAACGCCTGGTCGGTGCGACATCGCGGCGAGGCCGAACGTGCCGAAGGCGATCTCGGACATCCGGTCGTAGGCCGGGTGGTGCTCGACCTCGTCGATGCGGGTGCCGTCGGGTGCGAACTGCCTCAGCGCGGGTGGGTTCCGGTCGGCCGTCGCCGCCAGCCGGTCCAGCTCGCCACCGGCGATCTCTCCGAGCTCGCTCAGGAAGGGCTCGATGCGCGCGCGGTCCTCGGCCGGGAGGTAGCTGTCGAGCAGCGGCCTGAGGGCGGGGTCTCTGTCGGCGAAGTTCACGGTGATCCTCTCGCGAGTTCCGGCCCGGGACGGCGACTTCCCGGGCGATCGCGCCGGCCTGATCACGAGGTACGCGGATCCCCGAATCGTGCGGATCGGCGGTCGTCCTGCGGCGCGGTGAACTTCACGATGGCAGCGCGATTCTGGAACGTCCAACATCAATCTCGACCCACCGTGAGATGTCATCGCACTCAATCCGGCACCACTCCAGCCCGGCCACCGCCGATCAGCGGGCATCTCCTCGTCCGGTCCCAGTTTTAGTCCGAACTGAGCGGGCAAAACGGACATGATCATGGCTCGGTTTGGACTAAAACTGGGACCGGCCCACGTTCACCCCTGACTCGACCCGGCACTGAGTTGGATTTGGTTTGGGTTGTTGGTGTTTTTGTTGGTGATGGGGGCTTAATATGGGGTCCCGTTCGGCTGGGTGAGGGAACCGATGCAGATGGAGTTGAGGCACCTGGCGGGGTTCGTCGCGGTCGCCGAGGAGCAGCACTTCGGCCGGGCGGCGGCGCGCCTGCACATGTCGCAGTCGCCCCTGAGCCAGCAGATCCGCCTGCTGGAGCGCGATCTGGGCACCACGCTGTTCGACCGCAGCACCCGATCGGTGAAGCTCACCGCGGCCGGCGCGACCATGCTCGGACCGGCGCGAGAGGTGCTGGCCGCCGCAGCCGTGGCGCGCCGCGCGGCGCGAGCCGCCGGCCGCGGCCAGATCGGGCGGGTCGCCCTGGGTTTCGCGGGAACGAGCAGCGCGGTCACCCTGCCGATCCTGACCAGAGCCGTCACCGCCGAACTGCCCGGCATCGAGTTCGTCCTGCAAGGCCCGTACTACTCGGGTGAAACCGTGGGCAGGGTCGCCGACGGCAGCCTTGACCTCGCCTTCGCCACGGTCACCAACAACCGCGGCCTCCACAACCGCGTGGTCCGCAACGACCGGCTCCTGCTCGCCGTCGCCGATTCGCACCCGCTGGCCGCCGAAGAGGAAGTGGCGCTGGAGGATCTGGCCGACGAGCACTTCGTGACCTTCCCCGCGGCACGGGGTTCGGAGGTCCGCGAGCTCGGTGTGCGCTCCTGCCTCGAAGCCGGTTTCACACCGCGGATCGTTCAGGAGGCACCGGACTCGTTCACCCTGCTGGCGCTGGTCGGCGCCAACGTCGGAGTCGCGCTCACCGTGGAAGCCGCCCACAGCATCGCCTTGGAGCACGTGGTCTTCGTCCCGCTCAAGGCACCCGTTCCGGTCCTGCCGGTCTCCCTGGTCTGGCGTTCCACCGACCAGTCCGCAGCCCTGCACGCGGTGCTCGACGTCGCGGAGGACGTCCTGCCGACCGCACGCCCCTGACCCCGGCCCGCGACCTCAGCTCCCGCCCACCACGGGAACACCTGCTTCGGCGGCGTCGGCGAACCGGTCGTCGATGAGAACGACCGCGCGACCGGCCGTTTCCAGCAGCGCCACAGCGGCGGCGGCTCGATAACCGCTGCCGCAGTGGACCCACACCACACCCGTGGGGAGCTCGTCGAGACGGCCGACGACCTCGTGGAGCGGAACGTGCACCGCCCCGGCGACGTGGCCTGCGGCGAACTCGTTGCGGGAGCGCACGTCCATCACCGCGTCCGGCGCGGGAAGTCCGTCGGAATCGCCTTTCAAGGCGAGCGCCAGATCGGCGAACGTGGCCGTCGGGATCCGGCGGAGTTGGGACGGGTCGGCGGCCAGCTCTTCCGGCGCGCCCACGGCCGCCGCGGAGAACTCGTCGATGCCGATGCGCGCCAACTCGCGCTGCGCCGCGGCGACCTGCTCGCGAGACGTGCCCAGCAGCGTGATCGGGGCGCCCCAGTCGATCATCCACCCGAGCCAGGTCGCCAGCGGCCCGTCCAGTCCGATGCTGACCGTCCCCGCCAGGTGCGAGAGCACGTAGGCCTTCCGGGAACGCAGGTCGACCACCCACTCGCCGCGCTCCAAGCGGTCCAGCAGGCCCGCCGGATCGGCGCGCTCGGGTTCGCGCAGGTCCAGCGGCTTCGGCCCCGCCGCGTTCTGCACGCCCATGTGCGCGTAGTAGGCCGGGTAGGCGTCCAGGCCGGCCAAGGTCTGCTCGACGAAGTCCGCCTCCGCCAGGGTCAACGCCGGGTTGATGCGCCTCTGCTCCCCGACGGTGCCCGAGTCCCCGGATGCCTGGGTGGCCGAGCAGAAGCTCCCGAACCCGTGGGTCGGCCAGACCTGCGCGCCCTCCGGCAACATCGACACGAGCTTGCGCGCGGACGCGTGCTGGTGGCGGGCCAGGTCCCGACTGTGCTGCTCGCCCAGCAGATCGGTGCGCCCGGTCGTGCCGAACAGCAGCGATCCACCGGTGAAGACGCCCACCGCACCCCGCTGACCTTCCAGCACGTAGGACAGGTGGTGGAAGGTGTGCCCGGGAGTGGCCACCGCGCTCACGCGCAGCCGCTCGGAGACATCCACGACCTCGCCGTCGGACAGCGGCCGCCGGCGGAAGGGCACGTCGTCCGCGGCGGCCAGGCCGTACTCGGCACCGGTCAGCCGAGCCAGTTCCAGCCCACCGGAGACGTAGTCGTTGTGCACGTGGGTGTCCAGCACGAGTGCGATCCGCACGCCGGATCTGCCCGCGGAAGCGATCAACCGGTCCACGTCGCGCTGCGGGTCGACCACCACCGCGACGTCGCCGTCGGTGGCCAGGTAGCTGCGGTCGCCCAGGGACGACGTCTCGATCACCTCGACCGCGAGTCCGCCTGCCAGCTGTTCGTCCGCTTCGAGCGCAGTCACCGTGGTGCACCCCTTCCGCTTGCCGGTCAGCGGGCCCGTCCCCGCCACCGCGAGCCTGGTGGCACCACCTCATTCCACTAGCCACGACCGCGACCTCGGCACGGTCGAAAGCCCTGGAAGTGGCGGCCGGCCGCGCGAGGAGCCACGTCGATGATCCACTTCGTCGCCTAAAATGGCCGGGGTTGGAGGTGCGATGCACGGGCTCGGCGAGTTGGAACTCAAGGTCATGGACGTCCTGTGGCGGTCGGATGAGCCGCTGCGAGTGCGCGACGTCCTCGACCGGTTGCCGACCGAGCGCCGTTTCGCCTACACCACGATCATGACCGTTCTCGACCGGCTGCACGACAAGGGCTGGCTGGAGCGCACCCGCAGCGGGCGCGCCTACCGCTACTCGCCCGCCCGCTCCCGGGGAGAGGCGAGCGCGGACCTGCTCCGCGAGGTGCTCGACTCCTCCGGCGATGCCGAGTCGGTCCTGCTGCACTTCGCGGCTTCGGTCTCCGAGCGCGAGTCCGAGCTGCTGCGGCGAGCGCTGGAGAAGGGACGCGGGCAGCCATGACGATCGCCCTCGGGTTGCTCGCGGGAGCGATCGCGATCGCGGTCTTCGGGCCGCTCTACCTGCGCCACCTGCTCCACCCCCGGGTCGCGCCCGGCATCGCGCTGGCCGGCTGGGTGACGTCCCCGCTGGTGGCGGTGGGGTCCGCGGTCGCGGGGGCGACGCTGCTGCTGACCCCGAACAACGCGTCAGTCGACAGCACCATCGGCATGGCCAAGAGCTGCGTCAACGTGGTGCACGGCCAGGCGGCGGCCTGGGAGAACCTCTTCCGGCTCACCGGGGCGGCGCTGGTGGCGGTCGCAGTCCTGCGCGTGCTGGTCGTCGCCGTCGGTCAGGTCCGCAAGGATGCCGCGCTGCGGCGACGGCACCTGACCGCCGTGCGCCTGCTCTCCTGCGAAGATCCGGATTCTCACGTGCTGTGGCTGGAGCAGGAGCAGCCGGTGGCCTACAGCGTCGGCGGCCGGCGCGGCGCGATCGTGGCGACCACCGGCGTGCGGCGCCTCGACGCCGACACCCGTGAGGCGGTCCTGGCGCACGAGCGCGCCCACCTGTCGGGGCGGCACCACGCGCTGCTGCTGATCGTGACCTCGCTCGCCAGGGCGCTGCCGTTCGTCCCGCTGTTCCGCGCCGCGACGCCCGCGGTGCGCGTGCTGGTCGAGCTCTCCGCCGACGCCGCGGCCGCCCAGCGGTGCGGACCGAGGTCGGTGCGCGCGGCGCTGCGCGCGGTCACTGCCGACGCGGTGCCCGCGACGTCGCTGGCGATGTCGGGCGAATCGACCCGGCTGCGCCTGCACTGGCTGAGGACGTCGGCTCCTGGCGGTCGCCTGCGCGCGCCGTGCGCGGCCGCCGCGGTCGCGTCCGCTTCACCCGCGGTCCTCGCCGTGGGCGCCGTGGCGTGCCTCGTGCTCCTCTACTGCTGGTCCTGACGGCGGTTCGGGCCGCGCTACCCGCGCTCTGCCCAGCTCGCCCACATGGCGTACCTCACCGGTCCCCGGCTCCACTACTACAGATCGTCGTAGGTAGGCTCGTGGCGCCCGAGCGAAGGAGAGTGGACACCGGTGGGCGGGACGAGCACGAAGAGGACGCTGCTGTACGGGATCGCGGGAGCGCTCGCCCTCGTGGCCGCGGTCCTGCTGGGCAAGATGCTGGCCACGCAGAACGGGTCGGACGAACCGTCGACAGCTCAGGCCCAGCAGGAGAAGCCCCTGGCCAAGCTGGCGCGTCGAGCCCCCGACGACCCGCTGGCTCTGGGCAGGCCGGACGCACCGGTCGTCATGATCAATTACGCGGAGCTCCGCTGCCCGTTCTGCGCCAAGTTCTCCCGGGACATCGAGCCCGAGCTCATCAAGCGCTACGTCGACGCGGGCGTCCTGCGCCTGGAGTGGCGGGACTTCCCGATCTTCGGCGAGGAGTCGCTGGAAGCCGCGAAGGCGGGCCGCGCCGCAGCCGCCCAGGGCAAGTTCTGGGAGTACATCGGCGCGATCTACGCCGACGCTCCGGAAAAGGGTCACCCGGCCCTCCCCCACGACAAGCTGGTCGACTACGCCGGGCGGGTCGGGATCACCGACATCGCGAAGTTCGAAGCGGACATGAACGACCCCGCCACGTTCTCCGCCATCCAGGCCGATGCCACCGAGGGCTCGCAGATCGGCGTGTCGAGCACCCCGACGTTCCTGGTCAACGGTGAGCCGATCCTCGGAGCCCAGCCGCTGGAGCAGTTCGCCGCCGTCATCGACCAGTCGAAGGCCGCGGCGGGATGAGCGAGATCGGGCTGCTCGGAGCGTTCCTCGGCGGGTTGCTCACCTTGATCAGCCCGTGCTCGGCGATGCTGCTGCCGTCCTTCTTCGCCTACGCCTTCGACGGTGTCGGCAAGCTGGTCGCCAGAACCGCCGTCTTCTACCTCGGGCTGGCCACCACGCTGGTTCCGCTCGGCGCTGCCGCGGGGCTCTTCGGAGCGCTGCTGACCCAGCACCGCACGACCCTGACCCTGGTCAGCGGAGCCGTGCTGATCGGCCTGGGGGTCCTGCAGATCTCGGGCAAGGGCTTCGGGTTCAGCGCGGCCCAGCAGCTGACCGGCCGGATCCGCATCGGCTCGGGGCTCTCGGTCTACGCGCTCGGCGCGGTCTACGGCCTGGCCGGGTTCTGCGCCGGGCCGCTGCTGGGCAGCGTGCTCACGGTGTCGGCCGCCGGAGGCCAGGCGGTCTACGGCGCGATCCTGCTCGCGGTCTTCGCGCTCGGCATGGCGTTCCCGCTCTTCGTGCTGGCGCTGCTCTGGGAGCGGTTCCGGCTCGGGCAGCGAGCGTGGCTGCGCGGGCGCGAGGTCTCGATCGGTCCGCTTCGCCTGCACACCACCAACATCATCTCCGGACTCGTCTTCGTGGCGATCGGCCTGATGTTCGTCCTCACCGAGGGCACCGCGAGCCTCGGCGGACTGACCGATGTGGACACCCAGTTCGCGGTTCAGGCGTGGCTGCAGCAGCTCATCTCCGGCGTCTCCAACACCGCTGTGCTGCTGGTCCTCACGCTCATCGCCCTCGCCGCGGTCCTGTGGAAGATCCTGCGCGGGCGCGACACCACCACCTCCGGGAGCCAGCGGGAGAGCTGACCGTCCACCAACGGCCGCGTAGACTCGCCCCACCGGCCTCAACCAGGGAATTCTCATGCCGTTGCTGCGTGCCGACGACTCGGTGCTGCTCGTCGTCGACCTCCAAGAGCGCCTGATGCCGGCGATCGCCTCGGCGGATGCCGTGCTGGACAAGACCACGCGGCTGATCCGCGCCGCCGGGCTCCTGGGCGTCGACGTCCGCGCGACCGAGCAGAACCCGGCGGGCCTGGGAGCGACTGCCTCCGACATCGCGAACCTGCTCCCCCGCCCGGCGGAGCTCAAGACGAGCTTCGGCGCGGAGAACGACCCCGGCGACGGGACCGTGATCATCACCGGCTGCGAGGCCCACGTCTGCGTCCTGCAGACAGCGCTCGCCCTGCGCGCCCGCGGACGGGACGTCGCCGTCGTGGCCGACGCCGTGGGCAGCCGCTCCGCATCCGACCGCGATCGCGCTCTGGACCGGATGCGGGCTCACGGAATCGACGTGGTCACCGCGGAAATGGTCATGTTCGAGTGGCTCCACGACAGCGACAACCCCGCGTTCCGCGACGTGCTCCGGCTCATCAAGTGACGCCCCCTTCCAGGTAGAAGGTGCCGAAGCGGGAGAGGGGGTCCTCGTCAGCGTGGTGTGCTCGGGCACGATCGAGGAGGCGGTCGAGAACTCCATCCCGGACGGTTCCGCCCAGTCTCGGCGGCTACGAGCACGCGGTCGGCTCTGGAACGCTCAGGGTCGTCCTGCCATCGCAAGTGGCCTTCCACAGTGGGCCCGTGTGGGGGGTGGGGAAGTTTTCATGAGAACTTCCCCACCCCCACGACCGGATCCACAGTGGACTAGCTCGCAGTAGCTCTCCCCCGCTCTCGTCCCCGTCATCCGCCCGGAGCCGAACCCGAACGGTTTTCGCCGTCGCGGCGGACCGCCGCGCACCCCCCGTTCCGGGCCACGTGGTGGGCGTCGGGGCGTGAGGTGTGATCGGATGCTGGGTGGCGCTGCGGCGAACGCGGCGTATCACCATTCGACGAGGAAGGAACCGGCATGGCCACTACACGCACCGCGCACACCGTCTGGCAGGGCACTCTGCTGGAGGGCACCGGCGAGGTAGCTCTGGACTCCTCCGGAGTCGGGCAGTACCCGGTCTCCTGGCCGTCCCGCGCGGAGGAGCCCAACGGCAAGACCAGCCCCGAGGAGCTGATCGCCGCCGCCCACTCCAGCTGCTTCTCGATGGCGCTGTCGAACGGCCTGAGCCAGGCGGGCACGCCGCCCACCAAGCTCGAAACGCACGCGGAGGTGTCGTTCAAGCCGGGCGACGGGATCACCGGCATCCACCTGACGGTGCGGGGCGAGGTGCCCGGGGTCGACGAGAACGCCTTCGTCAAGGCCGCCGAGGACGCCAAGGCCAACTGCCCGGTGAGCCAGGCGCTGGCGGGCACGACGATCTCGCTCTCGGCCTCGCTGGCCTCCTGACACCAAACGCGGCTGCCGTCGTCCGGTGCACCGGGCGACGGCAGCCGCGATCAGTTCTCCTGGCGCGTTCGAGCGCGCCTCAGCTCGCGTTCGGCTCGCCGACCCGGTCGCGCGAGCTCTCCCACCGGCCTTCCACGCCCTTCTGGGACTCGACGACCTCCGAGAAGTCGTGCTCCGAGCGCTCGTCGAGAGCGCCGGCGATCCCGGTCAGGGCGCGGGCGCCCTTCACACCCGCGTTCGCGAGGGAGACCACCAGTTCGTCCGGGAAGCTCGGGAGCGCTCCGGCCCCGCCGTCGTCCTGAGCCGAGGAATCCACGGCGTTCTCCCAGGCCGCGTTGAGCTGTCCCAGGGCATCCAGCACGTTGCGCCAGATCGTCAGCTGCTCGACATCGGGTTCCGGTGTCTGGTCGCTCATCGCGCTCGTTCCTCTCGATCGAAGGACTGCTGCGGACCCGGTCTCGCGGACCTGCACGCGAGCACCTCGGTCATCGCCATTCGTACCACGCGTCGCGGCATCGCTCCCGTCGCCGGGGATCCGCGGTCAGTCGGCCCGACAACCTGAACAGCGAAAGATCCCTTCATCGCGTCCCTTTCGAGGACGGTCAGTCCTCCGCGTCTTCTTCGAGAGCCGCGATGTGGCGGGCGGTGAGCTCGGTGCGCGAGCGGATGCCGAGCTTCGCGTAGATGCGGGTGAGGTGGTACTGCACGGTCTTGCTCGACAGGTACAGCTCCGCCGCGACCTCCTTGTTGGACAGGCCTCGTGCGACCAGTCGCGTCACCGCGTCCTCCTGCGGGGTCAGCGTCGAGTCCGAGCGGGTGGCGTGCACGCCTCCCGCTTTCAGCTCGCGATCGCAGCGCTCCACGTAGGTGGTGGCGCCCATCGCCGCGAAACCGTCGCGGGCGGTGGTGAGCGCGACGTCGGCGCGGGCGCGGCGACCGAGCCGGCGCAAGGTCTGGCCGTAGCCGAAGTTGATGCGCGCCTGGTCGTAGCGGGCAGGCAGCGCGCCGATCAGCTCCAGCGCTTCCTCGAAGGAAGCCGTCGCGGCGGTGACGTCACCGCGCACGCCGTGCAAGCGGCCGCGCGCGGCGCAGAGCCGGGCCCGCGCCGTGCCGTGGTCGCGCTTGAGCGCCAGCTTCTCGTGCGGCACGAGGAACTCGTCCGCTTCGTCGAGCCGTCCCAGCAGCACCAGCGCGGTGGCGTACATGTCCTGCCAGGGCCAGTGCCCGGGCTCGTCCACGCTGGAGTGCTGGGCGGAGCGGGTCAGCGGGTACAGCGCCCGCACGACCCCGGCCGAATCGGCGCGCGCCTCGGCGACGTGGGCGCGCGCGAGCAGGCTCGGAACCCGCATGATCCGGTAGTCGCTCGCGCCGGTGTCGCAGCGCACCAGGACGTCCTCGGCGGCCGACCACTCGCCGCGCAGCGCGTGCACCCCCGCGGCGGTCCACAGCAGCAGCGGACCCGTCAGCAGGATGCCGGTGCTCTCCTGCAGCTCCAAGGCCTCGCGGACGGTCGCGAGCGCGTTGTCGCACTCCCCGGTGAGGAACTGCGTCCGCGCCAACCACGCGCGCGCCCACAGCGAGATCCGGGCCGAGCCGCCGAGATAGCTGGTGGGCACCGAGCTCTCGAGGTCGATGCGCGCGTCGTCGATCCGGTCGGTGATCAGGTTCAGCCAGCCGCGGGCCAGCATCGCGCGCTGCGCCTGAGCGCCGTGCCGCAGCCTGCCGGTCAGCTGCTCGTAGTCGCGGCGCGCCTGCTTCGCCCGTCCGATCCCCGCCAGACCCAGCCCGCGGATCGCCGCGGCTTCCACGGCGGGCGGTGTCTCGGCGTCACCCAACTCGACCGCGCGATCGGCCCACCGCACGAGGTCCGCACCGTCGTAGCGGGCGAGGGCGTCCAGGACGTAGCGCTGGCACACGATCGCCGCCGTCTCGGGTTCGCGTTCGGCGCTCACGATGTCCCAAGCGCGACGAAGCCGCGTCCCGGCTTCCGCCGACCGGCCGCGCACGACCGCGAGGTAGCCGAGAACGGCGTCGCGGAGCGGAGTTTCGCGCAGGCTCTCCACCTCCGGGACCAGCGCTGCCGCGCGGAATACGTCACCCGCGCCGATCAGGGCGTCGACGGCCCGCGTGATCCGCGACTGCCGCTGCTGCGGGTCGTCGGTGAGCCGGCCGGCGTCGCGGAGCAGCGTTGCCGCCGTGCCCCACGCGCCCCCGGCGGCGTGTTCGCGGGCGAGGGCGTCCAGCCGCTCGGCGACCTCCGCGTCGGGAACGGGACTGGCCGCGACCAGCAGGCGCAGCGACCGGACCGGGTCGTCGACGAGCTCCGACGCGCGACGCTGCAGATCGGCGCGTCTCGCGGGTCCGAGGCCGCCCAGGACGGCCGCCCGCACCAGGTGATCGGGTGTGCTGACCTGGGTGAGCCCGCGCGCGGCGGGCTCGACGAGTCCCGCCGCGGCAGCCGCGTCCAGCGTGGCCAGCGGGTCCGCGTCCAGTTCGGCCAGGATCATCACGTCCCGCACCGGCGTGTCGGTGCCGAGGACAGCGGTGGCCTCCGCGAACTGCCGGACCGGCGGTGAGCACTCCGCGAGCGCCCTGCGAACTCGGGTGTCGACGGCAGCCGGGGCAGGCAGCGCCGGGTCGAACTGCGACCAGGTGGCACGCGGCAGCTCGGAGAGCAGTTCCACGGCGGGCTTCGGGCGACCGGCGGTGTGGCGCAGCAGCCTTCCCGCCATCGACGGGTGCAGCGCGACGCCGTACGAAGCGGCCAGCTCGCTGATCTGCCGGGCGTCCAGCGGAGGCATCCGGAGGCTGTCGGTCGCGATCCGAGGCAGCAGGTCGAGCACCGCCGGGTCCGCTCGCCGTTCGCCGGTGGTGGCCGTCGCCAGGACCCGGAGCCGCATCTCGGGGTGGTGCCGTGTGGTCGAGGCCAGGGCCTGCAGCGACTCCAGGTCGGCGAAGTGCGCGTCGTCGATGACCAGCAGGGTGTCCGCGACCAAGCGCCCGGCCAGGCTCGTGGCGGCGTCCAGCGGGTGGGCGGCTGCCAGGCCCGGAAAAGCTTGGGACAGCAGGGCGTACGGGCGGTCGGACTCCCAGGGCGCTGCGGTGAGCCGGTGGCGCGGCGCTTCGCTGCGCCGCAGGAGGTGCTGGACGACCGCGGACTTGCCGATCCCGGCGGGACCGGAGAGCAGGAGGAAGCAGCCCGATCCCGCCCGGAGGCTCTGCTCCAGCCCGGCCACGAGCTCCGCTCGCCCGATCAGCGAGCCCACCGCTCTCGTCACGTCCACCTCACGATCGTCGCCGACCAGGAGCGCGGTTGCCGCTACCTGCTCGTCCACCATGACGCATGGCCCGAGCGGCGACGAATCAGGTGCGGCGAAAGCACGGCGATCCGCTCCCCGCGTCGTGCGGGCGCGGATCGCCGTGCCGGGACGCCGGTGAGTCCCGCTGGAGCTCGTCACCCGAGGTCGCCGCCGGCGACTGGCAGCACGGTGCCGGTGATGTAGGAGGCCTCCTCGGACGCCAGGAACGTGATCGCCGCGGCCTGCTCGTCCAGCGTGCCGTAGCGCTTCATCAGCGAGGTGCCCACGGTCTGGTCGATGTGGGCCTGGAACCAGGCGCGCTCCTCGTCGGTCTCCAGCGGATCGCCGCCCCGGGAGACGCGCCTCGGCGGTGCGTCGGTACCGCCCGGTGCGGCGGCGACCACCCGCACACCGGAATCGGCGCACTCGAACGCCAGCGAGGCCGTGATCGCGTTGATGCCGCCCTTGGCCGCCGAGTACGGGATCCGGTGGATCCCGCGCGTGGCCGCCGAGGAGACGTTGACGATCACACCGCTCCCCCGCTCGGTCATCGTCGGCAGGACCGCGTGGCACGAGTACAGGGTCGTCATCAGCGAGCGGCGGACCTCGGCCTCGATCTGGTCCGGGGTGAACTCGGTGAAGGGCTTGAACCAGATCGCCCCGCCGACGTTGTTGATCAGCACGTCGATCCGGCCGAACCGCGCGAGCGCCGCGTCCACCACCGACTGGGCGCCCTCGGAGTTCTCCAGGTCGGCCAGCACCGGCATCGCTTCGCCGGGCAGCTCTCCGGCCAGGCCTTCGACGATCTCCGAGCGGTCGGCCAGCACGAGCGAGCCGCCCTCGGCCCCGATCCTGCGGGCGACGTGCTCCCCGATCCCCTGGGCGGCGCCGGTGACCACGACGACCTTGCCCTCGAACCGGCCCGGGGTGACGAAGCGCGGCCGCTTCGCGGCGTCCGCGTCGGACATCGCCCGCCGCGTCGTGGTCTTCGAGCGGTCGGAGTGCTCGGCGATCAGGCGCCGGGCGGTCGTGCGGTCGCCCGCCTCGAAGGCGCTGACGATGTCGAGGTGGTCCTGCGTGCAGCGCGGGTGGCACCAGGTCGCGTTGCGCAGGGTCGTCTCCATGTGGCCCTTGATGCCGAGCGCGCGGTAGGCCTTCAGGAGGTGTTCGTTGCCGGTGAGGGTGAACAGGTACTCGTGGAAGGCGGCGTTGGACTCGGTGTAGGCGGCGGCGTCGACGAACCGGTCGCCGTCCACGTAGGGCACCGTCGACTCCGCCAGCAACCGGTACCCGGCGAGCTGCTGGGAGGTGAGCCGGCCGAGGGTGATGTCGACGGCGCCCAGCTCCAGGGCCCTCCGGGCCTCGAAGACGGCGTCCGACTCGTGCACCGAGGGATGTTCCTCGCCGATCTCGTAGCAGCCCGGTGAGGGCGCGGGTTCCGGCTCCGCCAGCGGGGCGATGTCGTCGCGCGCGGGCAGGATTTCCTGGCCCGCGATCGACCGGCCCGCGGCGTCGCCGATCATCGGCTCGCCGGGATCGAGCACCCTGCTCCCGCCACCACCGGACCAGATCACCTGGCCGACGATCGCGCGTGCGGTGGCGCTCTCCTCCTCCGCCGCCCGCGGCGACCCCGCGCGCAGCGGTTCTGCCGTCGTCGGCGAGAAGATGGTCTGCCCGGCGATGGTCCGGCTCGCCCCGCTGCTCGCGGAACCGAGATCCGCGCGGACGGGAGCCGCTTGCGCGGCGGGCTCGGGTTCGGGTTCGGCCTCCGCCACCGGTTCGGAGGCGGCAGGCTCCGGTTCCTGAGCCACCACCTCCGGCGCTGTCGGCGCTTCGGCCTGCGGCTGCTCACCGCCGGGGGCCGCGAGCGCGAACTTCTCGTAGTAGAACCCGGTCGGCTGGAACCCGTCGTCGGTGAAGTGCTTCCGCACGGCCTCCACCATCGGCGGCGGACCGCAGAGGTAGACCGCGACATCGCCCTCGTGGAGGTGCTCGGCGCCGATGAGCGTGGTGACGTAGCCCTTGTTCGGCGCCTGGCTTCCCGGGTCCGCGACGCAGTAGTCCCAGCTGAAGTTGTCCATCTCCCCGGCGAGTTCGCGCAGCGCCTCGAACTCCACGAGGTCGTCGTCGGTCGTGACGCCGTAGACGAGGTGCGCGGGCCGAGTCGACCCCGCGGCGCGCATGGTCCGCAGGATCGACAGGACCGGCGCCAGCCCGGTGCCACCGGCGAGCAGCAGCACGGGTCGTTCCGCCTCGCGGAGGAAGAAGCTGCCGTGCGGCCCGGTGAAGGTCAGCTCGTCACCGGGATTAGCCCGCTCCGTCAGGTAGTCCGACATCACGCCGCCGGGCGAGAGCTTGATCAGGAACGTCAGCCTCTTGTCGTCCGGTGAGCTGCTGAAGGAGTACGACCGCGCCTCATCGGTGCCCGGCACGGCGATGTTGACGTACTGGCCGGGCAGGAACGCCAGGTCGTCGCGCTGAGGCGTTTCCAGGGTGAGCGCCACCGTGGTCGATGAAAGCCGCTGCAGCTCAGCGATCGTGGCCGAGTAGCTCGCCGCGCTGGTCTTGGCGACCTCCGAGGTGCTGGCGATCTGCAGCACCAGGTCGGTCTTCGGCGTCATGCTGCACGGCAGCACGTAACCGCGGTCGGCCTCGTCGGCGGTCAGCGCGTCGTCGATGTAGGTGCCGCCGTCGTAGTCACCGGACTCGCAGAGCGCTTTGCAGGTGCCGCAGGCTCCGTCGCGGCAGTCCAGCGGGATGTTGATACGCTGCCGGTAGGACGCGTCGGCCACGGTCTGGTCGGGTTCGCACGTGATGAACCGGGTGACACCGTCCTCGAAGGACAGTGCGACTTGGTGGGTCATGACGGCCTCGCTCAGATGTGGTAGACGTCGACGACGTGGTGGATGTAGTCGTTCTTCAGCACCACGGTCTTCCGGCGGATCAGCGGCGCCGGTCCGGAGAAGTCGATGGTGTAGAACGACGTCCCGTAGTACGGGTCCACGGTCTTGTACCGGAAGTACATGGTGTGCCAGTTGAACCGGACGTCGACGAGGTCACCACGACGCTCGATCAGCTCGACGTTGCTGATGTTGTGGCTGGTGCGCGGTTCCGGGAGCGACGTAGCGCTGGAGCGCTCGGTGCGGATGCGGAAGACCCGGTCCTCCAGCCCGCCCTTGTTGGGGTAGTAGATCAACGAGATCGAGGTCTGCGGGTCCGCGGACAGCAGGTCGTCGTCGCCCCAGGAGGGCATCCAGTAGACGACGTCGTCGGCGTAGCACTCCAGCCACTTCTCGAACTCGCGGTCGTCGAGGTAGCGAGCCTCCCGGTAGAGGAACTGCTCGATGTCCTGCTGCGTGATCGGCTTGCCGGTCCCCGCGTCGGCGGAACCGTTCTCGGTGGTGGCGGCGATGGTCATCGGGAAGCTCCTCACGCGGTGGTGGACGGGGACACGGCGGTGCCGTCGGAGGCGCCGCCTCGTTCGGCCTCGATGGCGGCGCGCATGACTTCCCGCCAGTAACCGTGCTGGACGGGGTAGAGACCTTCGTCCTCGTTCTTCTGGCCCGCGGAGATGACGCCCTGCATGTCGAGCGCTTCGGCGACCTCGTCCGGTCCGGTCAGCCAGTGCTCGGCACCCCGGCTCATGTCGTTCCACGGCGCGGCCGTCGCGCGGAAGGTGAGCTGGCAGGAGCGGAACTCCTCCAGGTCGTCGGGGGTGGCCATGCCGGAGGCGTTGAAGAAGTCCTCGTACTGGCGGATCCGCCAGGCCCGGGACTCGGCGCTCTCACCCTTGGGCGCGATGCAGTAGATGGTGACCTCGGTCTTGTCCGGCGCGATGGGCCGGAAGTGCCTGATCTGGGTGGAGAACTGGTCCATCAGGTAGACGTTGGGGTACAGGCACAGGTTTCGGGATCCGCGGACCATGAACTCGCCCTTGGCCTCGCCGAACTCCTCCTTCAGCTCGTCCAGGCTCGGCCACAGCGGCCGGTCCTGCGGGTTGCCCGCCCAGGTCCACAGGCACAGGTGCCCGTTCGGGTAGGACCAGTAGCCGCCACCGGACTTGCCCCAGCTGCCCGCGTCGAGGGTCTTGGTGCTGTTCTTCGACTCGCCGGTGTTGCGGCGCGAGGTGGTGGCCGCGTAGTTCCAGTGCGTGGCGGTCACGTGGTAGCCGTCGGCACCGTTCTCCGCCTGCACCTTCCAGTTGCCGTCGTAGGTGTAGGACGACGCGCCGTGCAGCACTTCGAGTCCGTCGGGCGACTGGTCGACGAGCATGTCGATGACCTTCGTCGTGTCGCCGAGGTGCTCTTCCAGCGTCGTGACGTCCGGGTTGAGGCTGCCGAACAGGAACCCGCGGTAGGAGTCGAACCGGGCGACCTTGGTGAGGTCGTGCGACCCCTCGGTGTCGAAGCTGTCCGGGTAGCCGGCGCCATCGGGGTCCTTGACCTTGAGCAGCTTCCCGTCGTTGCGGAACGTCCACCCGTGGAACGGGCAGGTCAGGGTGGTGCGGTTGTCCGTCTTGCGGCGGCAGATCATCGCACCGCGGTGCGCGCAGGCGTTGATCAGGCAGTGCAGCTCGCCGTCCCTGTCGCGAGTGATCATCACTGGCTGCCTGCCGATGTAGGTGGTGAAGTAGTCACCGTTGTTCGGCAGCTGGCTCTCGTGGGCGAGGTAGATCCAGTTGCCCTCGAAGAGGTGCTTCATCTCGAGTTCGAAGATCTCCTCGTCGGTGAAGATCCGCCGGTTGGCGCGGTACACGCCCGCCTCGGGGTCCTCGACGACGGCGTCGGCGACGACCGCGGACACGTGCTCCAGCATCTCGCTCATGGGGTCCTCCAGCGGCGCGGATCGACTCTGATCGGCCTTCGGCGGGCCGTGCCGCCGTGGCTTGGCAGAGAACGATGACAGCTCGTGTCGCCGGTCACACCGGACAAGTGCCTAGCTCTGACCTAGGGTGCGATTAATAGCTCGGACTTATCAATGAACCGCAATCAGGTCTTTGTTCTCGATCACTTCGCTTCTTATCGTGAAGAAATCGGCGGCAGGGACCGGGAGGAGGGCGCGCCATGGAGCTCAGGCACCTGCGCTACTTCGTCACCGTCGCCGAGACGCTCCACTTCGCCCGGGCGGCCGAGCAGCTGCGCGTCGCGCAGCCGGCGCTGTCGCAGACGATCCGCCAGCTGGAGAAGGAGTTGGGGGTGACCCTGCTGGCGCGCACGACGCGGCAGGTCCGCATCACTCCGGCGGGTGAGTTCTTCCTGGCCGAAGCGCATCGGGTCCTGGGAGCGCTGGACGACGGGGTGCGCGGCGTGCAGCGCATCGGTGACGGCAAGCTCGGGCTGCTCCGCGTCGGGTTCACCGGTACGGCGGCTTTCTCGCACCTGCCGCACCTGGCCCGAGCGCTCGCCCAGCGGGTGCCGAACGTGGAGCTGGAGGTCCGCGCCGACCTGCTCACCGCCGACCAGTGCGAGCAGCTGAGCACCGGAGACCTCGGCATCGGGGTGCTCCGCCCGCCGGTGACCGGCGAGGACATCGACTTCCGGGTCATCGAGGTGGAGCCGCTGATCCTGGCGGTCCCGGCCGACCACCGGTTGGCGGTCGAACCCATCGTGTCGATGGCCGACCTGCGCACCGAGCCGCTGGTGGCCTACAGCCCGCGCAACTCGGTCGTGCAGGAAGCGGTCATCGGCAGCTGCCGCGAGGCCGGTTTCACCCCCGCGCTGGAGCACGAGGCACCCGGTACCGCTGCGCTGCTCGCGCTGGTCGCCGGAGGCCTGGGCGTCGGCGTGGTGCCCGCCTCGGCCCGTTCGCTCCCGCTCGCCGGCGTCGTGTTCCGCGACCTGGCGGGCGCGGCGACCGTCGAGCTAGCCCTGGCGTGGCTCCGCGGCACCGAATCACCTGTCGTCGCAGGCGCCCTCGCCGCTCTTGAGGACGTCTTCCCGTCGGCCAGACCAACAGCAGAGGTCCATCGATGAAGATCACCCAGGTCGAGGCGATCCCGTTCGCCATCCCCTACAGCAAGCCCCTGCGCTTCGCCTCCGGCGAGGTGCACACCGCCGAGCACGTGCTGGTCCGGGTGCGCACCGATGACGGGATCGTCGGCGTGGCCGAAGCACCACCGCGGCCGTTCACCTACGGCGAGACCCAGGCCGGGATCGTCGCGGTGATCGAATCGATCTTCGCGCCGCAGCTCATCGGCCTGAGCCTGCTGGAGCGGGAGGTCGCCCACGAGCGGCTCAACCGCACCGTCGGCAACCCGACGGCGAAGTCGGCGATCGACATGGCGATGTGGGACGCGCTGGGCCGCAGCCTGGACGCCTCGGTGACCGAGCTGCTCGGCGGGTACACCGACCGGATGCAGGTCTCGCACATGCTCGGCTTCGACGAACCGGCAGCCATGGTCGCCGAGGCCGAGATGATGCGCGACACCTACGGGATCACGACGTTCAAGGTCAAGGTCGGGCGCCGCCCCGTCTCCCTGGACACCGCCGTGGTGCGCGCGTTGCGCGAGAACCTCGGCAGCGGTGCCGACCTCTACGTCGACGGCAACCGCGGCTGGACGGCCGCCGAGTCGGCGCGCGCCATGAAGGCGATGTCCGACCTCGACCTGCTGTTCGCCGAGGAGCTGTGCCCGGCCGACGACGTGCTGGGACGCCGGTGGCTGGTGCAGCAGCTCGACGTGCCCTTCATCGCCGACGAATCCGCCGTCACCCCGGCGGACGTGACCCGGGAGATCCTCGGCGGGTCGGCCACCGCGCTGAGCATCAAGACCGCGCGCACCGGGTTCACCGGCTCTCAGCGCACCCACCACCTCGCCGAGGGCCTGGGCGTGGAGGTCGTGATGGGCAACCAGATCGACGGCCAGCTGGGGTCCCTGTGCAGCGTGGCCTTCGGCGCCGCCTACCGGGGGACCTCGCATCGCGCCGGCGAGCTGTCGAACTTCCTGGCCATGCGCGACGACCTGCTGGCCGAACCGCTGCGCATCAGCGACGGTGAGCTCACCGTCCGTCCCGGCGCCGGCCTCGGTGCCGAGCTCGATCCCGACAAGCTCCAGCACTACCGCTCGGATCGCTGATCCACCCCCACCACGAATCAAGGAGGATTCCATGACCACCGCACACGACTCGGCCACCGCCGCCGCTTCCGGAGCCAGCGCGACCGAGCGGTTCAAGAGCGACAAGCCCTCCGGCGTGTCGGACACGCCGCCGGAGCGGGTCAGCCTGCTCGCCCGCTCGGTGCTCGACGCCGTGCACTCCACCATCCGCGAGCACAAGGTGACCTACGACGAGTTCAACGCCCTCAAGGCGTGGCTGATCAGCGTCGGCGAGGACGGCGAGTGGCCGCTGTTCCTCGACGTCTGGGTGGAGCACGTCGTGGAGGACGTCGCCACCGGACACCGCGAGGGCAACAAGGGCACCATCGAAGGCCCCTACTACGTCCCGGACGCCCCCGAGCAGGGCGCGAGCGGGCCGGTGCCGATGCGCGACGACGAGCCCGGGACTCCGCTGACCTGGAAGGGCCGCGTCACCTCCACCGACGGCTCGGCACTGGCCGGGGCGAAGGTGGAGCTGTGGCACGCCGACGCCGACGGCTACTACTCGCAGTTCGCCCCGGGCATCCCGGAGTGGAACCTGCGCGCCTCGTTCACCGCCGACGCCGACGGCAACTTCGAGATCCGCACGGTGCGTCCTGCTCCGTACCAGATCCCCACGGACGGGGCGTGCGGCAAGCTCATCTCCGCAGCCGGTTGGCACGCCTGGCGCCCGGCGCACCTGCACGTCAAGGTCTTTGCCCCGGGCCACGAGCTGCTGACCGCGCAGCTGTACTTCCCTGGCGACGCCCACAACGACGACGACATCGCCTCAGCGGTCAAGCCCGAGCTGATGCTCGCCCCCAAGCCCGCAGACGGCGGCGAGGTCATCGACTACAGCTTCGTCCTCGACCCCGCCTGACCAAAGGCCCGGCTGAGAATCGGTTTGCTTGGCTGTGCGGGTAGCGGAACCTGACCCGCCATCCGGACTCCGTGCGCCACTCCTTGTGTATGCCGCTTACCCAGGGGTGGACATCGGCGTCGCGGCGTACTCGCCAGACGGCGGGTGAGAGATCCCCACAGGGGAAGGCACTGCGGTGTGGGTGGTGGGGAAAGTTCTCATGAAAACTTCCCCCACCACCCACACCTGAAACAGCGGCTACCGCAGCGAACTGAAAGACACCTACAGTCCACAGGAGACACTCTCGTGCTTTACCACATCCGCATGAACGTGAACCTGCCGCCGGACATGGATCCGGAGGAGCGAGCGGACCTCCTCGCTCGCGAGAAGGCCTACAGCCAGAAGCTGCAACGCGAGGGCAAGTGGCCGCACATCTGGCGGATCGCGGGCGAGTACGCGAACTTCTCGGTGGTCGACGTCGCCGACCACGACGAGCTGCACGCGCTGCTGTCCGGCCTGCCGCTGTTCCCGTACATGGACATCGAGGTCTCACCGCTGGCGGTGCACCCGTCCAAGATCGCGGACTGAACCACTGCTCCGCGCACTGTTTTTCGATCTCCGGATGCCGGGTGTCGATCGTGGGCACCCGGCATCCTCATGACCGAGGGGGGATCTTGACCAGCACGCTGGAAGAGGTCGACGACGAGAGGCCGACCCGGCGAGGGCGGTTCGAACGCCCCGACTCCCCCGCCACCCGCCCACGCCAGGTGTTGCGGGACCTCAGCGGATCGTCGGCGGCCGGCGGGATCGTCGGGCTGGTGTTCTCCGCGAGCGGGCCCATCGCGGTGATCCTCTCCGCCGGTACGCATGGCGGACTCAGCCCGGGCCAGCTCGCGTCGTGGGTGTTCGGGGTGTTCTTCCTCAACGGCATCCTCACCGCCATCGCGTCCTGGGTGTACCGGCAGCCGCTGGCGTTCTTCTGGACGATTCCCGGTACCGTCGTGGTCGGCTCCTCGCTGAACCACCTGCCGTGGCCGGAAGTGCTGGGCGCCTTCGTCGTCACCGCGCTGCTGATCCTCGTGATCGGCCTGACCGGCTGGGTGCGCACGATCATGTCCGCCCTCCCGATGCCCATCGTGATGGCGATGGTCGCGGGGGTCTTCCTGCAGTTCGGGCTCGACCTCGTCACCGCGACCGGCACGGAGGTCGGTCTCGCCGCCCCGATGGTCGTGGTCTTCGTCGCGCTGAGCGTGTTCCCGAAGGCCGGGCGGTTGATGCCACCCATCCTGGGCGCGCTGATCGCCGGTGCGCTCGCCGTCGCCGCGTCCGTCCGGTTCCAGCTCGCGCAGGGGGCTTGGCTCGCGCAACCGGTGCTGCAGGCACCGGTGGTCTCGTAGCGAGCGATCGTCGAGCTCGTCGTCCCGCTCGCGATCACCGTGCTGGTGGTCCAGAACGGTCAAGGCGTCGCGGTGCTCAAGCGGGCAGGCCACGAGCCCCGGACGAACGTCGCGGCGATCCTGTGCGGGCTCTGGTCGTTGCCGATGGCCGCGGTCGGTGCCGTCTCGACCTGCCTGACCGGCCCGACGAACGCGCTGCTGGTGGCCTCGTGCGAGCGGTCCCGCCAGTACACCGCGGGAATCGTGAGCGGCCTCGGGGCGATCGTGGTGGGGCTGTTCGCGCCCGCACTGGTCCGTTTCATGCTGGCCACTCCCCCGGCGTTCATCGCCGTGCTCGGAGGTCTGGCGATGCTGCGCGCGTTGCAGGGCGCGTTCGTGACCGCGTTCCACTCGCGCTTCACCTTCGGCGCGCTGATCGCATTCCTCGTGACGGTCTCCGGAGTCCACCCGCTGAACATCAACGCGGCCTTCTGGGGCCTGATCGCGGGAGTCGTGGTCTCGTGGGCGCTCGAACGCGCCGATTTCGCCGAACGCGACGCGCCGTCGCGGTGACCCGCTCAGCCGGCAGCGACGACTCGGCTGGCGCGGCGGGCGAGAGCGAGCAGCAGCAGGGCTGTGATCGCGAAACCCGCCGCGCTGAGCGGCAGCACTCCTGGTCCGGAACCGGTGAGGATGACCCCGCCGCCTGCGGCTCCGATGGACACGCCGAGGTAGGTGCCGGAGGTGTTGAGCGCCAGCGCCTGCCCGGAGACCGGCCCCGCGAGCCGGTGGAGCCGGGCTTGGATCGCCGGTGAGTTCCAGAACGCCATGCCGCCCCAGACCGTGGCCACGGCGAGCACGAGCGGCAACGACGCAGGGCGGCTCGCCCAGAGCGCCCACAGCGCCACCATCGCCGCGACGATCACGCTGACGCCGAAGAGCAGGGCGCGATCGGCACCCCAGCGGTCGGTGGCGAGGCCGCCGAGCCAGATCCCCGCCATGCCGGCGATTCCGGCGAGGCTGAAGGCGACCGCGCGGCCCTCGACCCCGGCCGTCGTCGTCTCCGCGAGGTACGGGGCGAGGTAGGTCAGCATCATCATGGATCCGGTCATGAGCACGCAGTTGGCCAGCAACCCCAGCACGATCGGGAGCTGTCGCAGCGTGCGCACTTGCTCGACCAGCGCAGGAGCCTCCTCAGGGCCCTCCGACCGGGGCAGTGCCGAGAGCATGAGCACGACCACGAGCGCTCCAGCGATCGCCATTGCCGCGAAAGTCGCTCGCCAGCCGAAGGTTCCGCCGATCCAGGCGCCGACGGGCACCCCGGCGGCGATCGAGCCGGTGACGCCCAGCGAGACCACGGCGATGTAGGTGCCGACCCTGCCTTCGGGGGCGTGACGTGCCGCGAACGCGAACAGCGCCGGTGTGCAGCCGGCCGCCGCGAGCGCGGCGAGCACCCGCAGCACCATCAGGACCGCGAACGACGGAGTCATGGCCGCAGCGGCGTTCGCCGCGACGAACGTCAGCAGCGCGACCGCGAACAGCCTGCGGCGCGGCACCCGCGCCAGGGCGACGGCGGCGAGGGGTGCCGCGACGGCGACGGTCGCGGAGAACGCGGTCACCAGCTGTCCGGCCTGCCCTTCACCGACACCGAGCTCGCCCGCCAGCTCGGGGAGGATGCCCGCGATCACGTAATCATCGGTGTAGAGCACGAACGCGGCTGCGAGCAGCCCGAACAACCATCCTGGCAACCTGATCACCCTCGTCGCGCGGTCACGAGCACCATGCGGAGCTGCGCCCGCAGGACGGTCCGGATCCGGTCGACGCTGAGACCCCCGTGCGGCGTCACCGAGTCGATGGTCAAACCCCCGATCACCGCGGAGAGCTGAGCTGCGGCGAGATCGGCTTCGGGCACCCCGAGCGCGTCCAGCGCCTCCCGCAGGACCGCGGCCAAGTCCTCCCCCATGCGCTCGGCCATCGCCCGGAACACCGGCATCGTACGCGAAGCCGTGATGAGCTCGACCACCATGATGGCCTCCTCACGGCGAGCGTCGTCGACGGGCATGACCGCCTCGACCATCGCTTGTGCGGCGTCGAGCGCGGCATCGCCCCGCACACCGCGCAGGTGCTCGACCGGGTGCTCGGCGAGACGGCGGCCCATCCGGGCCCCCGCTTCCTCCGCCGCGGCGGCGAGCAGGTCCTGGTGCCCCGCGAAGTAGTGCCGCACCGAACCGATGTTCAGACCCGATTCGTCGGCCACCTTCCGCAGCGACACGCTCTGCCAACCGTCGGCGACGACGAGCCGGAACGCCGCCTCCACCACCTGCTGCCGCCGCTCCTGCGGATCGATCCGCGCCGGCACGGCTCAGCCCCTCCGCCTGGAGACGCGCTCCTCGTCCCAGACCGGCTCGTCGCGCTCGCGCACGTCACCGTCGGCGCCGAACACCAGGAACCGCTCGAAGTCCCGGACGAACCAGCGATCGTGCGTGACCGCCAGCACCGTTCCCCGGTACGACCGCAGCGCCCGCTGGAGCGCTTCCGCCGAGACGAGGTCCAGGTTGTCGGTGGGTTCGTCCAGCAGCAGCATCGTCGCCCCGCCGAGTTCGAGCATCAGGATCTGGAACCTGGCCTGCTGCCCGCCGGAGAGCGATTCGAAGCGCTGCTCGGCTGATCGGGCCAGCTCGTAGCGAGCGAGCACCCTGGACGCGTCTTCACGCGGCATGCCCGCGCGGTGCTCATCGCCCCGGTGCAGGATCTCCAGCAACGTGCGGCCGACGAGGTCCGGGCGCGCCCGGTTCTGGACGAACGCGCCCGGTCTCACCCGCGCTCCCAGCCGGGCGGACCCCGCGCTCTCGACGGGCTCGATGACGACGTCCCCGACCGGCTCCTGCTCCGGCGCAGGATCGGTGCCGCCCGCGGCCAGCAGACGCAGCAGGTTCGACTTCCCCGATCCGTTGGACCCGAGCACCGCGATCCGGTCGCCGTACCACGCCTCGAAGTCGAAAGAGCGCATCAAACCGGTCAGTTCCAGCGACTCGCAGGTGAGCACCCGCTTGCCGGTGCGCCCGCCGCGCAGCCGCATGTCGAGGTGCTGCTCCCGAGGCTGCTCCTCCGGGGGGCCGGCCTCTTCGAACCGGGTCAGACGGGTTTGCGCCGCCCGGTAGCGGGACGCCATGTCGGAGTTGTAGGCGGCCTTCTGCTTGTACATCAACATGAGCGAGCGGAGCTTCGCGTGCTCCTCGTCCCACCGCCGGCGCATCTCGTCCAGCCGCTCGAAGCGCTGTTCCCGCGCTTCGCGGTAGGTCTCGAAGCTGCCCGCGTGCTCCCACGAGGTGTTGCCCGCGGCGCCGAGTTCCAGCGTGACGATCGAGGTGGCGGTGCGTGCCAGAAGTTCCCGGTCGTGGCTGACGTAGAGCACGCCTTTGGTGGTGGAGCGGAGCTGGTGCTCCAGCCAGCGCTTTCCCGGAACGTCGAGCGAGTTGTCCGGCTCGTCCAGCAGCAGCAGATCGTCCGGGCCACGCAGCAACGCCTCCAGCGCGAGCCGCTTCTGCTCACCACCGGACAGAGTGGACAGAGGGCGATCTCGGCACCGCTCGAAAGGCACGCCGAGAGCCGCGACCGCGCAGGTGTCCCACAACACCTCCGCGTCGTAACCGCCCGCGTCGCCCCACGCGGCGACCGCCGAGGCGAAGGACATCTGCGATTCCGCAGTCCCGCGCTCCTCCATCGTCGCTTCAGCCCGCGCCAGCGCCGCCGCCGCGTCCCTGATCCGGGCAGGCGCGACCGACAGCAGCAGCTCGCGCACCGTGCTGCCGGAGATGAACTGGCGCATCACACCCAGGCCGCCCTCGCGCGTCACCGCCCCGGATTCCGGCGCGAGCTCGCCGATGACGGTCCGCAGCAACGTCGTCTTCCCGGTGCCGTTCGCACCGATCAGCGCGACCCGCTCTCCGCCGCCGACGCTGAACGACACATCGCGCAGCAGCTGCCGACCGTCGGCGAGCGAGTAGGCCACCGAGCCCACGTCCAACCGTGCCATGTCCACAAAATATCACAGTTGTGATAAATAGGCCCGCCCCACCATCTCGGCGACCGCTGACGCAGAGCCGGCGGAGCCGTCGAAGCCGTTGCGCGAAAAGGAATTTTATGGCTCTTCGCCGCGTCGGATACGTTCCGGCTCATGGAGTGGAACTACGCGACGGCCGGGGAACTCCGGACCGCTCTGCGCGGCGGTGAGGTGACCTCGGCGGAGCTGACCGACGCGGCGATCGCTCGCATCGAGCGGGATGACGGGGCGATCAACGCGATCTGCGCACCTGACTTCGACCGGGCTCGGGACGCCGCGCTGCGAGCCGATCGGGCGCGCGCACGAGGCGAGGACCGGCCGCTGCTCGGCATCCCGGTGACCGTCAAGGAATCCTACGACATCGCCGGGCTGCCCACCACCTGGGGCATGCCCGAGCACCGCGACTTCGTACCGGAGCAGGACGCGGTGCAGGTCTCGCGACTCCGCGACGCCGGAGCGGTGGTGCTCGGCAAGACCAACGTCCCCTTGGGGCTGCAGGACCTGCAGACCTTCAACGAGATCTACGGGACCACGCACAACCCGTGGGATCACAGCCGGACGCCGGGCGGGTCCTCCGGAGGTTCGGCGGCGGCCCTGGCAGCCGGTTTCGGAACGTTGTCGATCGGCTCCGACATCGGCGGCTCGCTGCGCACACCCGCGCACTTCTGCGGCGTCTACGCGCACAAACCCACTGTCGGGCTGGCGGCCAGCCGCGGGATGGTCGCGCCGACCACGCCCGCGCTGCCGGTCGACCTCGACCTCGCCGTCGTCGGGCCCATGGCGCGCACCGCACGCGATCTCTCCCTGCTGCTCGACGTCATGGCCGGGCCGGACCCGCTGACTTCCGGCGTGGCGCACCGGTTGTGCCTGCCGCCCGCGCGTCACCGGCAGCTCGGCGACTTCCGAGTCCTGGTCCTCGACCAGCACCCGCTCATCCCGACCGCGGAGGCGGTGAAAGCGGGTGTGGAACGGGTGGCTTCGGCGCTCTCCGACGGCGGGGCCCGCGTCGAGAGGCGCAGTCCGCTGCTGCCCGACCTGGCCGAAGCCGGGTCGCTCTACACGACGTTGCTCGTCTCCGGCTCCACCGCGCGCTTCCCGGTCGAAACCTACGAGCAGCTGCGGATCCGGGCGGCCGAGCTGAGCGCGGACGACACGAGCCTCGACGCGGCACGACTGCGCGCGATGGTGTTGAGCCACCGCGACTGGAAGGAGGCCGACCACACTCGCCAGCTCCACCGCCGCCGATGGCGCGAGCTGTTCGCCGAGTTCGACGCCGTGGTGTGCCCCGTCTCGCCGACACCCGCGTTCCCGCACGACCACACCCCCGATCCGCGGCAACGCCAGCTCGACATCGACGGAGTCGAGCGCCCCTACTTCGACCAGATCGTCTGGGCCGGCCTGGCCACCATGCCAGGCCTGCCCGCCACCGCCGCACCAGCGGGCCGAAGCCCCGGAGGCCTGCCGGTGGGAGTGCAGATCATCGGCCCGATGTTCGAGGACCGGACACCGCTGCGGCTGGCCGAGCTCCTCGAACGGCGGATCGGCGGCTTCCAGCCCCCGATCACCACCGGAGATGCGCTGCGCAGGTGAAACCCCGTGGACGTACGCGAGGAACGCGCGCGAGGGTCCCACCTCCCGGCATGGCGCGCGATCTGGATCCGTCGAACGGCTGATCCTGGTGCGATCGGGGTTTGGGGGATCTCGCAGGTGCCAACCCCGAGGGGCGGTGATGACCACGATCCACCAGGGAGGCCGGCAGCCGAACCGTCCAGGATCCACGACCTCGTCGCAGCGCTCCGCCGCAGTTGCGAAGAGCGCCTGACGTCGTGACGTGGTCGTGTGGGAAGCACTGCAGGTGAACGGGTTTCGCACCCGGCGACCGCGGACCGGATCACGCCCGGGCGTGACACCGACCGCTGAGGGGTGGGGCATGGCTGCCGCAACGACGAACCGAGGACGATGGCCTCACCGGCGCGAGCGGAACCGGCCCACACCCGAAGACGTGACGATCGTCGAGGAGCCGAAGGTCCGCCGAGCGGTGGCGGCCGCGGCCATCGGGAACACGATGGAATGGTTCGACTTCGGTGTCTTCAGCTACATCACCGTCGTCATCAGCCAGGTGTTCTTCCCGTCGAGCAGCCCGACCGCTCAGCTGCTGTCCACCTTCGCCACCTTCGCGGTGGCGTTCCTCGTGCGGCCGCTGGGCGGCTTCTTCTTCGGCCCGCTCGGCGATCGCATCGGACGCCGCAAGGTCCTCGCCATCACGATGGTCACCATGGCCGCCGGAACCTTCGCGATCGGCCTCATCCCCAGCTACGCCACCATCGGCATCGGCGCCCCCATCCTGCTGCTCGTCGCCCGCCTCGTGCAGGGTTTCTCGACCGGCGGGGAGTACGGCGGGGCAACGACGTTCGTGGCCGAGTTCTCGCCGGACCGCAGGCGGGGTTTCATGGGCAGCTGGCTGGAGTTCGGCACGCTCGTCGGGTATTCGCTGGGCGCCGCCGTCGTGACCATCTTGACGATCACGCTCCCCGAGGACGCCCTGCTGAGCTGGGGGTGGCGCATCCCGTTCCTGCTCGGCGGACCGCTCGGGCTGATCGGGCTCTACCTCCGGTTCCGGCTGGAAGAGACACCCGCCTTCCAGCAGAACGACCAATCCGACGACGCCGACGAGGCCGAGGAGAACCCGCGCAACACCTTCCGCGAGATCTTCCTGGACAGCTGGCGGCCGCTGCTGGTCTGCATCGGTCTGGTGCTGGTCTTCAACGTCACCAACTACATGCTCACCGCCTACATGCCGACCTACCTGACCGTCGTCCTCGGCTTCAGCCACCCGCAGTCGCTCGTGCTGGTGCTGGCCGTGCTGGTCCTGGTGATCGGCTTGGTCGTGCGGCTGGGCTGGCGTTCGGACCAGGTGGGACGGCTGCCGATCGTCACGGCGGGAAGCGCCGCGCTCATCGTGCTCGCGGTGCCGATTTTCCTGCTGATGAGCCTCGGGCACTGGTGGTCGGTGTTCCTGGGCATCCTCCTGCTGGGTGTCATCCTGGTCTGCTTCAGCGGAACCCTGCCCTCGACGATCCCGGCCCTGTTCCGCACGCCGGTCCGCTACGGCGGTGTGTCGATCGGCTTCAACATCGCCGTGGCCCTCTTCGGCGGCACCACGCCGCTGATCTCCGAGGCGCTGATCGGGTCCACCGGCAGCCCGATCGCCCCGGCGTTCCTGCTGGTGCTCGCGGGCGCCGTCGGCCTCGTGGCGGTGCTGTTCACCCCCGAGTCCGCTCGCCGGGCGCTCCCCGGCTCCGCACCGACGGCCGCCAGCCCCGCAGAGGCGCGCAAGACCGCCCGCGAGCAGCGCCACGACACCGCCGAGGAACCGGAGGGCTGACGAGGTTGTGCTGACCGCTCACCGGTGCGGAGACGGCGTTTCGAGGAGGTGACCGGCAGGCGTGGAGGACCGCCGAGGAGCTGATGACGAGAACGTGCCGCGCGGCGGGGGTCCGGTGGACGCTTCCGGCGAGCGGACCGCCTGGACGCTCTGGCTGTGGCTGGCCGGCGTCGCCGTGGTGCTGTGCACCGCCGGCGCGGTGCTGCTGTTCCTGTGGCTGCCGGAGATGACCTGGGTCGCATGGGTTCTGGCGATCCTCGCGGTGATCGCAGCGGCCGACCTCTGCTGGCTCGCGCAACGCGGGCGCGGCTGACCTCCATTCGACGGAATGCCTCGTCAGGCAGGTGCTCCCGCGTTCCCGGATCGGGGTGGGGAACTTCTCGTGAGAACGTCCCCGCCTCCTCCACCGAGCGAACCCCCGTCCTCGGCGTAGGCGCGGGCCTGGATGGTGAACAGTTCCCGGTACAGGCCGTGCGCTTCCATCAGCTCCTCGTGGGTCCCGGACTCCGCCACCTCTCCCGCCCGCATGACCACGATGCGGTGGGCGTGGCGGACGTTGGCCAGCCGGTGGGTGACCAGGATCGTGGTCCGGTGCCCACCGTCGCCGCGCGATCCCCTGGTCGCGTGCTGGAGCCCGGCGAACACGCGTGCCTCCGCCTTCGCGTCCAGCGCCGCGGTCGGCTCGTCTGCCACCAGCACCGACGCTCCGCCGCGGTAGATGCCCCGGGCGACACCGATGCGCTGCCACCCGCCGCCGGAGAGCTCGTGCCCCCGCCGGAACTGGCGCGAGAGCACGGTGTCGTGCCCGTGGGGAAGCCCTGCGAGGACGCTGTCGGCGCCGGACTCGCCCAGCGCGGCGTCCCACCTGCCGTCGAACGGTTCGTCGGCTGCCAGGTTCCCGATCCGGACGTTGGTGGCGGCGGTCATCGGCCACCGGGCCGGGCTCTGGTCGATCAGCGCGATCTGCTCGGTGACGCCCCGGGGTTCCACCTCCGCCAGGTCAACCTCGTCCCACAGCACTCGCCCCTCGGTCGGCGGGTACAAACCGGTGAGCACCTTGCCCAGCGTGGTCTTGCCGGACCCGTTCTCGCCGACGAGGGCGACGACTTCGCCCCGGTGGAACGTCAGGTCGATGCCGCGCAGGGACGCCTCTTCCGCGCCCGGGTAGCGGAACGACACGCTCTCCAGCCGGATCGTCGCCGGATCACGCGGGGCGGGCACTCCCCTGACCGGCCGGCTCCGCCTCCCCGCCTCGGCGAGCAGCTGCTGGTAGAAGCGCAGGTAGAACGAGTGCTCGTAGAGCCGGTTCACCGAGACCATCGTGATCGACAGCGAGCTCGCGGCCGCGCGCATCGCGATGACCGCGGCGCCCGCGATGGTTAGCGGCATCGCCCCGGTGTAGAGCAGCAGTCCGAGCATGCAGTACGCCAGGCCCGTGCCGATTCCGGCGAGCGTGCGGCCGATCAGCCGCGTCCGGGTCTGGCGGTGCTCGGCGCGAATCGCTTCGGCGGTGACCTGATCGGCGATGCGGCGGTGCTCCACCAGCAGGGGCTCCTGCAGGTTCAGCGCTGTGCGCTCGGTGCTCACGTCCCGGGCCACGAGCAGGTTCTCGGCGACGTGCAACCGAAGCCGCCGGGCGACCAGGCTCAGGAAGCTCAGGTACCCCTGCTTCGCGGCGCGCATCGACGCCCACGCCTCGGCCGCGGTCGGCAGCAGGAGCACCGGGAGCAACCACGGGTTGAGCAGCGCGGCCGTCACCAGCGCCGCGGTGAGCGAGACGAGGGCCGAGGAGATCTGGGTGATGCTGCGGATGCCCGATTCCACGGCTTGCACGCCCTGGTACCCGCCTTGGCGGGCCAGTTCCTGGAAGTCGGGGTCTTCCCATGCCAGCAGCTCCACCTCAGCGACGGCCGCGTTGAGGCGGTCCTGCGCGGCCCGGCGCACGAGCGGCATCAGCACGCCCTCGACCGCTGAGACCGCGGTCTGCAGCAGACCGCGCAGTGCGAAGGCCGCGACCACCATTCCGATCGCCGGGAGTGAGGCCACCACGCGCTCGGGCGTGGGACCCGTCGTCAACAGCTGCGTCAGGACTCCGGCCGTGGCGAACAGGCCGAAAGCCGACGCGCAGCCCGAGGCCAGCTGGACGACGCCGGCCAGCACGGTGCGGCGCGGTGCGGCCTCGAAGGCGAGGCCGATCACCAGACCGGCCGCCGTCGGCAGCTCGCGCACGGTCTGCCACAGCCCCGCGCCGGCGACCTTCTGGTCCACGTCCGCCCACACGGGCGGTTCCAGGTCTTCCACCCCGATCAGCGGGCCGGGCGCCGTGGCGCGCTCCTGAGTTCCGCTCGTGCCCTGCGGCATGTGACCCGCTTCCCGTCGACACCACTGCCGGGACCCCAGTTCCCCCACCGGCGACCTCAAGGCTGCCGCAGTGCTTCGTCCACGGGTCGTCGTTCACGCGGAAATGGTTCTTCAGGAGCCGGTTTCACACCTTCGGCCGCGCCGTTGCTCACCCGGAAGCCGCAACGCCGGCGGGGCTCGGCGTTGCGGTCCTCTCGCGGCTGGGTCGGCGGCTCAGGATTGCGCCGAGGGGTCCGGACGGACGTCGGTCACCGGGTCGTCGTCCGCCGGAGGTTCGGCGTCGAGCGACTCGTCGGCGCGCTGGCTCTGACCGCTGCGCAGGTGCGCCTGCATCTCCTTCTCCAGCTCGTCGTCCTTCTTCGGTCCGTGCTTGTCCGAGCCTCGCTCCATGATGTCGGCTCCTTCCCGTCCACGAGCTCCTCGTCCCCGGCCCTACCCGCATCGGGGCCCGCGGAAACCGAGGGGGAAGTCCGATGTGGACCTGGGACGCAGGTCAGCTCTGCGGGCTCAGCCCCGCGACGACCAGGTGGAGGAGTCGTTGCGCCTCGGCAGCGGGGTCGCGGCGGTGCTCGGTGGCCAGCGCGATGCCGACAGCGAGCGCGATGAGGTCCCCGACGGTGGTGCCCGGCGTCACGGCACCGTCCTGGGCAGCGCGGTGCAGCAGCGGACTCGCCGCCTCTTCCAGCAACGCCGAGCAGGCGTTGTCCTGCGCGGCGCCGGATCCGTCGTCGTAAGCCAGCGCGACCGCCAGGCCCCTGGCGGTGACGCAGTAGTCGACGACCTCGTGGAGCCAGCCCAGCAGCGCCTCCCGGCTGTCGTCCTCGCTCGCGAGCTCGTGCGCGCGGACGCGCAAGGCCTCGATCCGCTTGCGGGAGACCGCCTCCAAGACGGCCCGACGACTGGGGAAGTGCCTGCGCACGGTCCCCGATCCCACCCCTGCGGTGCGGGCGATCTGCTCCAGGGAGGCCTCGGCTCCGCGAGCGGCGACCTCCTCCTCCGCCACCGCGAGGATGCGCGCGTAGTTGCGCCGGGCGTCGGCGCGCTGCTGGTCAGGCATGGGACGTCTCCGTGCTTGCTAAGCGGCGGGGTCCGCCGTATCGTACCGGAACGAAAACGGCGGGGCCCGCCGTTTATTGCTCGCCCTGGAGGAGCACCATGCCGACCGATACCGCCCCCGTCCTGGTCACCGGCGCCACGGGCAAGCAGGGCGGCGCGACCGCCCGCGCCCTGCGCGCCGCCGACGTTCCGGTCCGCGCTCTTGTGCGCGACCCGTCCGCACCTCGCGCGGAGGCCCTCGAAGCGCTCGGGGCCGAGCTGGTCACCGGCGATCTCCACGATCGCGATTCCCTGCTCCGGGCCGCAGAGGGCGCCCGCGCCGTCTTCTCCGTGCAGATGCCCGAGATCACCTCAGCGGGGTTCGACTTCGACGGCGAGGTGGCTCAAGGCGTCAACCTCGTCGAGGCCGCAGCGGCCGCCGGAGTGCCGCAGTTCGTGCACACGTCGGTCACCGGCGCAGGTCGGCACGCCGAGATCCCCGGCTGGGACGAGACCCGCTGGCCGTCGATGCACGCCACCCTGTCCGCCAAGACCGCGATCCAGGACCGCGTCCGCGCAGCGGGGTTCCGGCGCTGGACCCTGCTCAAACCCGGCACCTTCATGGAGAACTTCCTGCCGTCGACGGCATTCCTGTTCCCGCGCGGGATCGAAGGCGGCCTGGTGAGCGTCCTGCGTCCCGACACCCGGCTCTCCCTGGTCGCGGTGGCCGACATCGGTGCCGCAGCCGCCGCCGCGATCGCAGCACCCGAGCGATTCGACCGCGTCGAGCTGGAACTGGCCGGCGATCACCTGTCGATGACCGAGATCGCCGAGACCCTCTCCCGGACCCTGGGCAGGTCGTTGTCCGCACCGGACATGACCGAAGAGCAGGCCTTCGCCGCGGGAATGCCGCCGATGGGCGCCTCGCACGCGTGGCTGAACGTGGCGGGCCAGCCAGGTCGTCCGGCACACGCCAGAGCTCTGGGCATCCCGCTGACCAGCTTCGAAGCGTGGGCGCACGAGCACATGAGCGACGCCGTCGACCCGAACCGGAAGACCGGGCTCATTAATTAGGGTAGCCTAACCATCATGGATCTGATCTGCAGCGCGGCGGAGCTGGAAGGCGTCGTCGGGGCGAGACGCCTGCCGGTCATGATGAAGACGATCGACCGGCTCGACCCGCACTGCGTCGCGCTGCTCGCACGCTCCCCCTCGGCGGTGCTCGGCTACGCCGACGGCGAGCACCACCTGCGCACCGAGGCCATCGGCGGCGCGCCGGGCTTCGCGGAGCCCCTCAACCCCTCGCGCCTGCGACTCCCGCTCCCGAGCGCGGCAGCACCGGGAACAGGCGCCGCCCTGCTGGTGCTGCTGCCCGGCTGGCGCGAAACCCTGCGCATCAACGGACATCTGGACGAGAACGGACTCGTCGTCCGGGAAGCGTTCCTGCACTGCGGGAAGGCGGTGATCCGGTCGGACCTGTGGGGCCGCTCCACCGGAGCACCGAACGGGGACACCAGCGCCGAGGACCCCGAACTAGGGCCCGAGGCGGCAGCTTTCCTCGCCACCGCGCCGTTCGCGACGGTCACCTCCCGGGACCGGGACGGCAATGCCGACACCAGCCCGCGCGGTGATCTGCCGGGGGTGCTCCGGCAGATCGGGCCGACGACGATCGCGATCGCCGATCGGCCTGGCAACAAGCGCACCGACACGTTCCACAACCTCGTCGACGACCCCGAGGTGGCGATCCTCGCGATGACGCCCGGCGACGAGCGAACGCTGGAGATCAGCGGCACGGCGACCATCAGCACCGATCCGGCCCTCCGGGAGTCGATGTCGGAGCGCAATCGCGCGCCCAAGGTCGTGCTGCTGGTCGAGGTCACGCGCGCGAGGCTCGCGGCCTCCGCGGCGGTCCGCGACGCCCGGCTCTGGAACCGCGATCAGCACATCGATCCCGCGGAACTCCCTCGCCCGTCGGCGATCTGGGCCGACCACGTCAAGCTCAACGGCACGAGGGGAACCGCCGCGCGCGCCGTGCGGGCGGCGGCCAACGAACGCCTCCTCCGCACCGGCCTCAGCCTCGACTACAAGCAGAACCTGTAGCCAGCCTCCGCCAGATCGAAGGTCCGGATCACCGCGGGCATTCCCTAGGCGGTGATACCGGAAACCCGCTCGCTCCCATCACTTTCGGTCCGACCGTAGGCGGCGGCGAACCGGACGCCCGCCGAGAGCCGCGAGTTCCCGTGCGGATGCGGGCGCCCGAGCCCTGCGTCGTGAGGCGGTGGAGCGAGCTACGAGTAGCTGACGGGGAGGTCCTTGATCCCGTTGAGCCACCCGGAGCGGAGTCGTGCGACCTCCCCCGCCCGGCGGATGTCCGGGGCCATGTCGGCGACGGCGTCGAAGATCTGACGGATCTCCATGCGGGCGAGGTTCGCGCCGATGCAGTAGTGGGCGCCGTGCCCGCCGAAACCGAGGTGCGGGTTGGGGTCTCGGCTGATGTCGAAGGTGAACGGATCGGTGAACACGTCGTCGTCGTAGTTGGCGCTGGCGTAGAACAGCCCGACGCGCTGCCCCTTCTTGATCTCGACCCCGCTCAGCTCGGTGTCCTCCAGGGCCGTGCGCTGGAACGAGGTGACGGGGGTGGCCCAGCGGACCACCTCGTCCATCATCGTCCCCGGGCGCTGGTCCTTCCACAGCCGCCACTGCTCGGGGTTGTCGAAGAACGCGTTCATCCCGTGGGCGGTGGCGTTGCGGGTGGTTTCGTTGCCCGCCACCGCGAGAGCGATCACGAAGAAGCCGAACTCGTCGTCGGTGAGGCCTCTGCCGTCGACGTCGGCCTTGACGAGCTTGGTGACGATGTCGTCGCGCGGGTTCTCGCGGCGGTCGGCGGCCAGGACCATCGAGTACATCAGGACTTCGGCCGCGGCCGCTTCGGGATCGTTGTCCTCCCGCGCCAGGTCCGGGTCATCGGAACCGGTCATCTGGTTGGTCCAGTCGAAGATCTTGCGCCGGTCTTCGGCCGGGATGCCGAGCATGTCGCCGATCACCTCGAGCGGGAACTGCGAGGCGATCTGGTCGACGAAGTTGCCGCCACCGGTCTCGACGGCCTCGCCGACGATGCGCCGCGCGCGCTCCTCCAGCGCCTCCTCCAGCGCGCCGATGGCGCGCGGGGTGAAGCCCCGGCTGATGATCTTCCGGAGCTGCGTGTGCTCGGGCGGGTCCTGGTTGATGATCACGACCTTGCTCGGCTCGACCGATTCGCGGGTGGCCGTCTCCGGGTTGCGGATGATCACCGCGTTCTCGTGGCTGCTGAACACCTTGGTGTTCCTGGAGACGGCGGCGACGTCGGCGTGCTTGGTCAGGGCCCAGTACCCGGTCCCGGATTCCTGGGACATGCCTGCGCGCGCCTCGGGAACCTGCTCGACCCAGCAGATCGGAGCGGCACTGCGCAGGGCGGCGAACTGCTCGTGCGGAACGCCGCGGAGGTTGAGGTCGGGGTCGGTGAAGTCGAAGCCTGCGGGCAACGGTGTGACCATGACCGCAGACCATACACATTCTGGAAAGTGTATGGAATGGGATACTGGAAGCATGCGAGCGCACGGATGGGCAGGCAGTCCCCCGGCGGACGCCTCGGAGGCACGAGCCAGGATCCTGGCGGCGACCCGGGAGCGCCTGACCGATGCCGGCAACACCAGCACCGCCGAGATCGCCGAGCGGATCGGCATCACCCGGCAGACCGTGTACCGCTACTTCCCCACCACCGAAGGGCTGCTCAACGCCGCCGCGAACCAGGCCATCGCCGACCTCACCGCGGACCTCGTCGAGCACGTCCGGGAGCACCTGGCCGCGACCGGCGGGGACGCCGGTGACGCGGCGGTCGAGGTCGTCGCCTACGTCTTCGAGCACCTGCGCGACGATCCGGCGTTGAACCGCCTGCTCGCACCCGGCCGGATGAGCGGCACCGTCGCCAACCTGACCTCCACGTCCTCGATCGACATCGGCCGGAACCTCATCACCGGCTTCGGGATCGACTGGAAGGCGTTGGGCTGGGACGAGGACAGGCAGCGCGAGCTGGTCGAGCACCTGCTGCGAACGCTGCAGTCACTGGTCCTGGACCCGGGCGAGCCGGCCCGCTCCGGCGCCGAACTGCGCTCCTACCTGCAGCGTTGGCTCGCCCCGGCACTGCGCTAGCAGCACGCGGCACTGGCCAGCGCGCGGAGGCGGAGGTGTTCTCGACCGGGGATCCGGGTAGGCCCCGGGGCGAGGACGTTCGTCGATTCCCGCACGAGGCGGGGAGGGAGCGAAGCACAGTGCCGCAACAAGCGTGGAACCAGAAGCAGGAACGGCAGTACCAGCACATCAAGGAGCAGACCCGGCAGCGCGGCTCCAGCGAGAGCCGGGCCGAGGAGATCGCGGCGCGCACGGTGAACAAGGACCGAGCTCAGCGAGGACAGGCCCGGCAGCGCAGCAAGACCTCCGTGCAGGACCTCTCCCCCGAACGCCGGGGCGGCCTCCGGTCCGGGAACCGCGAAGGACCTGGCGGACGCACGAAGCAGCAGCTCTACGACGACGCCCGCCGAGCGCACGTAGAAGGACGCTCCAAGATGTCCAAGAGCGAGCTCGAACACGCGCTGCGCGAGAAGCGTTGACGATCGGACGGGTCCGCGGCGGACGCCCGCGGATCGGGGCTGCGCACGGCAACCCCGATCCGCGTTCAGGCGCCGCTCAGTCCGACGCGCCCACTGGCTCCTTCTCCTGTTCGCCCGAGCTGTGCGTCGGGGCCACCAGCGGAGGCTGGGCACCGACGTCCCCGAAGTCCTCGCGCAGCCACCGGGTCAGCGAGACCGCGACGATCACCAGCACGAAGATCAGCGGGAACGCGGTGATGATGGACAACGTCTGCAGGGCTTCGAGTCCGCCGGTGTACATCAGCACGACCGACACGACCGCGAGCACGATCGCCCAGAAGACCCGGTGCCACCGCGCGGGTTCCACGTCCTGCGGCAGGTCCTTGGACGCCACCGCGGCCATGGTGTAGGCCGAGGAGTCCAGCGTGGTGGCCAGGAAGACCACCATCAGCAGCAGGAAGGCCACCACCGCGAACGATCCCAGCGGGAGGTGCGCCAAGGTGGCGATGATGCCGGCCGTGTCGCCCTGGTTCTGCACGATGTCGGCCACCGGCACGACGTCGGTGATCTCGAAGTACAGCGACGTGTTGCCCAGCAGCATGAACGCCAGCCAGCACCCGGCGCTGCCCGCCAGGCACATCGCGCCGATCATCCCGCGCACCGTGCGCCCCTTGGAGATCTTGGCCGTGAACAGGCCCACGAACGGCGCGTAGGCGATCCACCAGCCCCAGTAGAAGATGGTCCAGGTCTCCTCGAAGCGCGAACCGCCCACCGGGTCGGTGTAGAAGCTCATCTCCACGAAGTTCTGCAGCAGGATCCCGGCGCTCTGGGTGAACGTGTCGATCAGGAACACCGTCGGGCCCAGAACCAGGATGAACAGCCCGAGGCCGAGCGCCAGCCACACGTTGATGTCGGCCAGCCGCTTGAGCCCCTTCTGCATGCCCAGGAACACGCTCACGCCGAACAGCCCGGTCCAGATCACCACGATCCCGATGTCCAGCGGCGTGCCCTTCTCCAGCGGGGTCATCGCGGCGATGCCCTCGGACACCAGCGGGACCTCCAGGCCCAGCGAGGTGCCCGCGGCACCGATCAGGCCGAAGATGAACAGCACGTCGATGAGCCGTCCGAGCCAGCCGTCGGCGCGGTCCCCGATCACGCCGCGGCAGGCGTCGCTGAGCCGCAGCGTGCGCTGCTTGCGCACGTGGTAGACGTAGGCCAGCGCGAGCGCGGGCAGGCAGAACAGGCCCCACGCGGTGAATCCCCAGTGGAACAGCGGGTACGTGGCCGCCCAGTCGGCCGCCTCGGTGCTGCGGGGCTGGAGGCCCATCGGGGGTTCCACGTAGTAGTAGGACCACTCGATGACGCCCCAGTAGATGATCCCGCCGCCGATTCCCGAGGTGAAGATCATCGCGAGCCAGCTGCGCGTGGAGAACTCCGGTTCGTCGTCGCGGTCGCCGAACTTCACCCGGCCGTAGCGGCTGAACGCCAGCCACGCCAGGAAACCGGCGACCCCGGCGGCGAACCAGAGGTAGAGCCACCCGAACTTGCCGGTGAGCAGGCCGAGCACGCTGTCCAGGGCTTGCTGGCCGCGTTCCGGCGCGATCATCACCGGCACGCAGATGGCGGCCACCAGCAGCACCGAGAACCAGAAGATCCGTCTGTCGATCCGAACTTGTCCGCCTGTCGCGAGGATGACGGAAGCACCTCCACCACTGTCGTGGCCGGCATCTGCCGACCGTGCCTTGCCGTGCCGCGCGGGACCCGCGCCGGAGCGGCGTGACCGTGCGCGGTCGACGTCGGGCTGCGGGCGCTCGCCGAGCGGATGCGTTGCGATTCGACTGATGAGTCAGTTTCGCAATGCCGTACACAGTGGGCACCATTCGGGGATCCGTCAAGACCTCAATTCGATAACAGCAGGTACGAGGCCATATTCTTGTGTTTCCAGCACCCGCCCAACTCGGATTCGTCGTTGCGACGCACCCCTTCGTTGCGATTGTCGCAACAGCTGTTATCCTTCGTCCTCGTGGAGGAAGCGGAGTCGGCACTGCGCGACCGCGTGCGGCTCGTGCTGCGGGAGCACCCGGGCAGCCAGCGGGCGTTCGCCGAGCAGATGGGCCTGGACGCCACCAAGCTGTCCAAGTCGCTGGCCGGCACCCGGCGCTTCACTCCGGCCGAGCTCACCCGCATCGCCGAGGTCGGCAACGTCACGGTGAACTGGCTGATCAACGGCAGCGACGAGGTCGAGACCGTTGCCGCAGCGCCGCAGCGCTCGGCGGTGCTCGCCCGCACCACCGACGCGCGGGAAGCCGGGCGCCACCAGCAGATCTTGGACGCCGCCTGGCACCTCATCGCTGAGCACGGATACCACGCGGTGCGGATCTCCGACGTGGCGAAGGCGTGCGGGATCAGCGCTGCGACCATCCACTACCACTTCCCCGGGCGCGACGACCTGCTGACCGAAGCCCTGCGGCACTCGGTGCGGCAGGCCTACGACCGGCAGGTCGCGGAACTGCACAGCATCGACGACGCCCACGAGCGGCTGCTGCGGCTCGTCGACCTGCAGCTGCCCAAACCCGGCCTGCTCCGCCTGGAGTGGTCGATCTGGTTGCAGGTGTGGAACGAGAGCGCGCGCAACCCGAAAATGGGTGTGCTGCACTCGGATTCCTACACCCGCTGGCACGACACGATCGCCCGCACCATCCGGGAGGGGCAGCAGCAGGGCGTGTTCGTCGCCGACGCCGATCCCGAGGACCTCACGGTGCCCCTGACCGCGCTGATCGACGGCCTCGGCATCCAGGTCCTCACCGAGCGGCCCGGCCGTTCCGTGGAGCGCATGCAGCAGGTGCTGCACGACTACGTCGAACGAGAGATCGTCCGCCACTAGAAGGTGTTGATGAGTTGCTTTGCGTGGCGGTGCGGGTAGCGGAACCTGAGCGGCTCCGCCGCAATCCCCAACAGCCACTAGGACTCTCACCGCGCCCCCTCCCACGCCGCGAGGAGTTGCGCGCGGCTCTTCGATATTCGGTTGCTCGAAGCCATCGCGTACCGCACAGTCGAGGACCCGGCCGGAGTCCTCAGGGCGGATTCCGGATTCGCACGGGGGGAGGCAACGGCTGTGAAGGTCGTCATCTGCGGCGCTGGGATCGCCGGGCTGGCCGCGGCGTGGTGGCTGCAACACGACGGGCACGAGGTGATCGTCCTCGAACGAGCTCCCGCCCGGCACGGTGCGGGATACATGCTCGACTGCCGGGACCTCGGCTACGACGCGGCGGAACGCATGGGCTTGCTCCCCCTGCTGCGCGAGCGCGCGTTCCTGCTCTCCGAACTCGTCTACCACGACCACGACGGAACCGTGCGGGAGCGGTTCACCGACGAGGGGCCCACCGCCGACCGGATCGTCTCGCTGATGCGGGGCGATCTCGAAGCGATCCTGCACGACGCGCTGACCGGCTCCGCCGATGTGCGGTTCGGCACCAGCATCGCGGAGTTCACCAGCAACGACGACGAGGTCACCGCGCTCCTGACCGATGGTTCCGTCGAGCGAGCGGATCTCCTCGTCGGCGCCGACGGCGTTCACTCGCGAATCCGCGAGCTGGCCTTCGGTCCGGCGCGGCAGTTCGTCCGAGACCTCGGCTTCCACACCGCCGCCTACGTGTTCACCGACGAGTCGACGGCAGCACAGCTCGGCGACGCGCTGCACCTCGTGGAGGCTCCTGGCCTGCACGCCGGCGCCTACCCGGTCGGCGGAGACCGGGTTGCGGCCTTCTTCACCCACCGAACGCGGCCGGACTCACCCCTCCCCGATGATCCCGGCACGGCATTGACCCGGACCTACGGCGAGACCGGGTGGATCGTGCCCCACCTCCTCGATCAGCGCCCGGCCGAACTCTTCTACGACCGGGTTGCCCAGGTGCGGATGCGGAGGTGGAGCACCGGTCGCGTCGTGCTCGTCGGGGACGCGTGCCAAGCGCTGTCGCTGCTGACCGGTGAGGGCGCGGGCATGGCCCTGGCCGGCGCCGAAGCGCTCGCCCGGGAGCTGCGCCGGGACGACGGCGTGCCGGCCGCGCTCAGGCGCTACGAGGACCACCTCCAGCCCACCGTCCGGCGAGCGCAAGCCGACGGACGCGAGGCCGCGGAGGACTTCGTCCCGAGAAGGTCAGCAGCAGGGCGTGCGGGTCGCCGACACCGACCCTGAAGACCTCGCGGTGCTGCCGGGGCCGCATCGCGCGCGAGCGCAGAAGGCAGCGGCATCCGGGTCGCTCGGCCCTACCGCCGAAGCCGGTCCTGCGGTCGTCTGGAGTCCGGGGACGGAAAGCCCGCCACGCAGCGCACGGACCTGCGCGCGGGCATGACTGGAGTCCGGGGTGGTCGAAATGACCGGTCACAAGGAGTTCGTGGTGGGTGTCGACGGCTCGGAGGCGGGCAGCCGGGCGCTGCGCTGGGCGTTGCACGAAGCGAGAGCGCGCGGGGCCTCGGTCGCCGCGGTCATGGTGTGGCAGCGGCACGCCGTGCTCGGTGGTCCTGCCCCGCTGACGATGAACCCGCGGCTGGCGCCGCACCACGTGCGCGAGCAGCACCGGCAGGAGCTGATGCGCGTCGTCGATGAGTGCGCGGCAGGTGAGCATCTGCCGGAGCTGCAGGTCGAGCTCCGCGAGGGCCGTCCAGCCGAAGCCCTGACCGAGAGGTCGGCGTCCGCCTTGATGCTGGTGCTCGGGAACCGGGGCCACGGCCGCATCGCGGAAGCGGTGCTCGGCAGCACGGCGTTGCGCTGCATCCACAGCGCGCGTTGCCCGGTCCTGATCATCCCCGGTGGGGTTGACGTGGGCGGTACGAGCGCCGACACCGGGAACCGGGCGGTCGACCCGGTGCTCGGGTGAACGACGCGCGACAGCTCGCGTCCGCGCTCGGCGAGGGGGCGTGCCCGCGCGCCCGGCGGGTGCGATCGTGGGTGTCGTCCCGTTCTCACCGTGCCGAGGAGGCATGATGTCCGATCGCGAGCTTCGCTCCAGCCAGGTCACCGACGGCATCGAGCGCACGGCCGCGCGCGGCATGCTCCGCGCGGTCGGGATGCGCGACGACGACCTGGTCAAGCCGCAGATCGGCATCGCGTCGAGCTGGAACGAGATCACCCCCTGCAACCTCTCCCTGCAGCGCTTGGCGCAGGCGGCGAAGGAGGGCGTGCACCACGCGGGCGGCTTCCCGATGGAGTTCGGCACGATCTCGGTCTCCGACGGCATCTCGATGGGCCACGTCGGCATGCACTACTCGCTGGTCAGCCGCGAGGTCATCGCCGACTCGGTGGAGACGGTCGTGGAGGCCGAGCGCCTCGACGGCACCGTCCTGCTGGCAGGCTGCGACAAGTCCCTGCCCGGCATGCTGATGTCCGCAGCCCGGCTCGACCTGGCCGCGACCTTCGTCTACGCCGGGACGATCCTTCCCGGGCACGTCGACGGCCGCGAGGTCAACATCGCCGACGCGTTCGAGGCGGTCGGCGCCTGCGCCCGCGGCCTGATCAGCCGCGAGGAGCTGACCGAGATCGAGCGCGCCATCTGCCCGGGCGAGGGCGCGTGCGCGGGCATGTACACGGCGAACACGATGGCCAGCGCGGCCGAAGCGCTGGGCATGGCGCTGCCGGGCTCGGCGAGCCCGCCCGCCGTCGACCGGCGGCGCGACGGCATCGCCCGCGCCTCCGGCGAGGCCGTGATCGGACTGCTGGAGAAGGGGATCACCACCCGGCAGATCCTGACCCGGGAGGCGTTCGAGAACGCGATCGCCGTCGTCCTGGCCTTCGGCGGGTCGACCAACGCCGTGCTGCACCTGCTCGCGATCGCCACCGAGGCCGGCGTGCCGCTGGAGCTCGACGACTTCAACCGCATCGGCGATCGCGTCCCGCACCTGGCCGACGTCAAGCCCTTCGGCGCGCACGTGATGAGCACCGTCGACCAGGTCGGCGGTGTGCCGGTGGTGATGAAGGCGCTGCTGGACGCCGGTCTCCTGCACGGCGACGCGCTCACCTGCACCGGTCGCACCGTCGCGGAGAACCTCGCCGAGATCGACCCGCCGGACCTCGACGGGACCGTGATCCACGCGCTGAGCGACCCGATCCACCCGACCGGCGGCATCACCGTCCTGCGCGGATCGCTCGCCCCGGACGGGGCCGTGGTCAAGTCCGCGGGTTTCGACGCCGCCGAATTCCGCGGACGCGCACGGGTCTTCGACGGCGAGCAAGGCGCGCTCGACGCCGTGTCCAACGGGACCGTCGTGGCCGGTGACGTCGTGGTGATCCGCTACGAAGGCCCGCGCGGTGGCCCAGGGATGCGGGAGATGCTCGCCGTGACCGGGATGATCAAGGGAGCCGGGCTCGGCAAGGAGGTCCTGCTGGTCACCGACGGGCGGTTCTCAGGCGCGACGACCGGCCTGTGCATCGGGCACGTCGCTCCGGAAGCGACCGACGGCGGCACCATCGCGCTGGTGCGGGACGGCGATCCGATCGTGCTCAACATGACCACCAAGACCCTCGACCTCGACGTCCCGCAGCAGGAGCTGGACGAGCGGCGCAGCGCGTGGACCCCGCGCACCCCGGAGCGCCGCACGGGTGTGCTGGCGAAGTACTCGAAGCTGGTCGGTTCCGCGGCGAGCGGAGCCGTCTGCTCCTGACCCCTCGTCCACGGAGGACGTCGTGCGCAGGTGTGTCCCACGCCCTAGTCATCGCCCCAGTTGTGCCGGGAATTCCGTGGTCCATCGCCACTTCGGAGCTACCATCGCCTGATCATGAGCTCAGGTGAACTGCTCGCCATCAGCGACCTGCACGTCGCTGCTGAGGAGAACCAGGACATCGTCCGCAACCTGCACCCGCGCTCGGAGCACGACTGGCTGCTGGTCGCGGGAGACGTCGGCGAGATGTCCGAGGACATCAGCTGGGCGTTGGCGCTGCTGGCCGGGCGGTTCGAGAAGGTCGTCTGGGTGCCGGGCAACCACGAGCTGTGGACGCCGAAGCAGGACCCGCTGCAGCTGCGCGGGCAGGAGCGCTACCTCGAACTGGTGCGCCGGTGCCGGGACATCGGGGTGGTCACGCCCGAGGACGAGTTCCCGGTGTGGACCGGTCGCGGTGGCCCGGTCACCATCGCGCCGCTGTTCGTGCTCTACGACTACACGTTCCGCCCCGCCGGGACGTCGACCAAGGAAGAGGCGCTCGCGGTCGCGCACGACTCGGGTGTCGTGTGCACCGACGAGTTCCTGCTGCACCCCGATCCCTACCCGACCCGCGACGAGTGGTGCCGGGCCCGGCTGGACTACAGCGAGAAGCGCCTCGCCGCCTGCGATCCGGACCTGCCGACCGTGCTGGTCAACCACTACCCGCTGGTCCGCAAGCCGACCGACGTGCTGTGGTACCCGCAGTTCGCGCAGTGGTGCGGAACGGTGCGCACAGCCGACTGGCACCAGCGCTTCCGCGCCAAGACCGTCATCTACGGGCACCTGCACATCCCGCGCACCACCTACTACGACAGCGTCCGGTTCGAGGAGGTCTCGATCGGTTACCCCCGCGAGTGGAAGCGCCGCGGACTGCCCGACGAGCTGCTGCGACCGGTGTTCCCGGAGGCGGCATGATCGACCGGTTGCTGACGGAGGGCGTCGCGTGGGACGAGGCGTTCACCGACCCGCCGCAGGCGTGGCTGTTCCAGGAGGAGGAGCGGGAGATCGCCCGTGCCGTCGACAAGCGGCGCCGCGAGTTCACCACCGTCCGCCACTGCGCCCGGAACGCGCTGGCCGAGATCGGGGTGCCCGCCGTCCCGCTGCTGCCCGGCGAACGCGGCACCCCCGGCTGGCCACCGGGCGTGGTGGGCAGCATGACCCACTGCGCGGGCTACCGAGCGGCCGTGGTCGGACGCGACGATTCTGTGCGCACCGCGGGGATCGACGCCGAACCGCACGACGCGCTGCCCGACGGCGTCCTCGACGCGATCTCCCTGCCCGCGGAACGAGCCATGCTCACCACGCTCGCCGCCGCGGACCCGTCGGTGCACTGGGACCGCGTTCTGTTCAGCGCCAAGGAATCCGTCTACAAGGCGTGGTTCCCGCTGACCCGGAGGTCGCTCGACTTCGAAGACGCCGACATCACCCTCTCGCCGGACGGCACGTTCCACGCACGGCTGCTCCAGCGAGGCCCGCAGATCGATGGCGCACCGCTGACCTCGTTCACCGGACGATGGCTGGCCGAGCGAGGATTGGTCATCACCGCCATCGTCCGGAGTGCCGATCCGCTGTCGGCCCGAACGCGCTGAGCGCCGTGGGCGCCCTCGGCGAGGGCGCCCACGGCCCCGGAATCAGGAATCCGGGTCGTGCAGGGGGTTCGGGATCGTTCCGTGCACGGCGGCGTGCGGTCGCTCCGGACGGTCCCGGTACGCGTCGAGCAGCAGCCTGTTGCGGTTGAGGCACAGCCGCTCGATCTCCGGTGTCAGCAGGTCGAAGAGCTTGAAGCGCTGCTCCAGCTCCGGGTTGGCGGCCTGGTAGCTCAGGACCTCCTCCCGCACCAGTGTCCAGAACCGGTGCTCCGGGATCGACAGGTGCTCCTCGACCAGCGGGGCGAGGTAGCGGAAGTGCCCGACGAACAGGCCGCTCTGGATGAACTGGCACAGGAACTGGGGCTCTTCGCGCAGCAGGATGTCGGACACCTCCTGCGGCAGCTCCTCCAGCTCCAGGATCGGTGCGGAGGCCACGTTGACGTCGTCGACGAAGTCCTTCACCGCCAGGCGCGTCGGCACGTCGTCACCGTCGAACACCACGATCGCGTTCTCACCGTGCGGGGAGAACACGAGCCCGTACTGGTACAGGAAGTGCAGCAGCGGTGGGAGCAGCGCGCCGAACAGCCGACGCAGCCAGCTCTCGGCGTCCACACCGGACCGCTCCACCAGTTCGCTGACGAACGCGCGTCCCGCGCCGTCCACGTGCAGCAACGAGGCCAGGGTTCGAGCGCGCTCGCCGTCGTCGAGCTTGCTGCTGATCGGCTCCCGCCAGATCGCGCCCAGCAGTTCCCGGTACTGGTACGGGACTTCGGGGATCTCCTCCAGGACGGGGTGCTTGACCGTGACCGAGGCGACTTCGCCGAGCAGCACCACGCGCGCCTCATCGCGCAGGAAGGTGTCGTGAGCGGCCAGGTCGAGCACCCACGAGGTCAGAGCCGGTGCGGCGACCGTCCGCTCCGTGGGCAGACCCCGCCAGACCAGCGTGTTGAGGATCGACAGCGGGAGCTTGACGTGGTGCCGCTGCGAGGAGTCGAGGTTGGCGAAGGTGCGGATCGACTGCTGCGCCCGATAGAGGTCCGGCCCGTCGCCGAGCGGGACGATGCGCTCGGCGGCGATGTCCGGGGTGAAGACGGGCAGCACGACCTCGTCCCACTGCCAGGGGTGCACCGGCATCCACACGTAGGCGTCCGGGTCGAGCCCGCGTTCCGCCAGCTGCTGGGTGAATCGCTGCCGGGTCGCCTCGTCGAGCTCGTGCGCGATCAGCTTCTCGTTGGGCAGTGCTTCGACGCCGCGGTACTGGGCGAGGTCGGCGTGCACCGCGATCCACGGCAGGCGCAGGTCCTGCCGGGCTTCCGGGGTGTAGCGGGCCGCATCCGACGCCGAGAACCCGATCCGGCCCTTGTTCGGCACGATCCACGGGTGCCCGGTCTGGTGCCCTTCGAGGTCCACGTAGGACAGCTCGGCGAGCTCACCTGCGGTGGCTCCCTGCGAGCCCAGCAGCTTGGCGTCGGCGGCGAGCGTCGCGGTCAGCTCGCGGGCGAGGTGACCGGCGGTGTCGCCGCTGATCCCCAGCGTCGAGTGCGCGTCGAGCAGGAACTGCAGCGTGTCGTGCGCCGGCCGCTCGTCACCCGCTTCGCCGCGCACGATCGAGTGCGGGTCCACCGTCCAGTGCCCGAACGCTCCGCGCCGGGCGGTGAAGGTGTAGGAGACCTCGTTCGGGAACTGGATGCGGTACAGGCCCCGACCGACCTCGACGGGTTCCAGCATCAGCTCGTAGGACAGCTCGGCCAGCGACTTGGCGAGCACGTCGCGGTCGGCGCGCTGCCAGTTCTCGGCGGTGAGTTCAGGTGGCACGGACAGAGACATCGGTTACCTCCGTAGAGCGAGGACGTGGAGTGCTCGCGGTGTTGAGCACCGGGAACGTGACGAGCGCGAGGACTGCGAACAGTCCCGCGCCGATGACCAGCGGCAGGGCCAGGTCCTGGGTGGCGCTCGCCATCGCGATCAGCGGCGCGGAGAGCAGGCCGACGTGCTGAGCGGCGGCCACCAGTCCGTACGCGGCACCCGAGCCCCGGGTGGCGGTGAGGACCCGGAAGTCCAGGGCGACCTGCCCGAGTCCCAGGCCGGCGCCGAAGAGCACTCGCCCCAGCGCGAGCAGCACCGGATCGGTGACGACGGCCTGCACTGCCAGCCCGGCAGCGGCGAGGACGAACGGGACGACCGGCCCGGGAGGCTCCGCGCGCAGCCGGACGACCGACACCAGCGCGGCGACGTGCGCGGCGACGAACAGCAGCGCGCCGATCGGCTCGGACTGCCCTGCTCCGGTGACGTACTCGGTGAAGTACGGACGGACGACGGCCCCCGCGAGGGCGAACCCGAGCACCAGCACCGCGAGCGGTCTCAGCGCGCTGCGCGGCATCTCGGGAATCGTCGGGGATGACTGCTCCACCGGCTCGGCCTCGGGGGTGCGCAAGGCGATCACGCAGACCACCAGCAACCCGGCCTCGACCACCGCGAGCAGCGGCAGGGCTTGCCTGGGATCCGGTGAGCTGACGATCAGCGTCCCGAGCCCGGACGCGGTCACCACCGCGACCTGCAGGACGGCGACGTACTGCCGCACTCCCGGCAGCAGCCCCCTCGGATGACTCCTGGCGGTCTTCGGGTACGCCAGCAGCACGACCGCCTTGACCGCGACCAGCGCGACACCGATGGCGGTGAAGACCGCGTAGCTGGGTGCCAGCGCCAGGCACGCCGTCAGCACCACGGCGACGGACTGCCCGACGAGAACCAGCTGCTCGATGCGCCAGCGCCGGGTCGCCATCCCCCACAGCGGAACGGCGGCGATCGCCGCGATCCTGCTGAACGCGATGAAGTAGCCCGTCGCAGCGAGGTCGTGGACGCCGAACGCCGCCCGGAACAGGGCGGGGTAGAAGGGCGCGAGCGCGGTCTCGGTGACCATGTGCAGGCCCGCTGCCATGAGCAGGACGGGACGTGCGCGCATCAGGCCACGCCGAAGGTGGTGAACGCGCTGCGCTTCGGCAGCGAGTACGGCTCGCGCCCGGACACCGCGTTGACGATCACCGCGGCCCGGTGAGCGCCCAGCCCCAGGTCCGGCGCTCCCACGCCGTGGCTGTGCATCTCCGCGTTCTGCACGTACACGCCACCGGTGACCTCCGGGCTCAGCGCCACGCCGTAGTCATCGCCGACCTGGTACCGGCCGCGCGCATCCCAGTCGACCAGGTCCGACAGCGGCTCCAGGCAGGCCGGCCGGTTCGCCGAGAACCCGGTCGCCAGCACCACCCGGTCGGTCCGGACCGAGAAGTCGCGTTCCTGCTCGGTGTGCCGGCACGCCAGCTCGACGCCGTCGCCGGACTCCCGCGCACCGGTCACGGCCACGTTGGGCATGAGATCCGCGGCCACGTCGCGCTGCCCGACGCTGCGTTCGTAGAGCACGTCGTGGATCGCCGCGAGGGTCGTCGCGCTGCTCGCCTTGTAGAGCTGCCACTGGTCCGGCACGACCCGGTCCCGGGTCTCCTGCGGCAGGGTCCGGAAGTACCGGGTGTAGTCGGGTGTGAAGTGCTCCAGGCCGAGCTTGGAGTACTCCATGGGCGCGAAGGCCGGAGACCGGGTGAGCCAGCGAACCCGCCAGCCCGCGCGCTCTTGGGCCCGCATCAGGTCCAGTGCCACCTCGGCTCCGGACTGCCCGGAGCCGATCACGGTGACGTCCTCGGCACCGCGCAGCGACTCCTGCCGGTCGAGGTACTCCGAAGCGTGGAACACCTTCTCGCCCAGCACCTCCCGCATCGGCTCCGGCACGGCCGGTTCGGTTCCCACGCCGAGCACCACGTTGCGGGCGGCGAGCGTCTCACGCTCGGCCGTCCGGACGTCCTCGGACTCCACGTGGAACACCTCGTCCTCGGCGTCCCAGCGCACCGCGGTCACGCGGCGCCCGAAGCGGCAGGACGGCAACGAGTCGGCGACCCACCGGCAGTAGTGGTCGTACTCGCGGCGCGAGATGTGGAAGTTCTCGGCGAAGTAGAACGGGAAGAGCCGTTCCTGCGCGCCCAGGTAGGACAGGAACGACCACCTGCTGGTGGGGTCGATCAGCGTGACCAGGTCGGCCAGGAACGGCACCTGCAGGGTGGTCCCCTCGATGAGCAGACCGCGGTGCCAGGAGAACTCGGGCTTGGCCTCCAGGAAGGCGACCGAGAGGTCGTCCACCGGTTCGGCGAGCGCTGCCAGCGAGAGGTTGAACGGACCGATTCCCACGCCGACCAGGTCGTGCACGTGGCTCATGCGGTGGAATCCCCTTCCACGAACGGGTTGTCGAGGTCGACGTAGACGGATTGGGTCTCCAGCGGGCCGACGAGCTCGTCGAGCCCGTCGAGCCGGGTGAGCAGGTTCGCCTTGCAGCGCAGGGTCTTCTCCTCGACGAGCGTCCTGGCCAGCGGGAGATCGGAGAACCGGAGCAGGCGCTCGGTCAGCAGAGCAAGCAGCCGCCGTTCGTCGGCGAGGCCCTGCGATCCGAACGCGCCGACCAGGCCGAGCAGGTTGTTGATGCCGATGTAGTAGCCCAGACGTTCGTCGATGACGGCGTCGGCGACGCGGTTGTCACCGGCCACGCCCACTCCCGGCAGGAATTCCTCCAGCCCGGCGATGCGGGACTCGGAGAGGTAGTAGCCCTGGTTGTCCCGGTACCAGCCGCCGCACGGCCATCCTTCGGCGTCCAGGCTCACCAGGGTGTTCTGCTGGTGAGCTTCGAGACCGAGCCCGTGCTCCCGGTACAACCAGAGCACCGGCGCGATCAGCTCGTCGAAGTAGCGGGCGCACCACCGCTCGGCGACCTCCTCCACGGGGGCGCCAGTGCGCTCGGACAGATCCTCGATCAGCGCTCGCAGAGCCGATCGAGGAGCGTCGGGACGTTCGGCGAGCAGGCCGGCGACGCACGCGACGCGCTGCTCGGGGTCGAACGGGTTGTCCCGCAGCACGAGCTCCAGTCCGCTCTCCCGATCGGGTTCGCCGGGCAGCTCCACGGTGATCCAGGCGGGGTCCCGCACGACGGAGAAGTTCGGGTGCGCGGCCGAGATCTCGCCCGCGAGACCCGCGTCGAGCAGCCGATCGATCTCCGCGCCGCGCAGCAGTTCCTTGCGCAGGTTCTCCCGCTTGGAGTTGGTGATCGGCAGCGCCAGGGAGAACTTGAGCATCACCGGCGCATCCGGGCGGTACAGCGTCCGGATCGACGCGGTCGGGTACCAGGGCGCGCCCGAGGCCCCGAGGTCCTGCAGCAGGCCTGCGGCCAGCAAGTCCCGCACGCCGGTCCGTTCTCGCACCTCGCGGGCTTGCCACGGGTGCACCGGCACGGCCACCGTCCCGTCCGGGACCTCCGGCGCGAACTCGGCGAGCAGCGCCTCCGCGCCGCCCTCCCCGGCGATCACCGACCGGTCCGCGGCGAACCAGTGCAGCTGGAAGCTCCCGCGCAGTTCCGGGGAGTACGCGGCGGCTTCGCGGTCGGTCCACCCGATGCGGCTCTTCGGGGTCGGGTGCAGCGGATGACCGAGCACCAGCGCTTGCTCGGCGGCCAGGAACGGGGGCGTGCCGACCGGATCTGTCCCACGTCGTTCGCGCAGATGCGTCGCGGTGCGGTGCTGCGAGTCGGCGACCCGTCCGACCAGGTCGATGACCGCGGTCGGATCGGGTGCGTGCCCGGCAGCGGCCTCGCCGGCGATCAGGGCGGCGAGCGCGACGGCGTTGACCGCGGCACCGCCCTCGAAGCGCACCGGCCCGAAGCGGTGGTGACCGGTCGGTGACCGGTGCTGGACATCAGCGCGGATCGCCGTGTTCGCGGACTTCAGCGGCAGGTCGAGCGGACCCGATTCCGGGACGTGGGCGCCAGTTTCGCGGACCCAGCACCGCAACAGCGCGTTCACCGCGGCCGATTCGGCGATCCGATCGGGGTCGAACTCCACGTCGCTACCGGTGGTGGCAGTCATCAGGCCTCCTCGTCCGTGGCAGCGGCCAGCACTTCCGCCAGCAGGGCGTTGATGTCGGATTCGGTCGTGTTGGGGTTGAGCAGCGTGAGCTTCAGCCACACCGAGCCGTCGAGTTCGGTGCGGCCCACCACGGCACGGCCGTTGCGCAGCAAGGCACGACGCAGCTCCGCGTTGATGGCGTCCGGATCCCCGCCCTCCGGCAGGTAGCGGAAGATGACCGTGGTCAGCACCGGTTCCCGGTACAGTTCGAGCTTCGGATGCTCCTGGACCGTCGCCGCGGCACTACGGGCCTGCTCGTGGCACCTGTCGACCAGCTCGCCCAGCCCGCGGCGGCCCAGCGCGCGGAAGGTCACGGCGATCTTGAAGGCATCCGGGCGGCGGGTCGTGCGCAGCGAACGCCCGAGCAGGCTCTGGAACCCGGCGGCCTCGTCGTCGGCGGTGTTGAGGTAGGCCACCCGCCGCTCGATCGGATCGAACGCGGCGGCCCGGCGCGCCAGCAGGATTCCGGCGGCGACCGGCTGCCAGCCCAGCTTGTGCAGGTCGAGCGCGACCGAATCGGCGCGGTCAACGCCGTTCAGCAACGGGGCCAAGCGCTCGGAGAACAGCGCACCGCCGCCGTAGGCGGCATCGACGTGCAGCCAGGTGCCGTGCTCGGTGGCCACGTCCGCGATCTCCGGCAGCGGGTCGATCACACCGAGATCGGTGGTGCCGGCCGTGGCCACCACCGCGACGGGGATGTCTCCGGCAGCACGCAGATCGGCCAGGATCGACCGCAGCGCCTCAGGATCCATCCGGTGGTCGCGATCCAGCGGCACCTGGATCACCGACTCCTCCCCCAGCCCGAGCACGCCCGCGCTGCGCGCCACGGAGAAGTGCGTGGCCTCCGAGCACAGGATGCGCAGCTTCCCGGTCACCTCCGCGGGGATTCCCGAGGCCACGGCGTGCGCACCCGACGCACCGGCCAGCGCGTGCTCGCGCGCGAGCAGCAGACCTGTCAGGTTGGACTCCGTGCCGCCGGAGGTCACCGCTCCCGAGGCGACCTCCGGGTCGTAGCCGACGAGACCCGCCAACGCCCCGACGACCTGCGATTCCACGTGCGCACCGGACGGGGCCTGGTCCCAGGAGTCCAACGACGAGTTCAGCACGCCGGCGACGAGGTCCGCGGCCACCGCGAGCGCCAGCGGTGGCGTGTGCAGATGCGCGACGCACGCCGGATGAGCCGGATCGGCCGCACCTGCGGTGAAGGCCTTCGTCAAGCCGTCCAACGCCGGCGCCGAACCCTGACCCTCCACCGGGAGCACGTCACCGGCGAACAGGGTCCCGACCGCCTCGGCACCACCAGTCGGTAGCGGGCCGCCTCGGTCGACCGTCCCCTTTCCCAGGGCGTCGAGCGCCGCAGCGAGGAGCGGACCGAGGTTCTCCGGTCCGCTGATCCCACCCGCGAGCTGGATACTGGTTGTCAAGTCACCTTCACCTCGTTGTCGAGCCGTGTCGCGCAGGAGAACGGCAGCGATCAACCCGGCGGCGACCCACGCGGATGCCGTGCACCGCGTGGGATTCCGCCTGCCGACGACCGCACGGATATGCCCAGGTGGGGGGCCGCGCCACGAAGCCACCCGAGAAGCTGGTTAGGTTTGCCTAGCCTTTCTGGCAAGCGACCGTAACGGGCGAGCGGGTAGATCCACAAGCCCCGACGATGAGGCCTAATTCACCCTCAAGCGATGAGAAAACGAATACAGCGCAACAGGAATATTTCCTTCCAGCTGCCGGTCTTTCGCAATGAGAACCATCGCCCGTCAGTCCACTGAGGACGTTTAAGGTTGACATCCCATCGTCGTCGTGCACGCGTTGGGCTCGTGAGGGTCAGGCGTCGCGGAGCCAGAGGTGAGCGGGATCCCGGTCGTGGTTCGGGTGCCACCAGAGGGATTCGGCCGAATAACCGGATGCGATGGGAAGTTCCACGACGGTCATGCCGGAGGAGGCCGGGCTGCGTTCGGGCGATCCGTTCCGGCATCAGCCCGAGCCGGCCGGTTCCCGCGACCTAGTGCGGACCCGACTATAAGTTCTCGGTGATGATCGCAGCATCGGGGGCGGACGTCCTCGGCGAGGGCGACAGCGCCGAGAAGGGCGGCTAGTAGGCCAGATCGGCGAGGTCGCGCACCTCGCTCAGCGTCGCAGCCACGTCCGTGGAGGCGACGCACACCCAGCGATCCCGGTGCGGTCCGCGCAGTGGACGGCGCGAATCCTCAAACAGCGCCCGACGAGCGGGAGTTCCCCGCAGGATCGACCAGGACGCGGCCCGGCGCGCGAGGTGCGGAAGGCGCGCAGGGCCGCGTCCGAGGATCAGGCCTCAGCGCCGGCCTGGTAGGTGTCGATCTCACCGAGGATCCGCTTCTTCACCGCATCGTCGGCGAACGACGCGCGCACCGCCGCGCGGGCGAGGTCGGCGACACCGGCGTTGTCGAGTTCGAGGAGTTCGGCGGCGATCCCGTACTCCCGGTTGAGCGTCGTGCCGAACATCGGCGGGTCGTCGGAGTTGACGGTGATGGCGACACCGGCGTCGCGGAACGCCCGGATCGGGTGCTCGTCGAGGCTCGCGACCGCACGCGTGGCGATGTTCGACGACGGGCAGACCTCCAGCGGCACACCGGTTTCGGCGAGGTGGGTGAGCAGGGCCGGGTCCTGCGCGGACGAGGTCCCGTGCCCGATCCGCTCGGCACCGAGGAGTCGCAGCGCGTCCCAGACCGTCTCCGGGCCGGTGGTCTCGCCCGCGTGCGGAACGCTCTGCAGCCCCGCCGAGAGCGCCGCCTCGAAATGTCGTTGGAACTGCGGGCGCGGCACGCCGATCTCCGGTCCGCCGAGACCGAAGCCGATCAGACCTTCCGGCCGGTGGTGCAACGCGTACTCCAGGGTCGCGTCCGCCGCAGGCACCCCGGACTCCCCCGGGATGTCGTAGATCCAGCGCAGCACGAGCCCGAAGTCGCGCTCGATGGCCACGCGCGCGTCCTCGATGGCCTCGGTGTAGGCCTCGATGGGCATGCCCTTGTCGTGCTCGTGCGGGAGGACCGAGGTGTAGGGCGTGCAGGCGAGCTCCGCGTACCGCAAGTTCTGCCCGGTCGCCATCTCCCGGCCGATCTCGTAGGTGAGGAACCGGATGTCACCGGGGGTCCGGATCAGGTCGACCACCGAGAGGTAGACCTCGATGAAGTGGGCGAAGTCGCGGAATTCGAAGTACTTCGCCAGCTCGTCGGGATCGCTGGGGACGGTGCCGGGATGGCGCGAGGCCAGCTCGGACACGATCTCCGGGGAGGCGGATCCGACGTGGTGGACGTGCAATTCGGCTTTGGGAAGGCCGGCGATGAACTCGGACATGCTGATTCCTCGTGTTGGGGCGCCGGTTCTTCGACGCGCGGATATCAACCGCGGTCGGCACCGTGCAGCGGCAGCCGCTCGGTCGACTTGGTGACGCGATTGCGGACCCCTGCGATGCAGAGCGCGACGATGTCGGTATCGGCTCGGGACGTGGTTGCGAGATCGTGCAGATACGCATCGTAGGCGCGTGCCCTGCGGGCGACTTCGGTGAGGCAGGCGATCCGAACGGACTCGTCGGCACCGGCCTGGTGGAACAGCTTGGTGAGAGCCGTGTCTCGGACACCGGGACGGGAATGGGCGTGGTGATGATGCCTCCTCCGTCCGCTGCTGCGCGGGCGGAGACAGGAACCGTCCACTTCAGCCGGGCATCGCGCGGGGTCGAGCCGACGGGGCCGCGCATCAGCGGGGGCGGCGAAACCCCCACCATCGCCGGACGCGCCACCTGACCAGAGCCCCAGCGCCCGCACCGGCTCTTTCACCGGGCACGCGAGCGCTGGGGCAGGGTTCCTACTTCGACTCGACGGCCGCGTTCCGGTCGATGACGGAGAACGAGATTCCGGCGTCGACGAGCCGCGAGGTGAGGTTCTCGCCCATGGCGACGGCGGTGGTGACCTGACCGGCGGTGCTCGGGTTCTCGTCGTAGGCCAGGGACATGGCGGCTTCGGCGAGCATCTTGGCGGTTTCGTCGTAGCCGGGATCGCCGCCGCTGACCCGCGTGCGCACCGTGCGGCCGGACGATTCCGCGAGGAAGTCCACGGTGAACCACGAGCGCGCACGTCGCTGCGGCGACGGGCCCTCCCCTTGCGGGATGCGGGAGAGGATGAGCCGCCGCAGCGGCGGCACCTGCGCGGCCGCGATCAGCGCGGTGAGACCCACTGCGGCACCGGCGATCGTGAGCGGGCTCTTGACACCCGCGAAGTGGGTGTAGCTGAAGTCGGAGCCGTAGTCGGCGCGTGCCGCGGCGGAGCGCTTGATGATGAACGGGTCGAGGGTCGGCAGCGGCAGCAGCCAGAGACCGAGAGCCCGGTCGCGCCGCGGCCTGTCCGACTTCGCCCGCACGCGTCGCCCCTCGGGCCGCGGCTCGACCTCGCTGCGCTGCTTCAACGCCTCGCGCATCTGCTTGACCCGCGCGAACTGCCCCAGGGCCGAGTGGAAGGTGCCACCGGAGAACATGGCGTTGCTGCGCACGACACCCCGGATCGTCACCGGTCCGCCTTCGGGTAGTTGCTGACGTGTGAACAGCGCGCCCAGGTCGTGCGGGATCGAGTCGAAACCGCAGGCGTGGACGATGCGGGCACCGGTGCGCGACGCGGTGGCGTGGTGGGCCAGGTACATCCGGTCGACGAACTCGGGTTCCCCGGTGAGGTCCAGGTAGTCGGTTCCGGCGGCGGCGCACGCGGCCACGAGCGGCTCGCCGTGCTCCAGGTAGGGCCCGACGGTCGTGATCACGACGCGGCTCGACTCGGCGACCTCGCGCAGCGAGCTCTCGTCCGTCGCGTCGGCCACGAGGAGCTCGGCGCGCACGCTGTCGGGATGCGCCTCGACGAGCCGGTCACGCACACCGCGGAGCTTCGCCTCGTTGCGACCGACCAGCGCCCACCGCGCCTCCGACGGGAGGTTGCGGGCGAGGTAGTCCGCGGTGAGCCCACCGGCGAATCCGGTGGCACCGAACAGGACCAGGTCGTAGGAGCGGCGGGAGGTGCTGTCGGGCATGGTCTTCTCCAGGGGTCGAGCGGCGGTGGATCAGGTCGGTTCCGACTGCAGCCAGCTGCGGTAGCGCCGCAGGGCGGTGCGCCGGAGTGGTGCTTCGCGGAGGTAGGCGAGGACCGGGTTGATGCCCGGTCGGGTCGTGCGGCCGCGCCCGAGCCGGCGGAGCTGGTAGCGCACCCTGGCCATGCCGGCCGCCGAGGCCATGGCCTTGTCCTTCAACCCGACCGGCTCGACGTGGACGCTGCTGTCGCCCTCAGAGCGCCACTTGTCCGGCAGGTCGGGGTCGACGGCCAATGCCGTTCCCATCCCGACCAGGTCGATGCCACCGGCGAGGACTTCCTCGGCCACCGGGCGCCGGACGATGCCACCGGTGAGCATCAGCGGGAGCGGGCTGGTCCGCGCGAGTTCCTCCGCGAGGCCAAGGAAGTAGGCCTCCCGCGCGCTGGAGCGCTCGTCCGCCGACTGCCCGGTCATGGCCGGGCTCTCGTAGCTGCCGCCGGACAGTTCAACGAGGTCGATGCCGAGCGGGGCGAGCAGTTCGATGACCTTCCTCGCGTCGTCGGCCTCGAAGCCGCCCCGCTGGAAGTCGGCCGAGTTGAGCTTGACCGCGACCGCGAACCCGGGCTGCACCTGCGCTCTGACCGCGCGGACGCAGTCGAGCAGGAAACGGGCGCGGTTCTCCAGCGAGCCGCCCCACTCGTCGGTGCGCTGGTTGGACAGCGGCGAGAGGAACTGCGACAGCAGGTACCCGTGCGCCGCGTGGACCTCGACCCCGTCGAAACCGGCGGCCTCGGCTCGCCGTGCGGTCGTCGCGAACCGCTCGACCGTCTCCGCGATCTGATCGGACGTCATCTCCACCGGCTGGGCCAGCGTCCTGCTGTTCCGCCCGATGTCGACCCGGATCGCCGACGGCGCCCAGGCCACCCCCGGCATGTTCGCCATGATCTGGCGACCGGGGTGGTTGATCTGCATCCAGACCTGCGCACCACCGGTCCGGGCGGCCGCGGCCCAGCGCTGGAACGGTTCGAGCGGCGAGCGCTCGTCCAGGACCACGCCTGCGGGTCCGGTGAGCGCCTGGGCGTGGACCATGACGTTGCCGGTGATGAGCAGTCCCGCACCGCCCTGCCCCCAGCGGCGGTAGAGCCGGATGAGCCGGTCGCCGGGAAGTTGCCCGCCGACGGCCATGTTCTCCTCCATCGCGGCCTTCACCACCCGGTTCGGGAGCACCGCTCCGCTCGGCAACGTCAGGGGCGCGTGCAGGGAGGGCATCCGATCTCCGGTTCGTGCGGTATGTTTACAGTGCTCACGCAAGCCTAGGGAGGGGAGTGAGCAGTGTCAACATCGGCGAAGGGCGGCTACCACCACGGAGACCTGCGCGCAGCACTGCTGACCACCGCGATGCAGATGCTCGAGAACGGGGAGACCTTCTCGCTGCGCGCCGTCGCCCGCAACGCAGGTGTCTCGGCCACCGCCCCCTACCGGCACTTCCCGGACCGCGACGCCCTGGAGTCCGCGCTGGCCGTCCAGGGGTTCGGCGACCTCGAGCACGACCTGACCGCCGACCGCGACCTGCCCACCTCGACCGCCGACCTCGCGGAGTTCGGCGTCGCCTACGTCGATTTCGCGCTGCGGCGACCGGCGTTGTTCCGGCTCATGTTCGGCAAGCCCTGCGACGGGTCCGACGACGAGCGCGTGCGGGCCGCCGACGCGCTCCACGAGCTCCTCGCACAGGCCTTGGCCAACGTCGCACCGCAGTCGGACACCACGGCCCTGGCGTGCGCGGGCTGGAGCCTCGCGCACGGCCTCGCCTCCCTGCACCTCGACGGCAAGCTCCCGGCGGATTCCCCCGAAGAAGTCCCCGAGCGGGTGCGCTCGGCTTTCCTGGCGATCACGACGGTCCAGGACACGCCGTAGCCGACTTCTCGCTCGAGCGGACGATCGATCGCGCTACCCGCGGCGGCGCAGCAAGTTCTGGAACCAGGTGGCGACGCGGCCGGCCTCCGACCCAGCGGGCTGCTGGGTGCGCAGCGGCGGGAACGGGGTGTGCGGCTCGGTCTGGTACCAGAAGGCGGTGGTGGCGATGTCGGCCTCGGTCAACGGCAGGTAGCACCAGCCCGCCTTCCACCCGAGCGCCTGAACGGTGACCCGCAGGTCCCGCTCGAAGCAGATCGGATCCCGCAGGTGCCAGCGGTACATGCCGAACCGCTGGTCCGGCCGGTAGATCTCGTCCGGCGGCAGCACCTGGTGCAGGCCCAGCTGGCCGGTCGAGTAGGGCACATAGCGACCGCCCACGTCGAAGTTCCACGCCCCGCCGAAGTAGTCCTCCGTGCCGGTCCCGCAGATCGTCGGGTGCTCCTGGTCGCCGTCCAGGTAGAACTTCACCTCGCCCTCGCCCCACCACCCCGGCGCACCCGGCCGGATGGCCAGGTAGGTGCCCACGTACCGGCCGGTGCCCGCGATGCCGTCGACGATCGTGTGCACCGCCGGATCGCCGAGCGGGTTGCTGCGCCGCCAGCTCGCGTGGAAGTAGCCGATCCGCTCTCCGAGCTCCTGCTCCTGGTAGGTCACCTGGTAGTACAGCCGAACGCTCCGGTCGGTCGGGTTCTCCAGCGTGATCATCGCGCGGGCGCGAAACGGCATCGGCCAGTAGCTGTTGAACCCACCCGCCGGGGCGACGACCACGACCTCGGAGTCGACCAGCGCCAGTTCCGCCCACCCGTTGCAGAAGAAGTCGCCGAGCGGCACCTCGACGGACGGATGCTCTTCGGCGTCCCAGTACATCCGCAGCACCAGCTGCCGCACGCTCGCGACCTCGGTGGTCAGCCAGATGTGCTGGACCACGCCGGGACCTGCCACGTCGGCCAGCGTCGCCGTCGTGCCGGCAACCAGGTCGATCGAGGGCGAGACCTTCCACCCGACGCCCAGCTCCCGGGCCGCGGACGCGCCGGTGCCTTCGGTGGCCCGCGCGCCCGCTCCCTTCGCGCCAGTCGGGTTCTCCGGCGAGACCGACCTCGTGCGCATGTTCGACAGCTGCCAGAGCTCGTCCACCACTCCTCCAGTGACCGCCCGCGTCCTCGACTCCCCCATAGAAGGTCAGGAGAAGCGGAACCACAAACCCGCGCGGAGGCTCACCCCGGACCTCGTGGTTCGCCTCGTCATCGATGGCCCGACCGACCCGGCCGCTCAGAACCTCCGCGCGGAGCCGATCGAGAGGTTCCTGCGCTCCTGCGAAGCGCGTTCCGCGCCTTTCGTGACGCTTCTCATGGCGAGGCGCGCTCCTCGGTCACGGTTGCCACACGCGCCGGACAGAAGCCTGCGGACCTGGCAGGCTGTCCCGTTTGAGCAGGACGCAGCTGAAAGGCACCTGCGCTCCGACCACGCGGAGGAAACCCCAGGACCGATGAAGAAGACCCCTGCATCGACGCCGAGCACCAGGACGGCGCTCTCCGGCACCGCTCGTCAAGCGACCGGGGCCGTGATCCTGCGTGCCGACCTGCAACTCTGCCTTCTGGTCGTGGCCCTCATGGCAGCCGCCGAATGGGCGATGGGACGGGTGCCGTACTGCTCGTGCGGGTACGTCAAGCTCTGGCACGGCGTGGTCATGAGTTCGGAAAACTCGCAGCACATCACCGACTGGTTCACGTTGACCCACATCATGCACGGTGTCGGGTTCTACTTCCTGCTCTGGCTGCTCAACAAGAAGACCCGGCTGTCCTTCGGCAGGCTCCTGCTGCTGGCGGTCCTGCTCGAATGCGGCTGGGAGGTCCTGGAGAACACTCCGTGGATCATCGATCGCTACCGCACCGCCACGGTGTCGCTGGACTACTACGGCGACAGCGTCCTCAATTCCGTGTCGGACGTCCTCGCGATGGTGACCGGATTCGTCCTGGCGAAGAAGGCGCCCGTCTGGGCCTCCATCGCCGTCACCGCGACTCTCGAACTGCTGCTGATGCACTTCATCCGCGACGGCCTGATCCTCAACGTCGTGATGCTGATCCACCCCGTCGAATCGATCAGGATCTGGCAATCAGGCGCCTAGCTCACCGCTCCGAGTCCTCCTCGGACCCCCAGCCCGTTCGGCCACCACCGCACTCTCGGCGACTCCTGGGGTGGGGAAGTTTTCATGAAAACTTCCCCACCCCACCCCACCCCACCCGAGGCAAACCACAGCCGAGGCCTGCTGGACCAGAACCCGAACGCCACCATCATCCAAACCCACATGCGGGAGCAGGAAGTCGTCCTCGATCACCCGGAAACCCGGCAATTGCTGGACTTCAGCCAGCCGATTGCGTTGCTGGTGGTCGGAGTGCTGCTGTACTTGCCGGACCCGCAAACGATCGAGCTGATCCGCGGCTACCGGCAGCACCTCGCGGCGGGAAGCCTCATCGCCGTGAGCACCTTGACCGACGAGCACGCCGACCCCGCGCTGCGCGACGAGGTGCAACGACTCCGCGCCGCCTACGCCGAGGCCGGAGAACCCGTGCACCCGCGCGACCACGCCGAGATCTCTCCGTGGTTCGAAGGACTGGCGCTGGTCGAACCAGGGCTGGTGCCCCCGCCCGGAATGGCGCAACACCGACCTGTAGGAGCTCACCGACGTCGCCGGTCCCCTCGGTTACGGCGCTGTCGCCCGCGTCCCGCAACAGGAGCCCGCACGTCCGGAACGCGTTGGGGCGAGGGCGTTGTGCGACCCCGGGGTCCTCGCGGATGATCAGCAGTGCCCCCACCGGCACGAAGGAGAGAGCCGTGGCACTGGACGACTCCACGATCAACCCCGCGGAACTCGCCGAGCTCGACCTGTCGAGCGCGAGCGCGGCGAGGGTGTACGACTACTGGCTGGGCGGCGCGAACAACTTCGCCGTCGACCGAGTGCTCGGCGACCAGATCGTCGACGCCGTGCCCGGCATCCCCGCCGCCGCCCGGGCCAACCGCTCGTTCCTGCGCCGCGCTGTCCTGTGGTGCGTCGCCAACGGGATCGACCAGTTCCTGGACCTCGGTTCCGGCATCCCCACCGTCGGCAACGTCCACGAGATCGCTCAGCAGGGCAACCCCTACGCGCGCGTGGCCTACGTCGACAACGAACCGGTCGCCGTGACGCACAGCCGCAACCTGCTGCGCGACGATCCCCGGACGACGATCCTCAAGGGCGATCTGCGCGACGTCGAGGAGGTTTACACCGCCCACGAGGTCGCGGGCCTGCTGGACTTCGACCGCCCGATCGCCCTGCTGAGCCTGCTCGTCCTGCAGTACTTCCCGGACACCGCGCACACCGCCGACGTCGTGCGCCAGTACTGGGAACGCTTACCGGCCGGAAGCGTGCACATCCTCTCGCACCTCACGGACGACGAACCCGCCATCGACGGCAGGGAAGCCGCCCGGCTCAGCCGGAGCATGACCACACCGACCCACGCGCGCACGCACGACGAGGTCCTCGCCCTGCTCGGCGACGCTCCCCTGGTCGATCCCGGGCTCGTCTTCGCACAGCACTGGCGCCCGGGCGAGAACGACGTCGAGCCCGAGCACTCCTGCGTCTACGCCGCCATCGCCCGCACCAGCACCGGGTGACCGCACCGGACCGAACCGGCTTCGCGCGGCGAGAGGTGGTGCACGAGAGGAACTCCAGTCGATCCCCTGCTCAAGGAGAGCGCTGATGTGGTCCGGAAGAACCTGGGTTGGTGGGACCACCGCAGCTTCGATCCCGATCTGATCGTCCGGCTGATCTTCGGTGCCGTGTGGTTCGAGACGGCCTCCTCGCGACTCGAAACGCGCACCCCGGACGTCGACACGATCGCACGCGAGCTGTCCACCGCGGTGGTGCTGGGGCTCGCCAGCGAGCTGTAGGCCTGGATCCCGTCCGCCCGAACCGCAGTTGGCAACAGGCACGATCTGGACCGGTCCACCTGGCTCGCCGCCGGTGTCCAGCACATCCCGACTGCGCAGCCTCCTCGGGCAGCTCCTGGATCGGTCACGCGGGGCGAAACCCTCCGACTGCCGGTCTTCCCGCGTTGCCTCACCCCAGCGCGGCTGGGTTGACGACGGCGGCCACGGCGACGAAGACGGCGACCGCGATGACGACGACGGCGAACCAGCGGCGCACGGTCGCCGGGTTCAGCTCGCTCGAGAAGAGCGCGGACACGGCCGAGACCACTGCGGCGGCACCGGCGAAGGCGATCAGGGTTCCGTAGTCGATCTCGGTCGCCGTGCCGGCGTGGGCAGCGAGTCCGGCGATCGAGTTGATCAGCACCACGACCACTGACGTGGCCACGGCTTCCTGAGCGCCCAGACCGAGCAGCAGGGCGAGGGCGGGCACGATGATGAAGCCCCCGCCGACGCCGAACAGTCCGGTGAGCACACCCACCGCTGCCCCGGTCAGCAGGGATTTGGGCAGGCAGCTGCGCCAGCGCACCCCGCCGTCGTGGGTGCGGCAGGCGCCGACCCGCTCGTCGCCGCCGCGCAGCATGCGCACCGCCACGACGAGCATGAGCGCGGCGAAGCCCAGCAGCAGCCACTGCTGCGGCACCCCTCGTCCGAGAGCGGCGCCGCCGAAGGCGGCCGGGATGCCGGCCGCGCCGAAGACCAGCGCGACCGGCCACCGCACGGCGCTCCGCCGCTGCCGCGGAACCAGCCCGCCCACCGACGACAGCGCGACCACGGCCAGTGACGTGGGAATGGCCGTCTCCCAGGGCAACCCGACGCCGTAGACCAGGGCGGGGATGGCGAGAATCGATCCGCCCGCGCCGAGCAGCCCGAGCATCAGACCGATGACAGCGCCGAAGGCCGCTGCTAGCAACAAGGAACGTCACCTCATCCGCGGGTCAGCGCGGCCAGCTGCGTCCGGGAGTTCGAGCGGGGAGCGCGGTTGTGCGGCAAGAACGAGAGCGCCCGGGCCATCGCGCAGGTGTCGGTGACCGCGGCGAAGGTCAGACCGCCGCCGACGAACCCGGCCAGCCACTTGGCCTTCTCGAAGCGGGTGCTGGCGAGCACGCCGGTGAGCACGAGCAGTCCGGCCGTCAACCGGACCTGCCGCTCCATCGCCCACGCGCCGCTACCGCGGTTGAGCTCGCCGTTCTCGTTCTCCCAGGCCGCGATCCCGCCGCGCAGCACGCTGATCCGGTTCCACCCGGCGCTTTCCAGCAACGCGCGGGCCTGATCGGCTCTGTTGCCCGAGGCGCAGACCAGCACCACGGGGTCCTCGTGGCGCGCGGTGAGCTCGTCGCGGTGCTCCCGCACCAGGTCCAGGGGAACGCTGTGCGAACCGGGGATGTGCGCGGCGGAGAACTCACCAGGTGTGCGCACGTCGACGAGACGAATCCGCGCGTCGCCGAGCGACTCCCGCAGTCGCGCGGGGTCCACCTGCGCCGGTAAGGACTGGGTCATGCCCTTGATTTCCTCTCGTTCCATCAGTTGTCAGCTGCTCATCGGGACGCCGGCCTCGGCGGCCGTGCCGAAGTGGTCGTCGACGAGGACGACGGTGCGTCCGGCGGCCTCCAGCACGGAGGCGGCTGCCGTCGCGCGGTACCCGCTGCCGCAGTGCACCCACACCACACCTGCCGGGACCTCGTCGAGCCGGTGCGCCAGCTCGTAGAGCGGGATGTGCACCGCGTCGGCGATGTGGGCGGCGGTGAACTCGTTGTGGGTTCGCACGTCCAGCACCACCTCCGGAGCGGGGAACTCGCCGGGGTGGCCGTCGAGCGCGGCGGCCAGGTCCGCGAAGCTCGCCGTCCGGGTGCTGCGGAGCTGAGCCGGATCGGTCGCCAGCTGCTCCGGGGTTCCCACCGCTGCCCCGGCGAACTCGTCGATGCCGATGCGCGCGAGTTCCCGCTGCGCCGCGGCGACCTGCTCGCGGGATTCGCCGAGCAGCGTGATCGGCGCGCCCCACTCGATCATCCACCCCAGCCACGTCGCCATCGGCCCGTCCAGACCGAGCCCGACCGTGCCCGCCAGGTGCGAGACGACGAACGCCTTGCGCGAGCGCAGATCCACGACCCACTCGCCCGATTCCAGCCGCCGCCGCAGCTCCTCGGGCTCCGCTCGGGCGGGTTCGCGCAGGTCCAGCGGCTTCGGTCCTTCGCTGTTGCGGACGCCCATGTGCGCGTAGTAGGACGGGTAGGCGTCCAGACCGGTCAGCGTCTGGCGAACGAAGTCGCTCTCCCCCAACGTCAACGCCGGGTTGCTGCGCTTCTGCTCCCCGACCGTCGCCGAGTCGCCCGAGGCCTGCGTGGCCGAGCAGAAGCTGCCGAACCCGTGGGTCGGCCAGATCTGAGCGCCGTCCGGCAGCAGATCGGCGAGCCTGCGCACGGAGGTGTGCTGGTGGCGGGCCAGTTCCTCGCTGTGCTCGGCACCCAGCAGGTCCGTGCGGCCGGTCGTCCCGAACAGCAGCGACCCGCCCGTGAACACACCGACCGGCCCCTCCTCGCCTTCGAGCACGTAGGACAGGTGGTGGAAGGTGTGGCCGGGCGTGGCCACCACGCGAAGCCGCATCCGCCCCGACAGCTCGACCACGTCACCGTCGGCCAAGCCACGTCCCGCGAAGGGCAGCTCATCGGCGGCGGCCACGCTGTACTCCGCGCCCGTCAGCCGGGCCAGCTCCAGACCGCCCGAGACGTAGTCGTTGTGCACGTGCGTCTCGACGACCAGGGCGATGCGCACGCCGGCCCGGCCGGCCGCGGCGATCACCCGGTCCACGTCGCGCTGCGGATCCACCACGACCGCGACCTCACCATCGGTGGCCAGGTAGCTGCGGTCCCCCAGCGACGACGTCTCGATCACCTCGATCGCCAGCCCGCCGACCAGGCCTTCAGCCCGTTGCTTCGCGTCCAACGCAGTCACGATCACACACCTCCTGATACCCCGGGGGGTATGGTTCAGACACAGGTCTCCCGTGGTTCAGCCGCGAGCGCCCTCAGGCGAGCGCGAGGAACAGCCGCTCGAGCTCCTGCTCGGTCATCGGCGGCTCCTCGCCGTCCTCCTCGACCTGCCGGCAGTGCCGCATGCCACTCGCCACGATCTTGAAACCGGCGCGGTCCAGAGCACGAGAAACAGCCGCGAGCTGCGTCAGCACCTCAGCGCAATCCCGCCCCTCCTCGATCGCCTCGATCACGCCGCCCAGCTGACCGCGCGCCCGCTTCAACCGAGTCAACGCGTCGCCGACCATCTCCGGCTTCATCTCCACGGTGACCATCTCCCTCCACTAGCTCCAACGCAGCTTACCCCCCGGGGTATTCCGCGTGCGGTGATGCCCGGCACACAGGAAGCCGGGCTGGCCGGGTTGAACAGCGGCACACCTCGCCCATGGCGTGCCGGACCGCGATCACCGGGAGCTCCGCCGCGTTGGCGGTAACGATCGCTGCATCGCGACGCCGCACTCGCGCGCATGCGAGCCCGGGGCGCGAGGGGGCGCCCCGGGCTCGTCGTGCGCCGCGAGAGGTCAGTGCGCGGAGGCCTTCTCCGCGCCCGCCCCTGTCAGGGAGCGGACCTCCATCTCGGCGTACTCGTCCTCCAGGTGCTCCTTGGACAGGACCGTGCCCAGCCACCCGAAGAAGAACGCCGCCGGGATCGAGACCAGACCCGGGTTCTGCAGCGGGAACCAGTGGAAGTCCACGCTCGGCAGCATCGAGTCCTCGGTCCCGGACACCGCCGGGGAGAACACGATCAGCACCACCGTGGTGGTCAGGCCGCCGTAGATGCTCCACAACGCGCCCGAGGTGTTGAAGCGCTTCCAGAACAGCGAGTACAGGATCGTCGGCAGGTTCGCCGAGGCGGCCACGGCGAAGGCGAGAGCGACCAGGAACGCGACGTTCTGGTTGCGGGCCAGGATGCCGCCGACGATGGCGACCGCGCCGATGACCACCGCGGTGATCCGCGCGACGCGGACCTCGGCGTCCTTGTCCTCGACCTTCCCGCGCTTGATCACGTTGGCGTAGATGTCGTGGGCGAACGACGCCGACGCGGTGATGGTCAGCCCCGCGACCACGGCCAGGATCGTGGCGAAGGCGACCGCGGCGATGAACCCGAGCAGCAGCGGTCCGCCCAGCGCCTGGGCGAGCAGCGGTGCCGCGGAGTTCGACGAACCCGGCGCGTTCTTGATCGTCTCCGGCCCCACGATGGCCGCCGCGCCGTAGCCCAGCACCAGTGAGAACAGGTAGAACAGGCCGATCAGCCAGATCGCCCACACCACCGAACGACGCGCCTCCTTGGCCGTCGGCACGGTGTAGAAGCGCATCAGCACGTGCGGTAGACCCGCGGTGCCCAGCACCAGGGCGATGCCCAGGGACAGGAAGTCCAGCTTGCTGGTCTCGGACTTGCCGTACTTGGCGCCCGGGTTGAGCAGCTTCTCGCCCGACGACGCCCGGTCGACCGCCGCCTGCAGCAGGCCGGAGAAGTCGAAGCCGTAGAGCCCGAGGGTCCACACCGTCATCACCGCCGCGCCGCTGATCAGCAGCACCGCCTTGATGATCTGCACCCAGGTCGTTCCCTTCATGCCGCCGACCAGCACGTAGACGATCATGATGACGCCGACGATCGCGATCACCAGCGCCTGCCCGCTCCCGCTGGACACGCCCAGCAGCAGCGAGACGAGCACGCCCGCACCGGCCATCTGCGCCAACAGGTAGAAGAAGCTGACCATCAGCGTCGAGGTCGCCGCCGCGGCGCGCACCGGGCGCTGGCGCATCCGGAAGGCCAGGACGTCGCCCATCGTGTACTTGCCGGTGTTGCGCAGCAGTTCGGCGACCAGCAGCAGCGCCACAAGCCAGGCGACCAGGAAGCCGATCGAGTACAGGAACCCGTCGTAGCCGTAGAGCGCGATCGCGCCGACGATGCCGAGGAACGACGCCGCGGACAGGTAGTCACCGGCGATCGCGATGCCGTTCTGCGGCCCGGTGAACGCGCGCCCGCCGGCGTAGTAGTCAGCCGCAGTGCTCGTGTTCCTGCTGGCGCGCAGCACGACCACGAGCGTCACCACGACGAAGGCCGCGAAGATGCCGATGTTGAGCAGCGGGTTGCTCCCTTGCAACCCCTGCGCGAGGTGGTTCATCCCAGCTCCTTCTCGGGATTGCGGGGCGCGTCTTCGACCTTGGCGCGGATGCGTTCTGCTACCGGGTCCAGGTTCCGGTTGGCGTAGCGCACGTAGATCGTGGTGATGACGAAGGTGGACACGAACTGCAGCAGGCCCAGCACCAGCCCGATGTTGATGTTGCCGACGAGCTTGATCGACATGAAGCCGTGCGCGTAGTCGGCCAGCAGCACGTAGACCAGGTACCAGACGAGGAACAGCGCGGAGACCGGGAAGACGAACGCCCGCAGCCGCCGGCGCAGCAAGGCGAAGTCCTCGCTCGCGTGGGCCTCGTGCCACACATCTTCGGTGGGCGGCGGACTGGCCGAGTCGGTGGTGCTCACGGATCCTCCCTAACGTGTGAGGAGCGCCACGTTAAGGAAGCTACGAGCAGCAGCGGGAGCCGTCCGGGACCGATGACCGCCACGCGAGACGAACGGTCGACGAACGACGCGCCGACCGGGACGAGCGGTCGCGCCCGTCTCCTGCCCGTTACCCGCGGGTCAACCCCGCGTTCGGGAGCGCGACGGTTCGTCCAGGTGCAGGCACAGCATCGCGGTCTCCGCCCACGTCGGGGTCTTCCCGCGCAGCGAGATCGCGATCATGGTGGCGAAGGACAGCGGGACCGCCCACGGAGCGGGCTGGGCGAGCAGGATCGCGGGCACGCCGTCGAGCTGCGGGCCGAACAGGGTCGCTCCGATGGCTCCCGACGTGGCGGTCAGCCCGACGAGCACGCCCCACAGCGCTCCGGTCCGGGTCAGCCGCGGCCACCAGATGCCCAGCACGAGCAGCGGGCAGAACGTGGCGGCCGCGACGGTGAATCCCCAGGTCACGAGCACGCCGGCGGACAGGTGGGCTGCTTGCAGCGCGAGCAGGACGACCACGGCCGCCGCACCCAGCACGGTCCAGCGCAGCTGGCCGAGACCACCCGGGGTGAGGTCGTGGGAGATCGCGCCGGACACCACCAGCAGCAGGCCCAGCGAGGTCGCCAGGAACGCCGCGAACGCCCCGCCCGTGAGCAGCGACGTGAACACCGTGCCGACCCAGCCGGTGTCGACCTGAGCGGGCAGCCCGACCACGACCGAGTCGGTGACGCCGGAGAGGTACAGCTGCGGCACGAGCACCCGGCCGAGCGCGCCGTAGATGCCCGGGAACAGGTAGAAGCTGCCCAGCAGCAGCACGGTGATGGCCGCGGCCCGGCGTGCCGCTCGCCCGTCGCGGCTGGTGTGGAACCGCACGATGACGTGCGGCAACCCCATCGTGCCGAACATGGTGGCCATCAGCACCGCCCAGGTCCCCAGCAGCGGGTGACCGGCGTTCTCCAGGTCCAGCAGCGGTCGCCGCCAGTCCGGCCCGCCCGGCACGTCCATGCCGTCGATCTCGGGGACCGCCGCACCGCCCGGGAACGTCAGCGTCCGCCCCGCCTCGATCTCGTGAGCGCCCGGAGCCAGCGGCACCGGCCGTCCCTCGGCGTCGCGCGCGGTCACCGGCTCGGTGATGTCGAGGTCGACGGCGACGCGGAAGATCACCGGGGTGTCCTCGGCGAAGTGGGTGAACTGCACCGGATTCAGCGCCTCGTGCCGCACCGCCGGGCCCACCTGGAGCACCAGCCACACCGCGGGGATCACGAACAGCAGCAGCTTCAGGCAGAACTGGAACGCCTGCACGTAGGTCGCCGCCCGCATGCCGCCGAGCGCGAGCGTGACCGACACGGCGGTCCCGGCGATGACCACGCCCACCCAGTACGGCGTTCCGCTGACAACGCTGAGCACGAGGCCCGCGGTGCGGAACTGCGGGACCAGGTACAGCCCGCCGATGATCAGCACCACCACCGCCGCCAGCCGCCGCAGCTCCGGTGAGGCGAAGCGGGCCTCGGCGAAGTCGGGCACCGTGAGCGCCCCGGACCGGCGCATCGGTGCCGCGACCAGCACCAGCATCGCCACGTACCCGGCGGTGAACCCCACCGGGTACCACAGCGCGCCCACGCCGTGGGACAGCATCAACCCGGCCACGCCGAGGAAGGACGCCGCCGACAGGTACTCCCCCGAGACGGCCGCCGCGTTGACCAGCGGCGACACCTGCCGGGAGGCGACCAGGAAGTCCGAGGTGGTGCGCATGGCCGCCACCCCGCGCAGCCCGATCAGCAGCGTCAGGAGCACGACGACCGCGACGGCCAGCAGGGCGAACACGGCTCAGCGCTCCTCGACGCGCTCGGCCGCGCGCAGCTGCCAGCGCGCCAGCGCGGCCATCGCCGGGAACGGCAGCAGCACCAGCAACGCCCAGGAGACCGGGACGCCGAGGACCCGCACCTCGTCGAGCACCGGAGCCGCCGCGAACACCAGCGGCAACCCGAAGACCAGCGCGAACAGCAGGAGAAGCGTCACCGCGCCGAGCCTGCGCTGCGCCCGGTGCAGGGACCTCGCCCGCAGGGCCTCACCCGGTTCCAGGCGCGGCGCTCGCCAACGCCGCCGCATCACGCGGCGAGCGTGCGCCACCCGGGTTTGCGGGCTGGTCACCGACACCCGCTTCGGGCCACCGCTCATCCGCGCCCCCGCGGGTGGGTGATCTCGGCCTGACGGGCGTTGTCCAGCAACCGCTCCCGCAGGTCCCGGGCGTGCCTGCGGCTGACCGGGACGTCCCCTGCGTCGGTGTGGGCGTTGAGCGCTCCGGCGGAATCGCTGCGCAGCTCCCGCACCGCCCCCAGCGACAGCAGGAAGCTGCGGTGCACCCGCACGAAACCGGCTCCCTCCCAGTACTCCTCGAGCCGGGACAGCGGCATGCGCACCACGTGCACGCCGCTGCGGGTGTTCAGCCGCACGTAGTCGCCGTGCGCCTCGACGAACAGCACCTCGCTGCGCCGCACGTAGCGGGTCCGACCCGCCGTCTCGACCGGGAGCGCCACCATCGCGTCCGGCTGCGCCGGAACGGGTTCCGCGACGTCCTCAGTGGTCAGCAGCCGGGTCACGCGGTCCAACGCCGCCGAGAGCCGTTCCGCGCGCACGGGTTTGAGCAGGTAGTCCACGGCTCCGATGTCGTAGGCCTGCACGGCGTGCTGCTCGTAGGCGGTGACGAACACGATCACCGGCGGCTCGCTCATCTTCGACAGCAGCGACGCCAGCTCCATGCCGTCCAGCCCGGGCATGGAGATGTCCAGGAACACCACGTCGAACCGGTCGCTCTGCAACGTGCGCAGCGCGCTCAGCGAGTCCGAGGCCGCCACGACCTCGGCGATCTCGGGCGCCTCCCGCAGCAACCTGCACAGCTCGTCGAGCGCGGGCGGGAGGTCGTCCACGGCCAGCGCGCGCAGTCCTTCGCTCAACTCGGCACCACTCCCGGATGGAATCGCGGCACGCGGACGACCACTCGGGTGCCCGCTCCCTCGGCGGTTTCCACGACCAGCCCGTACCAGGCGCCGTAGACGCTGCGCAGCCGCCGGTCGACGTTGGCCAGCCCCACCGAGTCGGCGGGCCCGTGCCCGGCGAGGATCGCCTCGGCGTGGACGGGGTCCATCCCGACCCCGTCGTCCTCGACGCTGATGACCAGGTCGTTGCCCTCGGCTTCGCCGCGCACCTGCACGGTGCCGACCCCTTCGGTGCCCGGGGTGAACCGGGGTTCCATGCCGTGCCGCACGGCGTTCTCGACCAGCGGCTGAAGCACCAGGTACGGGATCGCCACGGCCAGCACCTCGGGCGCGACGCGGATCTGCACCCGCAGCCGCTCCCCCAGCACCGCGCGCTGGAGGGCGAGGTAGGTCTCGATGGCGTGGAACTCGTCGGAGACGGTGGTGTAGTCGCGGTGCCGGGCCAGCCCGTAGCGGATGAACTCGGCGAAATCGAGCATCAGCTCGTGGGAGCGCTCCGGGTCGGAGCGCACGAGCGAGCCGATCACGGTCATCGCGTTGTACATGAAGTGCGGGGAGATCTCGGCCCGCAGCGCGCGCAGCTCGGACTGCGCGGCCAGCTCCGCCGAGTGCTCCAGCCTGCCGTGCTCCAGCGCGTCCTCGACCCAGGCGGTGGCTTCGCGCACCGCGGACATCCGGATCTCCCCGTCGATGATCAGCACGCCGGCGAGCTCGTCCTGGACCAGCAGCGGCATCGCCACCAGCGGTGGGCGGCCGCTGCGGGTTTCGGTGTGCAGCACGTCGGCCACCGAGGTCACCGCGTCCGGTTCGGCCTTGGACCGGCCGGACCACTGCAGCGACCCGGACAGATCGCTGATCCCGACCGCGTTCACGTCGAGGAGCCGGCGGAGGTCGCGCAGCGCGCTGGGCACCCCGGGTCCGGCGGGACCGGCGCGCAGGTTCACGGCCAGGCGGCGCGCGGTGCGCAGCACCGATTCGGAGTCCGAGCGCCGCAACGACCACGCGCCCGGCGGCGTGCGGTGGGTCGGTGCCGGCATCGAAAACCCCAAATCGCCATTGATGGATGCTGGGATGCTAATCCGTTCGGCTGACGTGAGCGAGACCGCTCATCAGCCGCTCGTCGCGCAGCAGGGGCGTTCGGACGCGTCAGCGCGGCGATCGGTCGCGCAGGTGGTGCCGCAGATCACGGGAGTTGCTTACGTTGCGTGCCCAGTACCGCGCACCGAGCAGGAGGGAGTGTCAGTGAGCAACGCAGCCCACGACCGATTCGCACCGTCCGAGGAGTTCGCGGCGCAGGCCAACGCCACGTCGGCGCTGTACGGCGAAGCCG